>NZ_JAFATE010000797.1 GCF_019244115.1 Bradyrhizobium sp.
CCGCGCTGCTCGAGGCTTGGCAGGCCGCGGCCGCCGTCTCCGATACCGGAGGTTATATCGGCCTGACCTATTGGGCGAACGGACCGTTATGGCCCGATAGCTACATGTATCTGGCCGAACCGCGGCCATTTCCCGGAGGACCCGAGCCTCCGCAACTTGCCACGTTGAAACGCTTTCTGCCCCAACGCCCCAATTGAGTGCCCCTTCGGAGCGACAATGTCTGAGCTTCGGCAAACTGGTGATGGCGAAGGCAGAGCCTGCGGCCGTGCTGGCCTGCTCCGCCAATCGAGGCACGAGCAGACGCTCCTCGAGCGGCTGGCGGAAGATCTGCGTGCTGCACTCGAGTGCAACCATGCTTGCTTGCGACATCTGATTCGATACATTTGCCTCGGGTTTCGCCCCGGCCCGGGCAGGAAACATTGAACCGAGATCATTCTCCCGCAACGCGAGCCTACCGGTTGCCGCCACGCGATGCCGGGCGGCCGTCAAGCAATGCCGGTCCTGAGTTCGAGGCCGCTCGGCTTCCCGTTACGACGACATCCAACAGCGCGGCCATCTCCAACAGAGTGCCGGCGCTGCTTCTTCTCACGGTCGTTGCGCTGGCTCCGCTGCCCTACGGATCGGTCGGTCCCGTTCCGATCGTGGCCTGGTGCATCACGCTTGCGGTAGCGCTGGGACTAGCGTCGCTGCGCGCGCTGGATCGCCGGCATCTGGTCCTGCTCGGCGGTGTTGCGATCGTCATCTGCGCCTATCTCGTTGTTCTGCACGAACAGCTATCCGCGCATCGATTTTTTTCAGCATCGACAGCTGATCCGGCCTGGCGGGCGGCGGAAGAGGCACTCGGCGCACAGCTCCATCCCCCGCTTGCGCTGGTCCGCGACCAGCCGCTGCTATCTCTTGGACCGCCACTGGCCGCCGTCCTGAGCCTGCTCGTCAGCTTCATCGTTAGCGTCGACCGCGCTCATGCGCATCGCCTGGTCCATGTCGTGGCCTGGTCGGGAGCGGCCTATGCCGTCTACGGCATCATCGCGTTCCTGATCGATCCGACCCACGTGCTCTGGATGAAGAAGGAAGCCTATGCGACGGTGCTGACCTCGACATTTATCAACCGCAATAGCGCCGCGATCTATTTCGGTTCATGTGCCATCCTCTGGCTGTTGCTGCTTGCGGACCGCTTCCGACGGCAGCTGCCGTCCGGCAGCGCGCTGACCTGGCCGGCGCTGGTTCAGCCGCTTCGTCATCTCCGACCAGAGGCCCTGATCGAGTTTGCGGCATTGTTCATCTGCCTGATCGCGATGTTCCTGACGGGCTCACGTGCCGGCGTCGTGCTCGCGCTGCTGGCCGCCATCATGGCGCTCGGCCTGTTCGCGTTGAAAGTCGCGCAATTCGGCCGCAAGCGCGCCCGCCTCGTGCTGTCGACGGCCTGCGCCGTGGTCATCCTGATGCAGGTGCTCGGTGCCGGCGTGCTCGGACGTTTCGACAGCGAAGGCGTTGCCGGTGGAGGACGCCTGCCGACCTATCGCTCGACGCTCGCCATCATCGGCGATCACCCCTGGCTCGGCACAGGAGGCGGGACGTTTGCCTGGGTCTTTCCTGCCTATCGCAGCAATGGTGGAACGTCCTGGGGCACCTGGGATCGCGCCCATAGCACGCCGCTGGAAATCGCCACCGAGATGGGCCTGCCGCTGGCAGGCGTCGTCGTCACCGGCTGGATCGGTGCCTTTGCGATCCTCGCCTTCGGCCTTTGGAGCCGCAACAGGGAGCACATCGTGGTGATCGCGGCGCTCGCCGCGGCCGCGCTCGCCATCCTGCACTCGCTGATCGACTTCTCGCTGCAAATCCCCGGCGTCGCCATCACCGTCTTTGCGCTGGTCGGCGCCGGCCTCGCACAATCGTTCCGAACCGCGCGATCAGGCGCGCCCGGCCCGATGTCTGGCCAGGCTCCCGTGGAATCGTGCCAGGTCTGACCATCAACGCAGCAATGCCGGCGCCTCTACCAGGGTCGAGGGCGTGTGACCTCGACGCCCGGGACCCTGGCCTCAAAATCCCTGCCGTCCAGCAGCCGGGCGAGAAATTTGAGCTTCACGATGTCGATGCCCTCGAGGCGGGACAGCAGCAGCTCGCTGATCGGTCGGCCAGGCCCGGCAACGATGTCGGCGGCATCGGTAATGAAGTCGGATTTGACCAGCTGGACGAACTCGTCGATCGCCTGCTGCTTCAGATCGTCGGGCAGCGCAGGATAGACCGCCAGCGCGAAGCGGCTGCGCCGCAACGCCAGCCAGCCCTCGTTGGGGCCGAATCGATATGACAGCCTGAGCGCCTTGAAATTGTCTTGCTGCAACCCCCTCGTGTTGTTCTGTAGCCAGAACCGAGCGAGCCACAACAGGGGATCGGTCGGCGCGCAATCGAGCGCATCCAGCAGCGCCACATCGAGATCGGACTGTGTCCGCGTGATGCCGGTCTCATCGCCAGCCGCGATGGCCTCTTCGGCCAGGCGCAACCGGGTGACGGCCAGGGTTCGTCGAGCGACGGGCGCGCAGCGGTCCCGCCGGAGGCTTCGCGCGGTCGCCTCCGCGAACTCCGCGAGAAAGTCTCGCCGGTACCGCTCGCCGCCGACGATCTTTCGCGCCATCTGCGCCATCGACGGCTGCGACCAGAGCGTCGGGGCGGCCTGCCAGGCCCAGAACAGCGTTGCCAGCGCGAAAGACGTCGTCGCGATCCGCGCCACCAAGACAGAGCCGCGCGTCGTCTTGCCGGCCACGACCGCCTAGTCCTCAAAGCCGTAATTCTTGAGGTCGCGATCGCTGTAGCGATAGCCTCCGCTATAGGAGTAGTTTCGCACGAGGTCGAGATTCGCCTTGTTGAGGACGATGCCGAGAAGGCTGTCGGAGACCAGCGGTGCCGACGACAAAGCGCGCTTCGCCGCGTCGATGGCGGTTCGTCCCCATTCGATCACGAAGAGATAGGTATCGACGATCTGGCTGGTCGAGCGAACGTCCACCACCGGTGTCAGCGGCGGCAGGTCGACGAGAACATATTGATAAGTCTTGCGGAGCTCCTCGATCAGCTTCCGCATCGCGGCCGATGCGAGGATTTCATTGGTATGCGAAAGTCGCATCTTGGCGACCATCGGCACGAATGACAGCGAGGTCGCCGGATCGCTCCAGATCACGTCGGCGAGCTGCCGCTTCCCGGAGATCACATCCAACAGCCCCCACTCGGCGTGAGGGGCGAGCGAGCGCGTCAGTGACGGATTGCGAAGATCGCAGTCCAGGAGAATTGCGCTTCCTCCGGCATGGGCGATCAGGCGCGCGAGATTGGCGGCAACCGTCGACTTGCCCTCGCCCGGATTGGTCGAGGTGATCCCGATGACTTTTGACGGCTTGGCAAGAGCTATCAGGTCGATGCTCACCTTGATGGTCCGGAACGCTTCCGCGAAGCGCGAGAAAGGCGTTCCGACCACACCGAACAGCACGCCGGTTCGTTCCAGCTGGCGCAGGTTCGCGGCATCCGGTCGGGCCTCGATGGCGCGGAACGGCCGGGCATCTGCCTTGAACACCGGCACGATTGCCAGACAAGTTGTTCCAAGCTCTCCTTCTACCTGCTCGCTGGTGCGGAAACCACCTTCCGACAGGTCGATCAGGATGGCGACGCCGAACGCCAGCAGGAGGCCGCTCGCCGCGGCCAATGTCATCACCAGAACGGAGTTGGGCAGGCTCTTCTTGGTCGGGCGCACGGCGCTGGAGATTACGCGCGCTTCCGTGTATGGAAACGACTGCTGCTGGATCGCCTCCATGTAGCGCTGCACGAAATTGTCGTGGATCGCGCGGAACGTCTGCGCCTTGCTGTCGAGATCCTTGAGCGCAATCTGGGCCTGGTTGGCGACCTGATTCTGCGCCACGGCCTCGGCGAGGCTCTGCTGAATGCTCTGCTCGCGCGCGATTGCGATCTGATAGTCGCTCTTGAAGGTCTCCTCGATCCGCTTCAGCTCGTCGAATATCGACTTGCGGATCTCGAACATCTGGTTGCGCAGATTGATCACCACGAGGTGGTCCTTGCCCAGTCGCGCCGAGTAGACCGCCTCCTTGTTGGCAGCTTCCAGATATTCGCTGCGCAGCTTGTTGATGACGTCGCTGCGCAGCGCGTCCGCAACCGCGGGATCGGGCGCCTTGATGACGCTGTCGAGCTCGGCAATGTCGTTCCTGGTGATCTCGCTGATGCGGTTCAATCGCGCGCGGGCTTCGGCGGTGGCCGCCCGGGCCAGCACGATCTGGCTGTTCAGCTCGGCAAGCTGCTGTTCGTTGATCAGGCGGCCGCCGGTATCGACGATGTTGTTGGCCTTCTTGAAATCCAGCACGGCGCGCTCCGCGGTCGCGGCCTGTTGCTGCAGCTCGTGAATGCGCTCCTGCAGCCAGATGCCGGCGCGGCGCGTCGCCTCGTACTTGGCCTCGAGCTGATCGAGGATGTAGGCCTCCGCGGTCGCGTTCGCGACCACGGCGGCGCGCTCCGGGCTGCGCGACAGGAAGCCGATCTCGATGACATAGGTGGTGCCGACCCGCCGGGGAAACAGGCCGGCGTGAAAGGTCTCCTGCGCCCGCTGCTCCAGATCGGTTTCGGATGCCGGCGCAGATGGAAACAGAAAGGAGATGATCGTTCCGAACAGGCCGGGCTTGGACCCGACGAATTCCGGATCGGTCGTCAGATGCAGCTCCTTGACGACGGCGGCGGCAATGGTCTCCGACTTCAGCACTTCGATCTGGCTGTCGACGGTGGCGGAGTCGACCGGGGTGTCCGCCAGAACCTGCTGCTGCTGGAACAGCTGGGTCTTTCGCGTGTCGATGATCAGCGAGGCATGCGCGAGATATTTTGGCGGCGCGACGTAGAGATAGACCGCGCCGCAAACCACGCAGCACGCAAAGATCAGGACGATGATGCCGGCCCGACGGCGGGACAGCCTCGCGAAGGACGCAATCACGTCGGCAGGCGACATCGCCGTGGACGGCGCGACGTCGGTTCTCGCAAAGGGCTCCGGATTACGTTGCAGCATTGCGGCTCGCTCGCGTCATCGATGGAGGCGAGGCGGGACCGAACGCGTCGCCGGCCCCGGTTGGTGCTGTGCGTTCACGGACTGACACTGGTCAACGCATTGGTCACGGTCGTGGAGTTGGTGGTGGTCGGTGTGGTGAGACCAGAGGAGAACAGCCCGGCCCGGTTCGGTCCACCTCCGCCACTGCCGCTACCCGTGCCGCCGCCCCCGCCACCTCCGCCGCCAGCCCCGCCAGCACCCGCGCTGCCAGCGGCACCGCCGACGCCACCTGCGGCGGCGCCGGTTGCCCCGATCGGCGCGTTGCCGGTCACGCCGGCGAACGCCAGGATCGCGACCGAATCGGAGCTTTCGGCGAGCGCTTGCTGGATCTCGGCGGCAAACGGCGCATCGGTCTTGAGCAGCGCCTGCGCCGCCTGTCCGAGGGCGGTGCCGATGGCGGATTTTTCCCCGGCGGATGCAAGGTTGAGGGCCGCGATGATCGGCGTGAGGGCTGCCTTGTCCGCGATCACGAGATCCCGGACGGCTGATATCAGCGCGGCCACAGTCAGGGTGTTGCCATCGGCATCGAGGAAGATCTGGGCCGGATTGGCCCGCAGCTTGGCAATCACATCGGATCGCGATTGGCCATCAGCGGTGACCGCGCTGGCATCGCGGACCGTGAAAACGCCGAGGCATGCAGCACAAAGCACGGCCGCCAGCGCCAGCTGGAAAAATCGCAAAAGCATCGAAAAAACCTTCCCCCAGGACAGGTCTTGCAGGCAATAGACGAAATACCAACACGCAACCGTAACACGAACGGAAAGCCATGGTCGACCATTTATTGTGCAGCAGCATCCGTTTTGGATGCAGGGCGCGGCCAGCCTTGGCGCCGCTGCCGGGCGATAGGCCGAACCGCCCCTCAAGCGTCCCAGTCAGAACTGCTCTTTCACTTCGTACCTGAACAGCTGCATGGCCGGAAACACGCCAATGACCTGTTCCTTGCGCGCGTGGCCGGGGACGCTGACGTCGGTGCAGTCATCGCTCCGGTAGTAACAGACCCTGACCTTGATGGCATCGTTGCAATGGTTGTCGAGACTGACCGCGTGATTGAGGATCCTCGGATTCGAGGCGAGCGGCCGGGCGATGCCCTCGGTCTGAAGGCACGGCTTTCCCGCGAAATCGCGGTGCTTGCGGGAGGAAGCGTCGCTCCCGGCGATGTCCAGGCCCTGGGCGAAGGCGGGAGAGGACGACGACGCAAGCAAGAGAGCCATCGCCAGGTCAAGGCGCCGCATAGGCCGCATATCCAGCTTCAACCTTATCCGCCATTGCATATCCGACCACCGTGCCAGCACCCCACAAGACCCTTGAAAGCGCATTCACGGGCTGCAGCCGCATCGCAGCCCAGATCGCGCTCAAAAACGATCGGGTGACCCGATATGCGAGATATCCGGCGCCGAACTCGTGCTTCTTCAGCACATAGCCAAACCCGTGAGCATATCTCCAGGATCGCTTCAGCCGCTGTCGCGCGCCGACATTCTCGACCTGATCGTGAAATACCTTGAGGTCGCTCATGTAGATCGCGCGCGCGCCGCCCGCGATCAAGGTCAACACGAAGTCGGTCTCCTCACCCGACTGGAACCTGCTTGCCGCGCCGACGCCGATGTCTTCATCGAAACGTATTTCATTGCCAATCGCGCTTCTGCGAACGAACAGCGTATTCGAATTGCCGGATGTCCACACGTTATCCTTGCTGACCGATCCGCTTTCCCTTCGCAACGGGCTGAGCGACGGCAGGCCGGATGCATCGATCGTTCGGCCGAGAAGAACATCGACTGCGGGATTGGTTTCGAAGAACGCGGCTGCCTTCTTCAGCGTTTCGGAAAGGTACCAGCAGTCGTCGTCAGGAAACGCAACGACCGAGCCCGTCGCGTGAACCAGCCCGACGTTCCGGGCGACCGAGAGGCCGCGCGCCGACTTCAAATGTTTCAATGGAAGACCGGCCCCGCTGTCGTCAAGGACTTCGTCGAGATAGCCCGGTGCATTCTGATCGACAATGATGATCTCGAATGACCTGAACTCCTGCAGCTTCAACGACTGCAGCAGCCTGCTTAATTGCGGTCTTCGATCTCCGACCGTGCAGACCACCAGGGACACGGTGACCGCCGATGCCGGCGGAAACTGCGGGCCTGCGTCGGCGGCGCGAGACAACAGCGCAGCGCCGAGATCGCAGTCTGCGAACAGTCGAGGATCAAGCAGGCGTTGCGCAAGGTCCCGCCAGGTCAATGGCGGCGGAACTGGAACGAAGCGACTGGAGATGGCGGCGCGGATCGCCTGCTCAATGCTCGTTGCGTTGCCGGGCTCATAGCCGCTCCGGTTAGGCGACCGGCCAACCGCAAAGGACGGACAGACGGCCGGAATGCCGAAATGTTCATATTGCTTGAGCTTCAGGCTCGACGTTGCAAGATAGTCCGCTCCCTTGGCCGCCCGGTACGGCGCAATGCCGACCGACGCGAACGCGATGTAGGGGAGCGTCGCCTTGAACGCCATTTCATCATACAATTTCACGTTCGCAGGCGCATCGAATGTCGCTCCGCTTCCGATCACATGAAACTGGATGTCGGGAAACAGCTTCCCCGCGACCTGGAAGAACTCTTCGTCAAACAGCATCGACCCGACCGACACCGCATTGATCGGCGCGACGTAGGGATTTGGCCCGGCGCTCAGGAAATCGTCGGGATCCATTCCGAGCGGCACGAAGAAGCTGCGCTCCCTGACCCACGCAAAGTCATCGGCCATTTCGGCCGACAGCAGGCAGAACCAATCGAACGCATCGGCACTCTTCTCGAGCTCCGCCTGCAGGACCGCGGCGGCACCGATGGTGCTGAGTTTGTCCGACGCCCGGTAGATGATTTTCGCTCCAGGATTCAGCCGGCGCGCCCGATTGGCAAAGAGAATGCCCTGTCCAGACTCGATGATGATGTAGTCGGCGGCGCAGAGGGAGTTGTCCAGGAAGGCGTCTTTCAGCCGCTTGTGCAGCGCGTAATAGGGCCTGAACAGAAATTCAAGAAAACCGGACTGCGACTGGAACGGATGGATCAGGGTAAACCAGAGATAGCACCGCACGCCATCGACCGTTTCGGCTCTGTTGGCCTTGCGCCAGAGAAAGCTCCGCGAGTCGCGCTTGATCAGGCTCAGCAGACTGAAGCGCAGCGAAAAGAACGTGACGTCGTGGCCCATGCGCGCCAGCGCCGAGGCCAAAGCCTGGATGCTTCCGCGCCGGAGCATGCGGAAATCATGGACCGCCGAGATGATGACGATTCTCTTGCTATTCTCTGGCAAGGTGCTGAAAATTCCTGAAAGAATATCTGGTGAACGACCGCGTCCCCCATGGACGCGCCGTCGCCCGGCTAATTGTCTCACGACCTATGGTTGCTTCGTCGACGCTCTCAGTGCAACAGATACGGCCGTAGCAAAACCACATCAGCGCAGCAACCTTGATGGAGAAAAACGAGTAGCTGACCATCAGGCTGAGCGGAATGAAAAGTGCGATCGAATGCACAAAAAGGCGCGACCTGCCGTCACGACCATTCGGCACCAGACAAATGCAAAGCCAGACCGCGGCGAGGCCGACGACGGACTGGGTCAGAACGAAATAGGAAATACCGCTGTCCGCCGCGATATCGGACAAACGCGCGTCGAGCCCGAAGAAGCCGGCTACATCGATTTGCGACAGCAGATCGAGGCTCCCAGCCACCCGGCCGCCGAAATTATCTGAACCGACGGCCGGCTGAACGATGGCGACGTAAACTGCGGACGCCAGCAGCACCAGCGGCAGATCGAAAGCCGACCAGCGGCTGGGAAGCCACCTAAAGAGAGGGACGACAGCCATGATGATCAGGATCGAGGCGCCCGCGAGCCGGCCATCGCAGCCGACCAGCAGCAGCAAAGTAGTGGCGATCAGATAGGCGCGAGTCCAGAACCCAAAATCCTTCCAAAGCGAAATCAGGAGGATCGCGACGACCACGCAATAGTTGCCCAGCGAGACCGGCTCCAGAAAGATCGAGGACAGCCGGTGCATTTCGATGAACCCGAAGAACCTCTCCCCGGGGCGCGTCGCGCTGATGAACAGGGTCGATTCGCTGTTCCAGAACTGGTTCTGCGAATAATCCCGGGTACTAACGTAATATTTCAGGACCTGAAAAGTCTCCGCATAAAGGTCGGGGCGGACGGCCTCGAGCGCCGCGGTCAGAAATACGATCGTCTGCAGGATCAGGACAGGCCTGACCAGGCTCGAACGCCCCTGAGCCATTCCCAACATCACGAAAACCGGAATGACCAGGACGTCTCTCGGAAATTTCGGATTAAAAGCACCGTTTCCGAGGCCAAGCAGGAAGCCGAGCAGCACGGTAGCCAGCGCCAGCAAGAACCACGGCATCATTCTTCGGTCGACGCGAAAGAAGATGATGGCCGCCGCGGCCCCATAGACCGCAACTTCGGTCAGAACGACATAGGTGCGCTCGAGCGCGACAATGTGGGCATTGATGAGTGCCAACGCGGCATTGAACGTCACCGCGACAATCAAGACCGCGTTCGACAGCATGGCCCCCCGCCACGTCAGCCCTATCTTTGGGCACCTCGGCAATGATCGAGGCTCTTGGCATCATAGCCCATTTCCGGGTAAGTTCCAGTTCTGGTTGCAATGGTTTTTTATCAAAATGGTTGGTCTCAAATTATTGGCGAAAGCGGCCCTCAAGCCGCTTATATATCGTTTTCCTCCAATCATGCTCGCTCCGGAGCGATTGATGCTCTGGCAGCAGACATTGATCGAGACGATGAGCGTCGGGGGAGATGTCGTCGAAGTCGGATGCTATCTAGGTGGCACGGCCGCCGTCTCTGCAAGGATGATGAGAAACCTCGGCGACGATCGACAATACCGGGTGTACGATACGTTCTCCGGCTTTACAGATAGACATTGGGCTCTCGATGCCGCGAAGGGCATCTTCTCAGGCGCCCGGGACGACTTTTCTTCGAACTCGCCAAGGCTGACGCGATGGGTTTTGGACAGACACGGAGGCAAGAATGTCGAAATCCACCAGGGCGACATAACGTCCCTGCCCGATAGCGCCCTTCCAGCCCGGATTTCCGCGTGTCTGCTCGATGTCGATCTCACCGAGCCCATTTACCTCGGCCTCAAACGCCTGCATCCAAGATTAGGCGACGGCGGCATCATTCTCATCGACGATTGCGACGACAAAGGCTGGTACAGGGCCAAGATCGGTTACGAGCGATACTTGGCCGAACTGGGGAAGTCGCCGACTTACAAATACGGGATGGGCATTTTACGGAAAGGCTGAGCGCTTCTGCACTATCGGCGGAGCAGCTGATGTGTGGCGCGATACAGACATGCAAAATATCGCTTCATCAGATCGGCCCGCACCGGTCGCCCGTGAGAAGGGAGGAATTTAGATGATCCAAGCAGCCAAAGCATTCCTGCGGCAGGGAGCGCCGGGCCTATACAACGTCGCGCGCTTCTTGCGCTTGCAAGGCGAAAGAGCTCTGTTCAGAGAGTATACGGCCACCCATCTTTTTGGGAGACAGGAGCTGTCCGTCGTCATAGCCGATCGCGTCGGGAAGGAGTGGTATGACCGCGACATGGTTCGACCAAGCTCGTTCGACTTTTTCGACGCACTTCGATTGAGCAAGGGAGCGCGCGCATTCGTCTTGGGAGCTCACCAGGCGGTCGTTGGCATGATGTTGGCACGCGACGTGGGCACTGACGGGTCGATCGTCGCAGTCGAAGGCAACTACGCCAATTATATTGTTGGGAAGCGCAACATTGAGCTGAACCGGCTCAAGAACATGACTCTCCTGCACGCGGTCGTCGGCTCCGCGGACGGTCAACTATACTTTTCTCGAGCGCACAACGGAATGGTTGAACCAACCAAACTTGGCCCTGCTGCTCAGCAGGTCCGCTCTGTCAGCATCGATTCTCTAGCGGCAGAATACGGTAGCCCGGATATCGTGATGCTGGACATCGAAGGCTACGAAGCTCACGCCCTCGAAGGCGCCCCGATCACACTGAGATCCAGGTGCGTTTGGTACGTCGAGGTACACGGAAATACCCAACTAGGTCGCTATGGAAGATCCAACTCGGATGTTACTGCCTTCTTTAGCCAAGGCTTTGATCTATTCTTTTCGCATGATGACATTTCGGAATTTGTTCCATTAAACGATTTGAGCGCGGCTCCTGAGCAGCGTTTTTTCTTGATCGCGGTACCAAAGGCAACGACTTCATGAGGGTGGAGGAGTTTTCTACGCACGGCGCCCCCCGGTGATCAGGTGGATCACGCCCCTGTCGTGAACGATCGAGCCGCTCGCATCTGCCGACAATGGAATACGAGACGATAGCAGTAACTGCTGGTGATGCGCTCCGACCAACCCGCTGCTCGGCAGCCTAAGCTAGCGCGCCGCGCGGCTTCAGGCGCGATATGGCTTGCTTTGGAAACAGGACTCACGCAGGTCATCTCGCTGCTCGTATTCGCGATCATGGCGCGCTTTTTCGCTCCCAGCGACTTTGGTCTCATTAGCATAACCTACGTCGCAATATTTTCATTCAAGTCCGTCGTGATTGATACGGTCGCCTTTGCCGTGCTCAGGGAGAAGGACGCGACGGACATCGAGTATGACAGCTGTTTTTGGCTCTCGCTTGCGTTTTCCGCTGCCGGAGCGCTCGTCATGCTGCTATCTGCCGGCACGGTCGAGCAAATGATGCAGGCACCGCATCTGGAAAGCGTGATGCGGGCCATGAGTGTCATTGTTCTATTTATGGGATTGGCGCGCACTCATGAAATGCGATTGGCTCGCTCCTTTCGATTTCGCACCTTGGCTATTCGCAGTATCATAGGAACGGCCGTCGGCGGTCTCGTCGGAATCCTATTGGCTATCCTTGGATATGGATTGACTTCTCTGGTCGTTCAGCAGATCGCAACCAGCGCCATATCGCTTGCTCTGCTATGGAGAATATCCGCTTGGATTCCTTCCTTTCGAGTTTCAATCCAAGCGACGAGCAGTATCCTGCGCTTCATGCGCGGCGCCCTCCCAGGCTGCGTGTTGGCGGTGATCAGCCAAAACTGCGACACCTTGCTTGTGGCCTACTATTTTGGCCCGACGCTGGTTGGACTCTATGCACTTGCGAAGCGCCTCAGACTGGCTCTTCAGTCGATCGCGGCGACACCGATAAATGGTGTTGCATTTCCGGCCTTGGCCGAAGTTCAAGACGACCAACAACGGCTTCGGCAGGCGGCACTACGGATGGTTTCGTTGATTTCATTCGTTTGCGCGCCTATCTTCGTTGGCTCATCAAGTCTCGCTGACGAAATAATCTCCATGGCGTTCGGCGCGAAGTGGGTAGTCACGGCCCCCATTTTCGCGACATTCACGCTGGGCGGTTTTTTCGCCTCGCTGCAAATCTTTGGAGACACGATCTTTGCGCTCAAAGCAAAGCAAATGTGGACTTTTTACAACCTGCTCGCCTATGTGGCGATGGCTGCGTCAATGTTTCTCATTCTCAGCCACTTCGGAGTTGAGAATGTGGCGTTGCCGTTCATTCTTCCCTACATTGTAACGCTGCCTGTTTCAGCCACTCTCGTGACACGCCTGATCGACGTTCCGATACGTCAGTGGCTCGCCGCAATACTGCCTTCGGTGGCTTCTTCGCTTCTGATGTTCGGTACCGTTACCTTCTTTGATTCTCGTCTCCAATTCCTGACGGTTTCCCTGCGAACGATCTGTCTGGCTGCTTTCGGAGCAGCCGTCTATTTCTCGGTCATGATGGTGCTCGGGAGAAAGACGGTCGTTTTCGGTCTTGGCACTCTGTTGCAATTGGCCGATCGAAGCGCAACTGCCGCACTGGAACAGCAAACGCAATAGTGTCACTGCACCGCAGATGCCGACGGATCAGGGTTGGGCGGCTAAGTGGCCGACGCACTACGCGCGCTTCGACGCACAATGGATTGCGCCGGTAAGCAGTAGCTCCGTCCTGGTTCGGACGGCCAGCAATTTGATCGAACTCACGCCTATCCCGGAACTCCGGATGGAGCGGCGCGTTTCGCTTAAGCGGACGTCCGCAGAGGTGAGCCTGTTAGCCCGACAATCGCTTCTAAAGAATGAAGGATTTTTCCAACGCAGCGTTCTCGCCTGAAGCGATCGAGGCCATGACAACGGCTCTCGCGCAGGCTGTTGCAACTTTGCCGGAACCGGTCGCCTCCTCCCACGTCGCGTTGCTGGCCGAATCGATTCTTCGCAGCGCGAAATCCGGCGAACGGGACGTCGGCGTGCTGCAGAGGATAGCGTTGCTTGAGCTTCAGATCACGCCGCGGCGTTGAAAGGAGCAGCCAATGAGGTTCTGGGCTGGTGCTTTGCTTGGCGCATTTGCCGCGTCGCCCCTGTTCGTCGCGGCGCAACCGGCACGCTGGACGACCTATTCGATCCCGGAGACCGGCACCTCGGTCGATATGCCCTCCTCAATCTTCACGAAGCGGGCAGGCCAGCCGGATGGCCATGGACAGCGGTTCGAGACTGCCGACGGCAGAGCACACCTGACGATCCAGTCGGTGCCCAACAGTGGCAACGATTCCCCCGCCGGTTTCCTCGCAAAAAGACATCCGCCGCCGCACATCCAATACAAGAGAATAGCGCCGCGCTTTTTTGCCGTATCGAGCAACAAAGGCAACAGAGTCTGGTACGACCGTTGCAACTTCTCGCAACGGTTGGTTCATTGCGTGCTCATCAATTATCCGGTGAGCGAGGAACGCGATTGGGACGACATTGTCACGCGTATCAGCCTTTCGCTCCGCGGCGACTGACGGGCGACGAGCCCGCTCGGCTTGCACTCGGCTCGCGCCTGGATGACTCGATGCGCTCACCGTCCTTCGCGCAGCAAAATGGCCTTCTCTGCCGGACCATCCGATTTCAGTGCTGGCGTTGTCAACGCAAGCGCAGTCACCAGCAGAACGACACCCGTGCAAAGGATGATGAGGAAAACGCGTTCCATTGCAGTCAATGACGAGGGGGCGGGCGATGTTCCGGCTGCTTTTTGCTATATCCGCTCAATTGGTATCTCTCCTCGTTGGCACCCGTGCGCCCGACCGAACTCTTCTGGGTCGCACGCGTCGCGATACGGACCCCACGAAAATACGGATGTCTCAGGGAGCAAGCCGCGAGGGCGAGGGAGCGCGTGCGATGCGAAAAGGCAATCGCCCAATCGCGGAGGAACGCGACGCGAAGAAGGCAACGGCATGGAAGCCACAGGCGGAGGTCGAGGAGATCAGGCGCATTGTGGGAACTAACAGTAAAGCGTGCAACGGCGGAACGGTCGTGAGCCGACGGCCGTTCGTTCCCATTGACAGACGCAAGGCCGGACCGCGGTTTCAGACGGAGATGCCGCTGCCAATCGAGGGCAACAAGCCCGCGAAGCCGCAAAGACGTAAAGACGTCGACCAGGCGAAGCCAGCGTCAATCGGCTCAGCCGCCCGAGTGCTGCTCTTTGGGAAATGGCTCGAAAGTGCGGCGTCCCAAAAACGTATCGGGCTTCGACTGATTTAGGATCTCCACCGACTGGCGGTATCTGATCAAAGACTTCTCAACGGCTTGCATGTCGAGCCGGGGATAGACGTTGACTTGGTTTCGCATGGGCGCGCAGCTTTGTTGCCTGGATGTTTTGACATCGTAACAAGGGGCGTTGAGGCGCTTCATATCAATTGATACGCAGAGCACAGTTAACCGACAGCAATCTCAATTCAGATGCGGACGGAGCTTTTTGGATAGGCCCGCGCGTTGCTACGACCCAGGGCGCTCCAGGCGATACGCGAGCGGTAATCATGCAGCTTCGGTGGACACGGCACCGAGACTGGCCGCTAGGTACTGAGGCCGTCCAGATCGCATGAAATTTTCAGCGCGACCTGTTCCGCCGCAACCATATGCGCGTGGTCACCGTTGTCGGAGACGTCTAGCAGCTTTTTTTGCGAGGCTTCAAAATGAAAAAGGACAGCAAGACGCTCAATCCCGATGATTTCCCGGTCAAAGCTGAGGACGACAAGCTGAAAACCAGCAAAGGCAAGAAAATTGCGGACGCGGACTCGGAGAAGCTCGCGGAAAATATTGCGGACCGCCTCAACCACCACGCCTACGACGAGGAGCAGGACCGTTGGTCAGCCTGATATGACCGCGGATTTACCGGCCTTTCCTCACAACGAGCAGATCACTTCCGGGGTCGTCTTCACTGCGAACGGAGGTAGTGCTTCGCCTCGTGGACATCATGTTTGGTGGCGTTGGGCCAAGACGTAGCATTACGAAGCGGCCCGCCGAATGGGTGGCCTCTTGGAACGACTATCCCGAAACAGCGTTGGGCCGCAATGCACGGGTCATCGCATGATCCATTGTTAGCGCGCGCCGATGCGGCTCTCCGCGAGGCCGAGCTGCTGCGCATCGCCATCATGAAGCAACGGGCGCTCGCGGACGTCATTTGCAGGCAGGCAAGGCTGTCTAAGGAGGTTCATTCCGGTCTAAGCCCGGCCGTTTCAATCTCGCTGGGTGTTAGGGAATGGTACGCCGGCTCGGCGTAGTCTTCGGTGGGGAAAGGCTCTTGGGTCTTGCGGCCGAGGAACAGGTCAGGAAGTGATTTCTTAAGAATCTCGGAGGATTTCGCTATCAGCTCGCGCACATACGCGTTCTGCTTCGCGATTGCTGAAGCCTCATCGCGGACGCGCTGAATGTGGCGGACGCTTTCCGGCATGGCCGCGCTCCCTTTTTGTGCAGGCGGGAGCGCGATCGGTCTCTCAGCCACCGGCGCCTACGGGCCAGACGCCTCAGCCGGTGATAATGGAAAACGAAGCCGGGTTGCCTTGGTTCAAAACTGTTTTCGACGCTCTTCGATTTAGGACATCATAACTTACATTTTTCTCAAGGAACCATGGACGGCAAAAAAGGTCGCGCCGACAGGCATGGGCGCGACCTTGCTCGACTTTGCCGAGATTCGACAGGCGTCGATTACTTCTCTTTGATTACGGTCGTGCTGCTGGTGCTGCCAACCGTGCCTTCCTCGCAGACCTTGGTCTGCTTGATGCGGTCTTCAGCTTCCACGCGGCTCGTGAAGGCCATCGGACCGATCTGCGTCACGACTTCCTTGTCCGCCGGGCGCGTCGTGGTAATCGTGCAGTGACGGCTGGGTCCTTGCACGACGTAGTACTCATCAGCGAATGCTGGGGCGGCGCATCCGATAACGAGCGCGCCAGCCAGAAGAAGGGATGTTTTCATTGTCGCCTCTCTATTGAGTCCTGCCGAATAGAGGACAGCACGATGAACAGCGGTCCGCGTGCTACTGCGCAGATGCCGCCCATCCTTCAATCCTCTCGGCGGTTCTGTAACTCGCCTGGGAGGTCGCAGTTCCGCGCCTCGGTCGGACCGGTTCTCGGCTGCTGCCACATGATGAGATTCGAGCTGAGAGGGCGCCGTTTGTCCACGTGTTCCCGGTGCTGTGAAAGCACGTTCCGCGCAAATACGGGCGCTTCATATTGCGGAACCCCGCGTTCCAGGCCGCGTTGCTTCGGAAAAGGAGAATGCCATGGCAAAAGCGAAGAAGCAGACACGCCGGGGTCGCAAGCAGGACCGAGTGCGGGTTGCCGGCGGGCAGGGCCATGAGGTGGGCTACGAGGCCAAGAAGATGGCCCGCTCGCGATCTGCAGTTAAGAAGGCGGTCAAGAAGGTCGGCAACAGCCGCAGCAAGGTCGAGCGGCGCCTGGAACGCTAACTGGGCGGGGCGTTATCCACTTCGATTTTTGCGATAGCGCGCTCGACTTCGGATGCGAGCGTCTTCAGGTGCTGTGCGAGCCTTGCAAAAAGCTCCTGCTTGACCTTGTCGGTAGCCAACTTGCTGACGAGCGCGCACTCCTCCGCGTCCGTGAGAAGTTTTTCCAAGTGCGCCTTCATGTCTTGCATGCGAACGTCCCCCTTCGGCTCGAAACTAGTCCATCCACAACGTCAAAGCAAAGGCGGCTGACGGCACGCCAGTCCAGTAACGCAACTTGTTGTGCTGTCGACTGCGAACGGCAACCTGAAGTCTTATGATTTCCAGTGCGCCCGGAACCGCGACAGCTACGAATGCGTTGCGCGAGTGTTCGACGCCACCGGATCGGGTCTCGTCATGCCGAGATACTTTTTCAACATCTATCACAATCGAACCCAGCTCGACCTCGAAGGTGAGGAGCTTCCTGACATGCATGCGGCCTGGAAGGAGGCAACTGTGACCGCGGGCCAGATGATCCAGGGCATGGACGGTAGGTTGCGGCCCGGCACGGAGTGGCGCTTGGAAGTGACAGACGAGTTCGCGAACCCGCTCTACGTCATTCATGTTCACGCAGAGAGGCCGACGTGAAGGCGACCGTGCCGGGCGGCGGTTTGTTCGCAGTCCGCCAACGTGAAACGCCTTGGACATGGCTTTGCTCAGGTACTGGAGTGTGTGCAGTGGTATCAGCATTTGTTTCAGTTGGAGCGAGGACACAAGTGTCTGGCGCTGCATCGTCGCGGTCCGTGTCGCATGCTCTGGGAGCAGTGGTCGCCTGGCTGGAAGTTCGACGATACCACCTTCGAGAGAACGCTTCTGCCTTCCGGATTTCGTCGACGTGGTCATCCACTGCTATCGCTTTTACTTCGGGACCGCTTCAGTGACCCAGTCCTCGCGTCGCTGCAACACCGCTTGGCGGCGAAACCCAAGATCGGCACTCCCACGATCACGTTGGATGGCACGCAGGACCCGCTCAAGCCCGGCGGCACTGCGAACCATGCCCCGATGTTCATTGCTCGTCACGAGCATCGCGCTGTCGACTGCGGCCACAATCTGCCATGGGAAGCCCCGCATGACTTTGCCGACGCCATCCTGACTGTTCGCGAGTGGACAGCTCGAGCTTGACACGTGCTTCGTGTCTCTGCCGCTGCTGTATGATTCGCGCATGCCGTGAGGTGGCTTTGAAGGACCGAATTTCCAACAAAATCAACCAAAGGCATCACTGGTGCTGCCGGACAGGATTGAACTGTCGACCTCTCCCTTACCAAGGGAGTGCTCTACCACTGAGCTACGGCAGCATGCCCGGCGATTGGATCGGCAAGAATCGGCCGAGACGGCGACCCGCAGGCGGCCGGTTCTTGCCACAAGCCCCCCTCTGGCGCAAGCAGGCAGGTAGCCCAATCGTCCGGATCACCGGTCCCGCGGTTCCCAGGGGCGCCCGGCGCTTTGCACGGCCCGCCCGCGGCGACAATATGCTGCAATGTGGCACGGATAAATGCGTTTTCGAGCGAAAGCCTGTCCCCGCCTTGAAGCCGTGATGGGCACCGGTTCGCGTGAAGAAAACGCGTCAAGACCAGAGTGACGGTTGAAGATGGCGGACAAGACGGACGGCGAACGGCGGCAAGGCGCGGGGCCTTCCAAGGGCACGCGGCAGGAACGGCTGAAGCTTGCACTGCGCGAAAATCTCAAGCGGCGGAAATTCCAGACGCGCGAGCGCAATAAAGCGTCCGCGGCGCCCGGAAACGACCACGAAGCCTGCCCACATGGCGAGCTTGGCAAGCGCGACAGCTAGCGGTATCGCCGCACGGGCTGTAGTGTCGTCCAGCGAAAGCCTGTCCCGGTGTTGATCCGGGATGGGTACCGGTTCGCGCGAAGAAAACGCGTCAAAACAATAATCAGAGCCTCCATTCCGATTGAATCGGAGCGGAATAGGCCCTGGGTGCGGTCAAGAGGTTTTTGTCATGGCGGAAGAGGGTGCGTCGGAACAGGCAACCGATGGGGGGCGCGCCGCGATCGCCTTTCCGCGGCACGAGCAGACATTTCCGGCCCTGAGCGAGCAGGAAATCGCGCGGATGCGCCGGTTCGGGGAGATCAGGCGCTACAGACATGGCGAGCGGCTGTTCGAGACCGGCAAGCCCGGCCCCGGCATGTTCGTGATCTTGTCGGGCCACGTGGCCATCACCCAGCGTGACGGTCTCGGCCATGTCACCCCGGTCATCGACCAGGGGCCGGGCCAATTCCTGGCCGAAGTCGGCCAGCTCTCGGGACGCATGGCGCTGGTCGACGGTCACGCCGACGACGACGTCGAGACGCTACTGATCCCGCCGGACCAGTTGCGGGCGCTGCTGGTGGCCGAGGCGGATCTCGGTGAGCGCATCATGCGCGCCTTGATCCTGCGTCGGGTCAATCTGATCCAGGGCGGGGTCGGCGGACCGGTGCTGATCGGGCGGTCGAATTCGACCTCCGTCGCTGCCTTGCAAAACTTCCTCACCCGCAACGGCCTGCCCAATCATCTGCTCGATCCGGAGCGCGACCACGACGCGGCCGAGCTGATCGCCCGCTATTCGCCGTCGCCGGCGGATTGGCCGCTGGTGGTGATTGCCGACGGGACGGTGCTGCGCAATCCGAGTGAGAATGAGCTCGCGCATGCGCTCGGCATGATCGGCCAGCGCGGCAACAAGATCTATGACGTCGCGATCGTCGGCTGCGGCCCGGCCGGGCTCGCGACCGCGGTCTATGCCGCCTCGGAGGGGCTCTCCGTCGCTGTGCTGGATCAGCGCGCCTTCGGCGGCCAGGCCGGAGCCAGCGCCCGCATCGAGAACTATCTCGGCTTTCCCACCGGCATTTCCGGCCAGGCGCTGGCCGGCCGCGCCTTCACCCAGGCGCAAAAATTCGGCGCCGACATCATGATTCCGATGGCCGCCAGATCGCTCGATTGCGCGCGGCGCGACGGCACCTTTACCCTCGCGCTGGAGTGCGGCGAACCGTTGCGCTCCCGCGCGGTCGTGGTGGCGAGCGGGGCGCGCTACCGGCGCCCGGAGATCGAGAATTTGGCGCGCTTCGACGGCCGCGGCGTGTGGTACTGGGCCTCTCCGATCGAGGCGCGGCTCTGCGCCCAGCAGGAGGTCGCCCTCGTCGGCGCCGGCAATTCCGCAGGTCAGGCCGCGGTGTTCCTGTCTGGCCATGCGCGCAAGGTCCGGATGATCATCCGCGGCGGCGGGCTCGGCGCCAGCATGTCGCGCTATCTGATCGAGCGCATCGAGGCCACCCCCAACATCGAGCTGATGTTCAACACCGAGGTCGTCGCGCTCGACGGCATGCCGGACGGCTCGCTGGAACGCATCACCTGGAAGAGCCGGCTGTCGGGCGAGACCGAGAGCGCCGACATCCGCAACCTGTTCCTGTTCGTCGGCGCAGATCCTGCGACCGGCTGGCTCGATGGCTGCGGCGTCACGCTGGATCGCGCCGGCTTCGTGGTGACCGGCGCGCAATCGGAGCTCAATCTGGGGCGCCCTGTGCAGTCGCTGGAGACCTCCGTGCCCGGCGTTTTCGCGGTCGGCGACGTTCGCTCCGGCTCGGTCAAGCGGGTCGGCGGCGCGATCGGCGAGGGCGCGCAGGTCGTGGCCGCGCTGCACGGTTTTCTCGGCGATGCGGCCAAGCCCGCACTGTGATCGGTGCGCTTCCTTCACCATGCTGCCTTAGGGCGGGTAGGGAGCGGGGGCGCGGATTTTCTCGGGGCCTGCATTGCATGACGTTGAGCAGGCGGCGGTAGCATTTTGCTCGACCCTGCCATATTATCTCTGCGCGAGAGGCAGGAGAGTGCCATGGTTCTGGGAATGAGCTTGGCCACGTTCACGCTGGTTCACGTAGTCATCAGCCTGATCGCGATTGTCAGCGGCATCCTCGTGATGATCGGTATGCTCGGCGGCCAGAAGCTGCCGTCCTTCACCGCAATCTTCCTGCTGTTCACGATCCTCACCAGCGCCACCGGCTTCCTGTTTCCGGTCGCGCAGCTCATGCCCTCGCATGTGATCGGCATCATCTCGCTGCTGCTGCTGGCGCTCGCCTGCGTCGCGCTTTACGGCCAGAAACTTGCCGGCTCCTGGCGCTGGATCTATGTGGTCACTGCGCTGCTCTCGCTCTACCTCAACGTGTTCGTTCTGGTGATTCAGGGTTTCCTGAAAATCTCGGCGCTGAGCGCGATCGCACCGGGCAATCCGCCGACCGGACCGGTGTTTTCCGCGGTCCAGGGGGTGGTGCTCGTGGTCTTCGCCGCCCTGATCTTTGTGGCCTGGCGGCGATTCTGGCCGAGAGCCGCTGCGGTATGAGGCCTTGCGCGCCAGTTCCGGGAACGTTACCCGGCCTGTCGCGTCTTCTCGATCGGACCTCTGGCGTATTCTCGGATCATGAGCTCTCTGGTACCGGACGTGGCACCCCAACTGAAGCTGATCGCGCTCGACGAGGACGATCTGGCGGTCATCTCGACCCATGTCCAGGACGCCCGCGTGCGGATCTGCGACATCATCTGGCGGCAGGGCGACAAGCGCCTCGTCATCGGCATGAGCCGGCTGGATTGGGAACAGACGCTGGCCGGCGAAACCGCGCCGCGCCGGCTCGCTGCGGCGTTGCGCTTCGACCGGGTGCTGTCCTTGAAGTCGCGCAATATCGACCTCGCCGCGCCACAGACCCTGCTGGAGCTGGTCGGGATCGAGTTCAGCGCGGACACCGCCCCTGGCGGCAGCGCGCTGCTGCTGTTTTCCGGCGGCGCGGCGCTGCGGCTCGACGTCGAGTGCCTGGAATGCGAGCTGACCGATCTGTGAGGCGATTACGGCGCACCGGTAGTTTAGCGCGGGTAATGTAGCTTGCGCTGCCCTGTCGTCCCCGCCTTGTACGCAACTGCGCACACCCATAACCACAGGCCTTTGTCGTAACGCTCGGTAGCAGCCACTCTGCCCCAAACTGTGTCCTGTGGTTATTGGTCCCGGATCGGCACTCGCCGCGGCTGCGCGCCGGGCTCGCTGGTCCGGGACGACGTTCTCGGAGGGTTGACGGCGCCAGCCCGCCGCGCCATTGCAGTAATCCTGCCCTGGCCTTCCGGACCCATTCCATGCCCATTCGACTGGACCGCAACAGCGCCGATTTCGACGAGCGGTTCGCAACATTTTTGACCACCAAACGCGAGATCTCGGCCGATGTCGAGGCGCAAGCGCGCGCCATCGTCGAGGACGTGGCGGCCCGCGGCGACGCCGCGCTGATCGCGGCGACCACCAAATTCGACCGACTTGATCTGACGGCCGCGACGCTACGCGTCGCGCCGTCCGAGATCGATGCGGCGGTGAAGGCGTGCGACAGCGCGACCCTGGACGCGCTGAGATTCGCCCGCGACCGCATCGAGACCTTTCACTTGAGGCAGCTGCCGAAGGATGAGCGCTTCACCGACGCCGCGGGCGTCGAGCTCGGCTGGCGCTGGAGCGCGATCGAATCCGCCGGCCTCTATGTGCCCGGCGGCACCGCGGCGTATCCGTCCTCGGTGCTGATGAACGCGGTGCCGGCCAAGGTCGCCGGCGTCGGGCGTCTCGTCATGGTGGTGCCGGCGCCCGACGGCCGGCTCAATCCCAAGGTGCTGGCGGCGGCGCAGCTCGGCGGCGTCAGCGAAATCTATCGCGTCGGCGGCGCACAGGCGGTGGCCGCGCTGGCCTATGGCACCGCGACCATCGCACCGGTGGCCAAGATCGTCGGCCCTGGCAACGCCTATGTCGCCGCGGCGAAGCGGCTGGTGTTCGGCAAGGTCGGCATCGATATGATCGCGGGCCCCTCCGAGGTGCTGGTGGTCGCCGACGCTACCGGCAACGCCTCCTGGATCGCCGCCGACCTGCTGGCGCAGGCCGAGCATGACGCGAGCGCGCAGTCGATCCTGATCACGGATTCGCCGGATCTCGCTGACGAGGTCGCGCACGCCGTGCAATCCCAGCTTGCGACCCTGCCGCGGGAAAAAATCGCGGCCGCTTCCTGGGAGGATTTTGGCGCGATCATCCTGGTCGGACATATCGACCAGGCGGTCCCGCTCGCGGACGCGCTCGCCGCCGAGCATCTCGAGGTCATGACCGCGGATCCCGACGGCTTTGCCGCAAAGATCCGCAATGCCGGTGCGATCTTTCTCGGCGCCCACACGCCGGAGGCGATCGGCGATTATGTCGGCGGCTCCAACCACGTGCTGCCGACCGCGCGCTCGGCGCGGTTCTCCTCGGGACTTTCCGTGCTCGACTTCATGAAGCGGACCTCGCTTTTGAAATGCGGCCCCGAGCAACTGCGCGCGCTGGGGCCGGCGGCGATCACGCTCGGCCGCGCCGAGGGACTGGAAGCCCATTCGCGCTCGGTCGCAATGCGCCTCAATCTGCCAAGAATCTGACATGACCAGCGCTGCGCCATCAGACGATTCCAAAAATCGCGTCGTCGCGGTGACGCTGGACGAGGAGTCGATCGGCCGCTCCGGGCCCGACATCGAGCACGAGCGTGCGATCGCGATCTACGACCTGATCGAGCAGAACCTGTTCGCGCCCGAAGGCGCCGCGCAGGACGGTCCCTTCACGCTGCATATCGGCATCACCGGCAACCGGTTGATGTTCGACATCCGCCGCGAGGACGGCACCCCTGTCGTGGCGCATCTGTTGTCGCTGACGCCGTTCCGGCGGATCGTGAAGGACTATTTCATGATCTGCGACAGCTACTATCAGGCGATCCGCACCGCGACGCCGGACAAGATCGAGGCTATCGACATGGGCCGCCGCGGCATCCATGACGAGGGCTCGCGCACGCTGCAGGAACGGCTGAAAGGCAAGGTGCGGGTCGATTTCGAGACCGCGCGCCGGCTTTTTACGCTGATCACCGTCCTGCATTGGAAGGGCTAGGCATGGCCCGGAAAAGTGCGAAGCGGTTTTCCGAGCAGGCCATGCCTCAGAGAACGCGCATGATCCCGAAAAGTGGGAACCGGTTTTCGGATCAGATCATGCGCAGCCTGGAGTGACCCCATGGCCGCGCCCCCACGCGCGCGCGACCCGCAGTCGGTGCTGTTCGCCTGCGGCCAGAACAGCGTGCGTTCGCCGATGGCCGCCGGCCTGTTGCAGGCCATGTTTCCCAATACGCTTTATGTGCGCTCGGCCGGCGTCAAGAAGGCTGAGCTCGATCCGTTCGCCGTCGCGGTCATGTCGGAGCTCGGGCAGGACATCTCGACCCACAAGCCCACGACGTTCGAGGAGCTCGACGACTGGGAGGGTCTGAATTTCGATCTCATCATCACGCTGTCGCCGGAGGCGCATCACAAGGCGCTCGATTTGACGCGGACGCTTGCCGCCGACGTCGAATATTGGCCGACCCACGATCCGACCGGCACCGACGGTAATCGGGAACAGAAGCTGGAGGCCTATCGCGAGGTCTGCGACACGCTGATGTCGCGCATCCGCCGGCGGTTTGCGAAAACCGCCGCGGCAAGCGAATAGGAGGCGGGACGAGATCGCAGCGTTGATTTCCATCGTTCCGCGAACTCGCGGCATCCTCCCCCTTATCGACCCCCTCATGGACGAGGTGCCGAGCAGCCCAGAGGCTGCGAGGCGGCTGGGAGGCCTCCAGCAGCGGAGGTCCCAAGGAGAAGGTTTCCCTTTCGCAAAGACGTCACATGTTCCCGGGTTGTCGAAGCCCGGCCCATCCGATAGGTTCCGCGCGCGCGCGACCCCCCGTTCGAATCGTCATAAATCAGCAAATCATCAGAGATGCTCGGCCGTCCCAAACTCGTTCTTGCCTCCGGCTCGCCGCGGCGCCTGGCGCTGCTCAACCAGGCCGGCATCGAGCCCGACGCGCTGCGACCGGCCGACGTCGACGAGACGCCACGGCGCGGCGAGCTGCCGCGGGCCTGCGCCAACCGCCTGGCGCGGGCCAAGGCGGATGCGGCCCTCAAATCGGTGCAGCTCGACGACGAGTTGCGCGGCGCCTTCATCATCGCCGCCGACACCGTGGTGGCGGTCGGCCGCCGCATCCTGCCAAAAGCCAATCTGGTCGACGAGGCCGCGCAATGCCTCCGCCTGCTGTCGGGCCGCAACCACCGGGTCTACACCGCGATCACGCTGGTGACGCCGCGCGAGGCATTTCGCCAGCGCCTGGTCGAGACGCGCGTACGCTTCAAGCGCCTGTCCGAGGACGACATCCAGGCCTATATCGGCTCCGGCGAATGGCGCGGCAAGGCGGGCGGCTATGCCGTACAGGGCATCGCCGGCTCCTTCGTCGTCAAGATGGTCGGCTCCTATCCCAACGTCGTGGGCCTGCCGCTCTACGAGACGCTGACGCTTTTGTCGGGCGAGGGCTTTCCGATCCGCTTCGGCTGGCTCAACGCCGTCGCGGCGGCGTGACGCGCGTGTGCCCTCCCCAGGCGAGCGACGTGGCGCGCGGTGCCTTGGTGCCCGGTGCCTTCGTGCGCGGTTCCTTGGCCAGGGCGGCCGCGGGTGGCGGGCCGGGGGCGGCGCTTGTTGCTACCATCGTCAGCCCTTGCGCGTTATCCGCAAGGCTTGGTTCATGACTCGTTGGCCCGATGCCTGATGCACCCGACAAACAGGCCGCCAATCCCTTGCAGCCGCGCGGCCGCTGCCCGATCTGCGGCCGCCCGCCATCCGAGGAGACGCGGCCCTTCTGCTCGCCGCGCTGCCGGGACGTCGACCTCAATCGCTGGCTGACCGGTTCCTATGTCATCCCGGGCCGCGATGACGACGTCGAGGACCCGGAATAGGGCCGGTTTTCCAATAGCTTATGGTTGCGTCGGCCCTGCGCCCAGGCGTGCTGGCCGGCTATGCCCGGCATCGCCCGCAATGGCCAAAAGCGGCCGTGCCGTGCGCATTTTGAAGGCCGAAGCCGGGGCCGCGCCATGCGCAGCTCGAACAGCGATGCACGGTGGACAGGACGGTTCGAGGCCACTATAAACCGCCCGCTCGGCAGGCCCTTGGGCCGTTCGCGAGACGCCCAGGTAGCTCAGTTGGTAGAGCATGCGACTGAAAATCGCAGTGTCGGTGGTTCGATTCCGCCCCTGGGCACCATGAGCCTTTCCAGCCCTGTTCTCTTTCCTCCGCGCCCGTTCGCCGATCGGCAAGAACCCTCGTAAAATCAGGCGTTTCCCTGTATATTGACGCCCGGTACGGTTCGCGACCGTTCGAGGGCATCCGGCGTTTCCGGGTACACTGTGGGTACACTGGAACGGCCGGGTACACTGGCTGGCCGCCCGATTGCAAGGGAGCTTTCCCGTGGATGAACTGAGCGACACGAAAATCCGCCATGCGAGGCCGGCCCACAAGGAATACGCGATTGCCGACGGCCAGGGCCTCAGCGTCGTGGTGCGACCCAACGGGACCAAGCTGTGGCTCTACCGCTATCGTTTCGGCGGCAAGCGCAAAAATATGTCGCTTGGCACCTTTCCCGGCGTCGGACTCAAGGCCGCGCGCGAAAAGCGCCACGACGCGGAAAAGCTGCTCGATCAGGGCCAAGATCCAGTCGCAGTGCGCGAGGCCAAGCGACAGGAAGACGAAAAGCTCAAGCATACCTTCCGGGCAGTCGGGGAAGAATGGGCGACCGCAAAGCTCGAAAAGGAGAACAAGGCCAAGTCGACGATCAAGCGGGAACGCTGGAATCTCGCTCAGCTCAATCGTGAGATCGGTGACCGACCGCTTTGCGAGATCGCTCCGCCGGAATTGCTGACCGCATTCCGGCGTGCCCAGGCCCGTGGACGGTACTACACCGTCGGGCGCCTACGCTCGACCGCTTCGCGAGTCTTCCAATTCGGCGTAGGCGCCTCGTATTGTAGCAGCGACCCCACCCGCGACTTGAAGCATGCGCTCACCAAGGCACCCAAGGGCAATCCGCGCCCTGCGCTGACCGATCCCGACGACGTAGGCGAACTGATGCGCCGGATTGAGCTCTATGACGCCAAGAACGGTGGACTGGTGCGCTACGCGCTCAAGCTGATCGTTTTGACCATGGTGCGGCCCGGCGAGTTACGGCTGGCCGAGTGGACCGAGTTTCACGAGAAAAATCGCATATGGTTGATCCCCGCCGAGAAAATGAAGA
>NZ_JAFATE010000851.1 GCF_019244115.1 Bradyrhizobium sp.
GAACGCGTTTCCGACGCAGACCGAATCCATTGCGTTCGGCTCAACGCTGATCGAATATTGGTTGCCGTCCCGACAGACCACGGTCCATCGATCGAGCCCGGACGCGGTGGCGCCTGTGTGCGAGGCCCGAACGACACCATCGCAACTCTGTTCTCTGCTCTTCAGCACAAGGGTCCAGAATGCAAGACGCCTCGCCTCATCAAGTGCAAGTATTCTCGCCGTGGTCTGGTTGGCGACACGGACCACTTCGAAATGCCTGGCAGGGTCGGAGCGTTCGACGGTTGACGCGGTGCGATCCGCCTTTTGGAAATTCAGCTCGAGCCAGGCGACCGGGGATAAGCTCCCGACAGCGATGACAAAAAGGACAGGTAACTTCACAACAGATCCCTCCGCGAGTTCGAGACGAGGGTGCCTCCGCGTGTTGCGGCGGCTGCGAATTCTAGGAATTGAAGTTCATCGCGAAAGTCACTCTCTCACTCCGCCCTGTGCTGGACGCGCAATCTTCCATCCTCGGCGAGAAACTCACCCAGACCGTAGCAGCGGAGTGTTTCAGCGAGCGACACCTGAGGTGTCGTAAAAAGTCGAGGTGAGGCTGATTAGAGTCAGAGGCTGATTTGAAAAATTTGAGGCCGCATCAGCTCGGTTAAAATGTCGCCTGCATCGGAGCAATTAACTGCCGCGCCGAAATCAGAAGCAGCATACGTCAATTGGTCGCGCTGACGACTTAAAGTGTGATACGATCAGCGGCAAATCCAAATCACGATTTATCAACGCGCCCAGGTTTAACACAACTGCCTGCACGCCGACGCATCGGCTTTGTCTCCAGGTCTCGATGCTCGTCCACATGCGCTTCAATCGTGTGCAGCGCGCATCTGCAGGAGATACCGTCGCGGGATACAATGCTTCGCCCCCCCGTGAGATCGCCTGCCGACGCGCATCCTGGCGCTTCGCCTGTCGCGGCCAACTGCGGCAACGGATCGCGGCTCGACGTGAAGCAGTTCACATGAGGCCGATGGCTCGTGGCCGTATTCTCGGGGAACGCAAGGAGACTTCGGGATTATCGCTCTATTGCCACCATCCCAGACGATGAGGGCCAACGCAATGGACATCCAGGTACCCAAAGTTGATGGGCGCGCTCGCAAGGGTTTTGTCCACGATGTGATTGACGGCGACACCGGTGAGCGGATCGGCACGCTGGAATGTGGATGCGGAATGAGGCTTCCAAACATGCGACAGCCGGGTCGCACCATCTCGCTTTTCGGAGGCAGGCATTGCGGGTGCTTTGAAACTCACGCTGAATGCGTCGCCTTTGCCAGGGGTGTCGAATCCGTCATCAATTCCGATCGCCTCGACCAGGCGCCGCGCGCTTCGCAGCGACCGCTGCGTTTGCCGTAAGCCCATCTGTGAGAGCACGGGTAGGATGGGTTGAGCTCTTCGCGAAACCCATCCTCTTTTTCCCGACCGTGATGCGTATCGCTTCGCTCGACCTATCCAACCTCCCGGCTCAAGCAGTTGTAGCCCGCAGGGCGGATTCGCCAAGCCTAATCCGCCGCTGACACTGCGCGGACCGGCGGGTTAGGCTGCGCCGACCCGCCTTACGAATTCCCGGATCATTCACCGTCCAGGCGGAACGTAAACCTGCGCAAATCGGGAGGCCTTTTCCGCGATGCCCTTGAACTCGCCGAGCGTCCAGGCGCGCACCGTTTCGATCTTCGCCACGGCCCCGCTGGCGGCCGCAGCCATCCCGACGGCGACAGCATCCGATCCGTCAGCCTGTTCGGTAATGAGCACCACGTCATGCGGCCCCGTCGTCATGTAGACGGCGACAAGCCTGCCGCCTGCCTTGTCGACCAGCGCCTTGATCGCCTCCGTGCGATCTGTCGGCTTGTCGATGATGCCCTTGATTCCGGCATTGGAGTATGAGGCGTAGGTGATGAACAGCGGCATGTTATCCTCCGTTTGAAGATGGTCCGAACGATGCACTTCAAAGCTGGATGGACCCAAGATCGGGTCGAGATCGATGCCTGCCGACGGCATGTCCGTTGCCATGAATATCAGGAAAGACTTCGGCACGTCCGATTGGCAACTCGACGGCCACTATATTCCTCTCACGGCCGCAATGCTGCTCGATAATGTCGCGGTTCGGCAGGCCGAAAGCATAATGAAATGAGGTTCGATCAAAGACGTGCGGAAGATGCGCCCCCTCTCCCCGCTTGCGGGGAGAGGGTTGGGGTGAGGGGGAATCTCCAAGCACCGCGCTCGTGGAGAGGCCCCCCTCAACCGGCGCGCACTTGGCTAGGCCTGAGGCATCGCTCTTGGCGCGGCGACCTCTCCCCGCAAGCGGGGAGACGTGAACAGCCGGACCCGGTAAACCGATTCCGAGCAAACTGCATCGTGCTTCAGCGCGATACCGGCGCGAAGCAAGCCTGAAATGGTCGGGCAAAAGTGCCACGCGCTCCGGCACGGTAGGAACCGAGGCGCTCCAGCAGGCTTGGTCTTGTTTGGAGAAGCAGCCATGAAACTGCGATCTGTTGCCCTCGTCCTTACCCTCACCCTCACGGCCCCTCTGGTTTACGCCCAAGGTGGCGGCGGAGGGGGCGGCGGCGGCGGTGGGGGCGGAGGCGGCGGTGGCGGTTCGGCCGGAGGTGGCGCGAGCAGTTCGTCCGCCGCAACGGGCGGCGCAGGTTCGCCGCGTGCCGGCAGCGCCGGCGCGGCAACGACCAATCCTGCACCGGCCGGCCCGGCGAATGCCGCGGGGCAAGACAGTTCGGGTACTGTCGGGCTCAACAATCCCGCCACCAATCCGAACGGCACCGGAAACGGCAATGCCGCTGCGGGAACCACCACTGGACTGGCCAATCCGTCGGCTGGCGTCGCACCCAATAGCCAATCACCCAACGCAGTGAATCCGCCCGGCAACAATCCGCCTGGTACCAACTCGCTCGGCACCGCTCAATCCTCGGGC
>NZ_JAFATE010000104.1 GCF_019244115.1 Bradyrhizobium sp.
CCGAAGCCGGACTTCTTCCAGCCGCCAAAGGTGTAATAGGCGATCGGCACCGGGATCGGCACGTTGATGCCGACCATGCCGACATTCACTTTGGCTGCAAAGTCGCGCGCGGCATCGCCGTCGCGGGTGAAGATGGCAACGCCGTTGCCGTAGTCGTGATCCGACGGCAGCGCCAGGGCCTCGTTGTAATCATGCGCACGCACCACCGACAGCACCGGCCCAAAAATCTCTTCCTTGTAGATCCGCATGTCCTTGGTGACATGGTCGAACAGGCAGCCGCCCATGTAAAAACCGTTTTCATAGCCCTGCATCTTGAAGCTGCGGCCATCGACCGCGAGCGTCGCGCCCTCCTTGATGCCGATATCGACATAGTTCTTGACCCGCTCGACCGCCTCGCGCGTCACCAGGGGGCCGTAGTCGGCCGACGGATCGATCGAGGTGCCGATTTTCAGCGATTCCACGCGCGGGATCAGCTTTTCCATCAGCCGGTCACCAGTGGTCTTGCCGACGGGGACCGCGACCGACACCGCCATGCAGCGCTCGCCGGCCGAGCCGTAGCCGGCGCCGATCAGCGCGTCGACCGCCTGGTCCATGTCGGCGTCCGGCATCACGATGGCGTGGTTCTTGGCGCCGCCAAAACACTGGCAGCGTTTTCCGTGCGCCGCGGCGCGCTGATAGATGTATTGCGCGATCGGCGAGGAGCCGACAAAACCGACCGCCTTGATGTCGGGATCGTCCAAAATGGCGTCGACCGCTTCCTTGTCGCCATTGACGACGTTCAAAATGCCCGGCGGCAGGCCGGCCTCGATCATCAGCTCGGCGAGCCGCATCGGCACGCCGGGATCGCGCTCCGACGGTTTCAGGATGAAGGCATTGCCGCAGGCGATCGCGGGCGCGAACTTCCACATCGGGATCATGGCGGGAAAGTTGAACGGCGTGATGCCGGCGACGACGCCGAGCGGCTGGCGCAACGAATAGATGTCGATGCCGGGCCCCGCCCCTTCGGTGTATTCGCCCTTCATCAGATGCGGAATGCCGCAGGCGAATTCGACGACTTCGAGGCCACGCTGGATGTCGCCCTTGGCGTCAGGGACGGTCTTGCCGTGCTCGCGCGCCAATAGTTCGGCGAGCTTGTCGTAGTCGCGCTGCACGAGCTCCAAAAACTTCATCATCACGCGGGCGCGGCGCTGCGGGTTGGTGGCGGCCCATTCGCCCTGCGCGGCGCGGGCGTTCTCGACCGCGGCCCGCACCTCGGCCTTGGAGGCGAGCGCGACCTTGGCCTGCACATCCCCCGTCATCGGCTCGAAAACGTCCGCGGTCCGGCCGGAGCTGCCCTTGATCTCGCGGCCGCCGATGAAATGTCCGATTGAGCGCATGGGGTTTCCTCCGGGACTTACATGAATGCCGATTTTCGTCGGCATCTTGCAGGCTTTGCGGCATTTGGAAAGGGCGCAGGCGCGCAGGAGTTTTGCGAAAATCGCGGGATTGATAGCTACGAAATACCCGCATTCGACCAAAGGCTTAAGGCCCTGGTCTTGAAGCCTGGAGCTTTGCTACCGGGCGGCAGCGGCGCCCTTGGCCGCAGCCCTTTTCGTCGCAGCCGGTTTGGCCGGCGCAGCCTGGCCGAGCGAGGCTTCGCGCCCGGCGGCGAGAATCTCGTTCGACAGTTCGCCATTGCCGGCAATCCGCGCGAGCAGCAGCGTGCCGGCCATCGTCGCGAGCATGGCCATGGCCTGCTTGCGCGCGGTCTTGCGCGGAACATCGCCGATCTGTTCGGCGATCATGTCGAGCATCTGGTCGAGTTTTGCGGCAAAGGCCTTGCGGGTCTTCGGGCTCTCGCGGACGATCTCCGCGCCCAGCGCCGGCACAGTGCAGCCGTGGCCGGGATCGTCGCGATGAACCGCCGTCAGATAGGAATCGACGATCGTCGTCAGCCGCTTGTCCGGCGGGGTCTGCGCCGCAATCTGCCGCCAGCGCTCGGTCGCGCGGTCCATCGCATAGGCAAAGGCCTCGATGACCAGCGCTTCGCGAGAATCGAAATGCGCGTAGAAGCCGCCATGGGTGAGCCCGGCCTCCTTCATGAGGTCGGCAACCCCGACGCCGTGCGCGCCCTTTTCCCTGAGCAGGACCGCGGCCTTCTTCACGATCCGCGTATGCGTCTCCTGCTTGTGTTCCTTGGAATAGCGCATGGATGTCCTATGGAATGTTTGTAGTCATATAATAACAATGTTGGCCGGAAAAGGCTGCATCTATTTGCGCGCGACCAGCCGCAGCCCGGGTCTTGACAGGCGCCCCTCGGTATCCGGAAGTGGGATCCCCTGCCCGGAACAGCGCTGAGAAACCGCCCCATGGACATGCTCAATCCGCATTGCGGTATCGACCGCGACGACCGCAACGTCGTCCGCCTCACCATCTGCAATGCCGGCTCGCTCAACATCCTGGGTTCCGATGTCACCGATGCCGTTCGCAGTGGCTTGCAGCAGCTCGCGACCGACAGCAGCATTCGCGTGCTGGTGCTGGCCGGCCAGAGCGAAAAGAGCCTGATCGGCGGCGCCGACATCAAGGAGATGGCGAGGCTGGACCCAACTACCGCGGAAGCCTTCATCACGCGCCTGCGCGATCTCTGCGAGGCCGTGCGCGCCTTCCCGGCCCCAGTCATCGCGCGCATGCCGGGATGGTGCCTGGGCGGCGGGCTCGAGGTAGCTGCCGCCTGCGATATTCGCATCGCGGCACACGATGCCAAATTCGGCATGCCCGAGGTTCGGGTCGGCATTCCCTCGGTCATTCACGCGGCGCTGCTGCCGCGGTTGATCGGCTGGGGCCACGCCCGCTGGCTCGTCATGACGGCGGAGAACATCGACGCGCCGACCGCGCTCACCTGGGGCCTCGTCGACGTCGTCGCACCCGAAGGCGGCCTCGATGCCGCCGTGGAGCACACCATCGCAGCGCTGCTGGCCTGCGGCCCCCACGCGCTGCGCGCGCAAAAAGATTTGCTGCGGCAATGGGAGGAGCTGCCGCTGAAGCAATCGGTCGATCTGAGCATCAAGGTGTTCGGCCGCTCGTTTCTCACCGACGAGCCGACGCGGCTGATGCGAGGATTCATCGAACGGAAGCGGTAGTTGCGCTCCGATGCGAACGGACGAACGGCTCGCGCCCCCGACACGACCGGCGATATTTTTCGTCACCGCAGAAAGAGCGCTGAGTGATGGACACTTTCATTTGCAGCCGGGCAGCTTCGGCCATGGCCGGACGCTTACCGAATCCACCACCCTCGTTGGTGATAGCTCCAAACGCGAGTTTAGTGCGCCAGGGCTCGACACCACGACAGGGTGCTTCGCCCCGCCCGAGGCGGATGGGTCCATCGATCGGGCCGGCAACGCCTCAAAATCCCGGGCGCGTAAAATCGAAATTCCCAAGCATTTCAATGTCGTTCCTACTGATTCAACTGCTCGCAAAAATTTTGCTTCCGTTTTCCAGAAAATCATGTATTCTCCGCGCCATCCCGCCTCGATGGAGAGGGGCGCATCGCGATCGTCACGACACGTGAGGCGGGACTGCGATGGACGTTTTGGCGACGCGCGCGAGTTCTTCGTGCGGACGAACGACGCCGAGGCGGACGGCAAAATCGTGTGGTCCTGACACCCCGACGCTGGTGTCAAGCGCGCTGGCGTGACGAACGCTGCGGGCGATGGGAGCAAGAAAGCCCGGTTCCCAGGGAGAGCGCGATATAAGCCGTAAAGCCATCGCGCAGGGAATGCCGGTTGTTCCGGCTGGACCTGTGGTAACTGCCGCCAGCTTTTTCTTTTGCTGGCGGGCCATGGGTGCGGCCAGCATCCGGCATTCCCTGC
>NZ_JAFATE010000118.1 GCF_019244115.1 Bradyrhizobium sp.
GCCATGTGCCAGGGGCCGGGCGTGCAGGTCGTGGCATAGGTGCCGTGCGAGGGCCCGGTGCCGCCGCCGAGCATCGAGGTGACGCCGCTCATCAGCGCGTGCTCGATCTGCTGCGGGCAGATGAAATGGATGTGGCTGTCGAAACCGCCCGCGGTGAGGATCTTTCCTTCGCCCGCGATCACGTCGGTGCCCGGTCCGATCACGATGGTGACGCCCGGCTGGATGTCCGGATTGCCGGCCTTGCCGATGGCGCTGATAAAACCTTCGGTGATCGCGACATCGGCCTTCACGATCCCCCAGTGATCGAGGATCAGCGCATTGGTGATGACGGTATCGGCCGCGCCCTGCTTGTTGGTGGCCTGCGACTGCCCCATGCCGTCGCGGATCACCTTGCCGCCGCCGAACTTCACCTCCTCGCCATAAATGGTGAAATCCTTTTCCACCTCGATGATGAGGTCGGTATCGGCGAGCCGCACCTTGTCGCCGGTGGTCGGACCGAACATGTCGGCATAGACGGAACGCTTGATTTTTACGGCCATGATGCCCCCACTTTCCTGGCGTTCAAAGCACGCTTCTCGCCGCTTTGACCACATCATCAAATTCTGCGTCGATCATCGCATTGACACCCCGACATCCTGCGACGACCTGTTCGGCCCAGGCGACATAATCTGCCAGCTCCTCGCGCTCCTGCTTGCTCGGCTTCGGGGCGATGCGAGCACGCGTGTTGCTGATCTTGTCGGCGATCTTGATCATCTTGGCGGCCGGCGATTTGTGAGGCGCATCCTCGATCTGCTTTTGCCGACGCTGCTTCTTGGGCAGGCTCATGTCGTCGGTGACCTCGACGACGAGCGAGGCGACGCGCTTGCCGAATTTTGCAGCGAGCTCCTCTCGTGTAGTCTCGCTATCTTCGATCGTGTCGTGCAGCCAGCCGGCGGCGACCAACTCGGCGTCGGCACCATTGGTCGCACCGGCAAGCAGGTTGGCCACTTCCGCAAGGTGGTTGATGTAGGGCTCATCCCTCCGTCCCTTGCGTTGCTGGCCGTTGTGAAGGCGCGCTGCGAGTTCGGCAGCTTCGGAGATCAGGCGGATCGCAGGCAGCATGGCATGACCCTCGCTTTTTGCCTCAACCACGCCACCACGCGCTTCGTTCCTCGCCGCGCCGCACTCTCCTCCCCCCTTGCGGGAAGGGCGCCCACCCCTTGCACTCACCTCATAATGAATCACGACGTCCCCTTCGCGAAGAAGATCACAGCTTTCCCATCACGTCGCCGCGAAAACCGTAAATGGTGCGCTTGCCGGCGAGCGCCACGAGCTGCACCTCGCGGGTCTGGCCGGGCTCGAACCGCACCGCAGTGCCGGCAGCGATGTCGAGCCGCATGCCGCGGGCGCGTGTGCGCTCGAACTTCAGTGCCGGATTGGTCTCGAAGAAATGATAGTGCGAGCCGACCTGGATCGGACGGTCGCCGGTGTTGGCCACCGTCAGCGTCACGGTCTTGCGGCCGGCATTGAGCTCGATCTCGCCGTCCTGGATGAAGAATTCGCCGGGGATCATCGCTGCTTTTCTCCTAGCATTCCTCTCCGTCATGGCCGGGCTTGTCCCGGCCATCCACGTCTTCCCTCTTGGCGACTAAAGGCGTGGATGCCCGGGTCAAGCCCGGGCATGACGAGACTGATGGTTTCGTGTTCATCACCGGATCGGCGCGTGCACGGTGACGAGCTTGGTGCCGTCCGGAAACGTCGCCTCGACCTGGATGTCGTGGATCATTTCCGGAATCCCCGGCATCACCTGCTCGCGGGTCAACACCTGCGCACCGGCCTGCATCAGCTCGGCCACGGTGCGGCCATCGCGCGCGCCCTCCACGATGAAGTCGGAAATGATCGCGACGGCTTCCGGATGGTTGAGCTTGACGCCACGCTCAAGCCTGCGGCGCGCCACCATCGCGGCCATCGAGATCAGAAGCTTGTCCTTTTCACGGGGAGACAGGTTCATGCAAAAATCTCTTCAGGCGTTGACCAATCTAGTTGAGCCACAGTCGGGGCAGCTGCGCACCGGTCGCGGCGAGCACCGCCATCACGTCAGCGCGAAGTCTTGACGCATCTTGGGCACAGAAGCGCGCCATTGCAAATCCATTCCAGGCGGAAAGCCCGACCTCGCCGGAAAAGGGCGCGCAAGTGTCGCGGATGCGCGCGACCAGGGTCTCGTCACCCGGCACCACCAGGACGGTCGCGACGGCGGCGCCACCCCTGGCGATTGCGGGCCTTGCCAGCTTCTCGCCGATGTCGCCGTCGAGCCGAACGGTCTCGGCAAAGATCAGCCGGCCGCCCTGACGCACCCGCCAGCGATCCACAAAACTGCCATCGCGCATGGTCTCGCCCATCGCGGCGCGGCCGAACACGGCGATCTCGCACAATAGAAGCGAGGCGCCGGCTTGCAGATCGATGTCGATGCTGCGCGCAATCTTCGCTGCGTCGAACAAAATGGTCTCCTGCGGCAGCCAGGACAGATGGGCACGGTTCGCGACCTTCAAGCCGATGTTGAGCTCGGCCGCCGCGCCGGGTGCGCGATAGACCTTTTCCGCCGCCGCCGTCGTCAAGGTCAGGCGCGTGCCTTCGGCCGCCGAGATGTCGATGTCGAAACGGTCGCCGCCGGCAATGCCGCCGGCGGTATTGACCAGCACCGCCGAGAGCCCGTGGTCCTCGGGCGAGGGAAACCGCACCCGCAGCGAGCCGGATTCATGCAGGACCCCGCGCCGCGTCACGCCATCGCGCAGCGCGACCTCGAAGGCGACCGCGCCGCGGGCCCGGTTGGCCGCGAAGACCGCCGAGGCTGCGCCCGATGTGCCGCTGTGCATTCCCTCCCCCGCCGCGGCAGCCGCATGCCGCCGCGATGCCTCACAGCGCCATCTGGCGGCTGATTTCGGCTGGATCCATGCTGGCGCGATCACAGGAAAATTTTACCGCGCCGCGGTCCATGACCGCGAACTTGTCGCCGAGTTCGCAGGCGAAGTCGAGATATTGTTCGACCAGCACGATGGCGATGTTGCCGAGATTGCGGAGGTACGAGATGGCGCGCGCGATGTCCTTGATGATCGAGGGCTGGATGCCCTCGGTCGGCTCGTCGAGCAGCAGCAGCTTTGGCCGCATCACGAGCGCGCGGCCGATCGCGAGCTGCTGCTGCTGGCCGCCGGAAAGGTCGCCGCCGCGCCGGCCGAGCATCGTATCCAGCACGGGAAACAGCGAGAACACATCGTCAGGGATGCGGCGGTCCTCGCGCCTCAGCGGCGCAAAGCCGGTCTTGAGGTTCTCCTCGACCGTCAGCAGCGGAAAGATCTCGCGCCCCTGCGGCACGAAACCGATGCCGCGCCGGGCGCGCTCATAGGGTCGCAGAGCCGTGATGTCGGTGCCGTCGAAGGTGATCGAGCCGGAGGCGATCGGATACTGGCCGACCAGCGCGCGCAGCAGCGAGGTCTTTCCGACGCCGTTGCGGCCGAGCACGCAGGTGACCTTGCCGGGCTCGGCCGCGATCGAGACGCCGCGCAGCGCCTGCGCCGCGCCGTAAAAGAGGTTGATGTTGTCGACCTTGAGCATGCGGCTGACCTTTACCGACCCAGATACACTTCGATTACCCGCTCGTTCGACGAGACCTGGTCGATCGTACCCTCCGCCAGCACGCTGCCCTCGTGCAGGCAGGTGACCTTGACGCCGAGCGCGCGGACAAAGCTCATGTCGTGCTCGACCACCATCACGGTGTGGTCACGGTTGATCTGTTTCAAGAGCTCGGCGGTCTGGTGGGTTTCCACGTCGGTCATGCCGGCGACGGGCTCGTCGACCAGCAGCAGCTTTGGGTCCTGCGCCAGCAGCATGCCGATCTCGAGCCATTGCTTCTGGCCATGCGACAGGCTGCCGGCGAGACGATTGCGTGCATCGGTCAGGCGAATGGTTTCCAGCACGCGGTCGATGCGCTCGGACTCGGCCCTGCTGCCGCGCCAAAACAGCGTCGCTTTGACGCTGTGATCGACGTTGAGCGCGAGCAGCAGATTGTCCTCGACGGTCTGACTCTCGAACACCGTCGGCTTCTGGAATTTTCGCCCGATGCCGAGCTCGGCGATGCGCGTTTCGTCGAGCCTCGTCAGGTCGGTCACGCCATCGAACAGCACCGTGCCCTGGTCGGGCTTGGTCTTGCCGGTGATGATGTCCATCATCGTGGTCTTGCCGGCGCCGTTCGGACCGATGATGGCGCGCATCTCGCCGGGCTCGAGCGCCAGCGACAGATTGTTGATGGCGCGAAAACCGTCGAAGGCGACATGGACGCCGTCGAGATAAAGCAGCGCTGAGGTGGCGCGGGTGTCCATGACGTTCATGTCTCACTCCGCCATCTTCGGTTCGCTGACGCCGTCCTCGCGCGCGGCGCTCGCTTCAGCAAGCCGCCGCGCCCGAAATGGCTCCCACCAGCTGTTGAAGGTGCCGACGATACCCTTGGGCAGCAAGAGCGTCACCAGCACGAACATTGCGCCCAGCATGAACAGCCAATAGGGCGCGAGCACACCCGAGGTGAAGAAGGTTTTTGCGTAGTTGACGACGACAGCGCCGAGCGCGGCGCCGATCAGGGTGCCGCGGCCGCCGACGGCGACCCAGATTACCGCCTCGATCGAATTGCCCGGCGCGAACTCGGATGGGTTGATGATGCCGACCTGCGGCACATAGAGCGCGCCGGCGACGCCGGCCATGGAGGCCGAGAGCGTGAACACGAACAGCTTGTAGGATTCCACACGATAGCCGATGAAGCGCGTGCGCGATTCCGCGTCGCGGATCGCGATCAGCACCTTGCCGAGTTTCGAGCTCACCACCGCGCGACAGATCAGGAAGGCGACGATCAAGGCGAGGCAGCTCAGCGCGAACAGCGCAGCTCGCGTCCCTTCGGCTTGCACATTGAAGCCGAGAATGTCCTTGAAGTCGGTGAGGCCGTTATTGCCGCCAAAGCCGAAATCGTTGCGGAAGAAGCCGAGCAGCAGCGCGTAGGTCATCGCCTGGGTGATGATCGACAGATAGACGCCGGTGACGCGGGAGCGGAACGCGAACCAGCCGAAGCAGAACGCCAGCAGGCCGGGCACCAGCACGACCATCAGCAAGGCGAACGGGAACATGTCGAAACCGTACCAGTACCAGGGCAGCTTCTGCCAGTTCAAGAACACCATGAAGTCGGGCAGGATCGGATTGCCGTAAACACCGCGGGTGCCGATCTGGCGCATCAGATACATGCCCATGGCGTAGCCGCCGAGCGCGAAGAACGCGCCGTGGCCGAGCGAGAGAATGCCGCAATAGCCCCAGATCAGGTCGATGGAGAGCGCGAGGATCGCGTAGCAGACATATTTGCCCCACAGCGCGACCAGATAGGTCGGCACGTGGAAGACGGAGCCGGCCGGCAGCAACAGGTTCGACAGCGGAATCAGGATGCCGCAGGCCGCCACCACGATCAGGAAGGTGGTCGCGGCACGGTCCAGCGAGCGGGTGAGCATATGGTCCATCATGCTTCCACCGCCCTGCCCTTCAGCGCGAACAGGCCGCGCGGGCGCTTCTGGATGAACAGGATGATCAGGACCAGAATGGCGATCTTGCCGAGCACGGCGCCGGCGACCGGCTCCAAGAACTTGTTGGCGATCCCGAGCGTGAAGGCGCCGACCAGCGTGCCCCAGAGATTGCCGACGCCGCCGAACACGACGACCATGAAACTGTCGATGATGTAGCTCTGGCCGAGATTGGGGCTGACATTGTCGATCTGCGACAGGGCGACACCGGCGATCCCGGCAATCCCGGAGCCGAGCCCGAAGGTCAGCGCGTCGACGCGGGAGGTCGCAATCCCCATCGAGGCCGCCATGCGGCGGTTCTGCGTCACCGCGCGCATCTGCAGGCCGAGCGCGGTGAAGCGCAGCATCGCGAGCAGGATGACGAACACGGCGAGCGTGAAGCAGAGGATCCACAGCCGGTTATAGGTGATGGTCATCTGGCCGAGTTCGAAGGCGCCGCTCATCCAGGAGGGATTGCCGACCTCGCGATTGGTGGGCCCGAACAGGGTGCGGACCGCCTGCTGCAGCACCAGCGACAGGCCCCAGGTCGCGAGCAGCGTCTCCAGCGGCCGGCCATAGAGGAAGCGGATGATGCTGCGCTCGATCAGCACGCCGACCGCGCCAGAGACCAGAAACGCCAGCGGCACCGCGATCAGGAGCGAGTAGTCGAACAGGCCGCCATAGCGGGTGCGGATCACGTCCTGCACCACGAAGGTGGTGTAGGCGCCG
>NZ_JAFATE010000158.1 GCF_019244115.1 Bradyrhizobium sp.
CCTGGGATCGCAACGGCGGGACTGACAAGCAGCGCAGGATTTTTGTGGCCACCTTCATCGATCCCCTCATTGCGTTCGTGTCGGCCCATGCGTGGCTTGCCTATCTGACGCTGTTCCTTGCGGCCTTGCTGGAGGCCGTGCCCGTCATCGGTTCGGTGGTTCCAGGTTCGACAGTGATTCTGGCTCTGAGCGCGCTGGTGCCGAGCGGCGACCTCAAGCTGGCATGGGTGCTGCTCGCCGCAATCGCGGGCGCCGTGCTCGGCGACGGCTCGGCGTTCTGGATCGGGCATCGCGCCCAGCGCGAGATCCTCGGCACCTGGCCGCTGTCGAACTATCCGCGCGTGATCGCCCAAAGTGAGGCCTTCTTCAAGAAATGGGGCACCTGGGCCGTTTTCTTCGCCCGCTTCGTGCCGCCGATCCGCGCGTTCGTGCCCGTCACGGCTGGCGCGCTCGACATGGCACCGGCACGCTTCTATGCCGTGAATATCCCGGCGATCCTGCTATGGGCGCCGGCCCATGTGCTGCCGGGCGTCCTGGCGATATCGGCCCTGCATCGCTATGGCGGCATCCCGCATCATGTCAGCCTCAAGCCCTACTGGATGATCGCGGTGATCGTCGGTGCGTTGATCGCCGCGCTCGTCACGTGGGCCATTCGCCGTCGCCAGAACGGCGCCGTCACGCCGGTAGCGGGACGCGTGACTGGCCAAGGCTGAGCCCCGACCCTCCTACCCGCCGAGGATAGCGGCGCCGCGTCCCGGTACTGGCCCGACATAGCGGGCGCGGGGCCGGATCAGCCCGCCCTGCAGCAATTGTTCGCTGGCATGGGCGATCCATCCGACGGTCCGCGCGATCGCAAAGATCGTCAGCTCGCTGCCCGCCGGCAGTCGCAGACTGTGCACCAGGACCGCGAGCACGTAATCGATATTGACAAATTCACCGGTCGCCTCCGCGATCCGCTCGGGGACTTCTTTGGTGAACTTGCGCGGCGCGCCTGCGCGCGCCAACGCCTCGAGAAGCGAGATCGCGCGGGGATCACCGCGCCTGTAGACGCCGTGACCGAAGCCAGGGAAGCGTTCTCCGAGCGCCACGCGCTCGCGGATGACCGGGGCGACGTCATTGTCAACCAGCATCTTGACCAGCCGCGAGGCGAGCACGCCGGCGCCGCCATGCTTCGGGCCTTTCAGGGCCGCAAGGCCCGCGATCACGGCATCGTAGAGGTTGAGCCCGGTGGACGCGGCGCAGCGGACCGTGAATGTCGACGCATTGAGCTCGTGATCGGCCAGCAGCACCAGCGTGCGGCGGATCAGATCGGCCGCATGCTTGTGCTGGGGCGCCCACGCCTCGGCGATTTGCAGATGCAGCGGCTCGGCGGAGGCTTCGCGATTGAGCATGGTCGCGAGTACCAGCCGCACGATGCGCCCGCCGACCATAGCGCGGCCATCGGGTGCACGGGTGAACGCCCGGGGATCGGCGCTGCCCGCCAACGCAAGCACCGCGATGCTCCGATCGATCGGCGCCGCGCGACGCGCGGCCTCCGCGATCGCGCGCATCTCGTCCGAGACCTGCGTAAGATTGTCCGCCGCGAACGGATCGACACCCGTGACATCCCACAGCAGTGTCGCGGCATGCTCCAGCGTATCGCGCGCGGCCAGATCGACGCAGTTCACGCCCCGGTAGATCGGTCCTTCCTCGGTGATGGTCGAAATCGCCGAATCCATCACCGGCAGCTCCGCATCGAAACTGCGCATGCCCTTCGGCTCGGGCGATGGCGCGCGGCGCTGCTTCAACCCCCTGACATCCTCGGCCCGGTAGCGATGGCTGCGCGAGTCCGGCGACGGCTCGGAGCGGATCAGGCCGCGGCTGACATAGGCGTAGAGCGAGGCTGGCGAGATCGCGAGCTCGGCAGCCGCCTCCCGGGCGGACAAATAGAGGGGGTCGTCTTTTTTCATATTGAGTAGCATAATCAAGGTTGATCAATATGTCGAGAGGACCGATCTTTCCCCCACAACAGGAGATCCGGTCCATGAACATGCAACTGACCAAGAGCCAGATCGGCCTGGACGGTGTCCCGGCCGCTGAAACCGTGCTGAGCCATGTCGATGGCGAGCGCGGCGAGCTCATCATCGCAGGCGACCATGTCGCCGAGCTTGCTGCCCAATCAAGTTTTGAGGGTGTGACCGCGCGGCTGTGGAATGCCGCAAGCGGCCGGGCTCTTACCGAGGCTAATGTGCGCGCCAGCCTCGGTGCTGCGCGAGAACGCGCATTCGCGCGGCTCGCCGACCTGCTGCCGGCAACCCACGGCCTGTCGATCGTCGACGGTTTTCGCGCTGCGATCGCTGCGCTACGGGCAGAGAACGGGCTCGAACCGGAGGCCGTGATCGTCGGCGCTTTTCCGGTGATCGCCGGTGCACTGGTGCAGCGCGCGGCGGGTGGCAACGCAATTGCGCCCGACCCGACCGCCAGCCACGCTGCCGACACGCTATCGATGCTGCTCGCCCGCAAGCCCGCGCCGCGCCAGGTCGCGGCGCTCAATGCCTATTTCGTCACGGTGTGCGATCACGGCATGAACGCCTCGACCTTCACGACGCGCGTGGTGGCATCGACGCAAGCCGACCTGTTCGCAGCCATTGCCGCAGGCTACTGCGCACTGACCGGCCCGCTGCATGGCGGCGCACCCGAGCCGGTGCTGGAAATGCTGGATGCCATCGGCACCCGCGAGCGGATCGCACCGTGGGTCGACGCAGCGCTCGCGCGCGGCGAACGGCTGATGGGTTTTGGCCATCGCATCTACAAGGTCCGGGATCCGCGCGCCGACGTGCTGAAGACGGCGATCGAACGGCTGGCCACCAATGGCACCGATCTGCCGTTCGCGAGCGAGGTCGAGACCTACATCCGAGAGGCGTTGCGACGCGAAAAGCCGGATCGCCGGCTCGACACCAATGTCGAGTTCTTCACCGCAATCCTGCTCGATGCGCTCGGGATTCCGCGGCAGGCTTTTACGCCGATCTTCGCGGTCGCCCGCGTGGCCGGCTGGACGGCACACGCGCGGGAACAGCAGCGCACCGGCCGCCTGATCCGGCCGAGCTCGCTCTATCTCGGGCCAAAACCGGCGCACGTGCCGGACTGACGATACGCGGGCGCGAGGCGAGACTTGTCGCCTCACCCCCGCTTGGCGCTTCATGATAAGCTGCGCGTGGTTAGCTCTCGCGGACGACGGTCTTGAGGTAATTATACGCCTTGATGATCTCGATCAGGCGATCCTCGGTCGAACGGTCGCCGCCGTTTGCGTCAGGATGGTGCTGCTTGACCAGCGCCTTGTACTTCACCTTGACGTCTTCGAGCGTCGCATCCGGACCGAGACCCATGACCTGCAGCGCCTTGCGCTCGGCATTGAAGACCTTGCGGCCTTCGGATTTCGGTGCAGCATTCGGTCCCGGCCGCCAGCGGCCACGGCCATTCAGCTCACTGAACATGCTGAAGGGATCGGACGCACCATCGAATTCGGCCTCGGCGCCGGCCTTGCCGCGCCCGGCGCTGGTATTGGCGCCCATTTTCCAGGTTGGCCGATGGCCGGTCAGCGCATCCTTCTGGTAGCGCGCGATCGCCTCATCATTCATGCCGGAAAAGAAATTGTACGACTGGTTATATTCGCGCACATGGTTGAGGCAGAAATGCCAATACTCCCGCGCGTTGTTCCGGCCCTTGGGCGCGCGATGCGAACCCTTGTCCTTGCAGTCGGGCCACTCGCACATCATCACGGTTTCGCGCGCGCGCGCCTGCTGCTTCGCGGCAGCCTTGTTGGGCTTGATGCGAATGGAGTCGAAGAATTTCGATGAATCGATCGGCATGTCTTCTTTGACTACGCAATCGCAAAGGCTTCAAGTCTTGACATTGCAAATTGCTCTCATCCGTCCTCGAGCCGTTGACGCGGCACCACACCTCATGCGTAAATTAGCGGCCATGAGCACCCAAAATGCTATCACAAAGAAGTTGCGCGAAGCTTTCTCGCCGGAAAGCCTCCAGGTCGTCGACGAATCACATCTGCATGAGGGACATGCGGGCCACCGCCCGGGCGGCGAGACGCATTTCCGGCTATATATCGTGTCGCCGGCCTTCAAAGGGAAGAGCCGCATCGAACGGCATCGCATGATCAATGCGACCCTTTCCGAGGAGCTCAGCGGTTCCGTCCATGCGCTCGCCATCCATGCGCAGGCCCCGGGGGAAACCGGCTGAGGGTCTGTCAAACGGCCGTAACTTTGCGGATCAGCATGCCCCACGCATGCGGGGCAGCCGCCCGAGAGCTTGCGGTACTCGGACTAGAACGCCGTTCCGGCGCGCTTCGGCTTCGGGTCATCAACCTCGCCATCGCGCGGCACCGGCACGATCCGCAAGGCAGTGATGCGGTTGCGTTCGCGGCGCAGGACGCGGAAACGGAAGCCGTGGAAGGTGAAACTCTGGCCGCGCTCGGGGATTGACCGCGCCTCATGAATCACGAGCCCGGCGACCGTGGTTGCCTCTTCGTCGGGCAGGCTCCAGTCCATCGCACGGTTGAGGTCGCGGATCGGCACTGAGCCATCGACCACGACAGAGCCGTCCGGCTGGGCACGGACACCGGCCACAACGACATCCTGCTCGTCGGAAATGTCGCCGACGATTTCCTCAAGGATGTCTTCGAGCGTCACGATGCCCTCGACCTCGCCATATTCGTCGACGACCATCGCAAAGTGGGTCTTGCGGCGGCGGAACGCCTTGAGCTGTTCCGATACCGGTCGCATCTCCGGCACGAACCACGGCGGCAGCGCGATCGCGGAAACGTCGATGTGCGAGACGTCGCCTTCGGAGGCGCGGATTGCGCGCAGCAGATCCTTGGCGTGCAGCACGCCGATAATGTTTTCAGGCTTGTCCCGCCACAGCGGAATGCGGGTATATTCCGAGGCCAGAATCTCGCGCACGAGTTCTTCGGCCGGCAGGTCGGCGTTGACGGTGACCATTTCGGTGCGGTGAATCATCACGTCGGAGACCTGAAGCTCGCGCAGGTCCAGCAGCCCGCCAAACATGTCGCGGTCCTGCTTCTCCACCTTGCCCTCGTGATGCAACAGATCGACCGCGCCGCGCAGGCGCTCGATCGGTGACAGCAGCGGCTGATTGGCACCGATCTTGACCCCGAACATCCGCATCAGCGCGCGCACGATGCCTTCGATCAGTGTCAGCGCCGGGCCGAGCACGACCACGGTGACCTGCATCGGACGGGCGACCGCCAGTGCGAGACGATCCGGTGCGTTGAAGGCAATGGTTTTCGGCAGCACTTCGGCGAAGATCACGACCAGGACGGTCATGACGGCGGTGGCATAGAGCACGCCGACTTCGCCGAACCAGCTTGTGAAGATGCTGGTGGCGATCGCCGACGCGCCGATATTGGCTATGTTGTTGCCGAGCAGCAGGGCGCCGATCAGCCGCTCACGCTGAGCGATGAGATCGGAGACGACGGCAGCATCGCTATTCCCCTGCTTCGACAGCCGCAGCATGCTCGCGCGCGAGGCGCCGGTCAGAGCGGTCTCGCTCGCAGCGAAGAACGCCGAAACCAGGAGAAGCAGCAGCACAATCGCGAATTCGATCCAGTCCATGATTAACTACATCTTTGATGCGTGATGCATCATTTTTCAGGCACGGCGGGCGTGCAAGTGGAGTGCGGCCGATCGCAGCAGCTCAAGTTCTTTGCGCGAGCCTGGCCTGCAGGAAGTCCCGCACCCGCCCCGGTTCGATATCCCGGGCGATGACGGCGCGGCCGACCGCTTCCAGCAGAATGAAGGTCAGTTTGCCGCGCTTCACCTTCTTGTCCTGTGCCATCAAGGCCATCAACGCATCGGCGTCCGCGAGCCCCTCCTGCGCGAAGCCGGCGATATCCTGCAAATGGGTCGGCAGCCCGACGTCAGCAAGGTGGCGCGCGACTCGCTCGGCGTCGGATGCGGCGATCATGCCGAGCGCGGCTGAAAACTGCGCGGCCAGCACCATTCCGATGGCAACGCCTTCGCCGTGGAACAAGCGATCGGAAAAGCCGGTTGCGGCTTCCAATGCATGGCCGAAGGTGTGGCCGAGGTTGAGGAGCGCGCGGTCGCCAGTCTCGCGCTCATCGCGCGCGACGATCGCGGCCTTGGCTCTGCAGGAGGTCGCAATGGCGTGTTCGCGCGCCGCCCCGCCCTTGAAGACCTCGGCATGATTGGCCTCCAGCCAGGCAAGGAATGCTTCGTCGCCGAGCACGCCATATTTGGCGACCTCGGCGTAGCCGGCGCGGAACTGGCGCGGCGACAGCGTGTCGAGCACCGCGGTGTCGGCGATCACCAGCACCGGCTGATGGAAAGCGCCAAGCAGATTCTTGCCCTGCGGCGAATTGATCCCGGTCTTGCCGCCGACGGACGAGTCGACCTGCGCCAGCAGCGAGGTCGGCACCTGCACGAAATCGACGCCGCGCCTCAGGATCGCGGCCGCAAAGCCGGCAAGATCGCCGACCACGCCGCCGCCAAGAGCGACGACGAGATCGTTGCGTTCGATTTTCGCGGCGATCAGCGCTTCAGAAACTTTTTCGAGGCCGGCATAGGTTTTCGAGCCCTCGCCCTCGTCAACGACGATCGCCGACGACCCGATACCGGCCTGCGCCAGCGCCGCCTCGGCCGGCGCGAGCCAGTGTTTTGCGACATTCCGATCAGTCACGATGGCGGTCCTCACGCCGGGCCGCAGCGCGGCGATCCGCGTTCCCAGCGATTGCAGGACGTCGCGACCGATGATGATGTCGTAGGCGCGATCGCCGAGCGCGACATCGACACGAATGGGATCGGAATGTTTTAGCGGCGCGGTCATCTTGCTCCCATCATGGCGGAGGATCTTGCGGCGGCATCGGTTGCGGGTTGCAAAGATAGGCGTGCAGCGCCTCGACGCATTCCTCGACGATTTTCTCATGCGGCACGTCGCGCGACATGATCGTCAGGTCCGCATGCTGGTAAACCGGTTCGCGCTCCGCAATCAGGCGGAGGACGGTCGCAGCGGGGTCGGCGGTTTGCAGCAGCGGGCGATCGGTCCGGCCGCGCCTGACCCTGCGCAGGATGACGTCGGCATCCGCTTTGAGCCAGATCGAGACCGCCTGGTTGCGCATGCGCTGGCGCGTCTCCTCGCGCTTGAGCGCGCCGCCGCCGGGCGCGAGCACCGCGGGTCCGCCGTCGAGCAGCCGCGCGATCACCCGCATCTCGCCATCCCTGAAATAGGGCTCGCCGAACTTCTCGAATATTTCCGGTATCGACATGCGATGGGCCGTCTCGATCTCGGTGTCGGCGTCGAAGAAAGGCAGCCGCAGCCGTGCCGCCAGACGCCGGCCGATGGTCGACTTGCCGGCCCCCATCATCCCGACCAGCACGATCAGGCGCTTGCCGAGAGCGGCGACGATCTCGCCCTCCCGGGACGGCCAAGCGGCAGCTGGTGACGTGTCGGTCATGATTGAGCCTGTTCGCCGCGGTCCTGCCGCGTTCCAGCCACCTATACTACCCGGGCCAATGCCCATGCTAGTGCCGACGCCTTTGGCTGGCCGGCGAATGCGTGCCGTGGCGACGCAATCGACGACGGCGGGAGGAGCCTTGCAAGGCGTGGGCGAACATGTTGGATGATCGCAAGGTTAATATCCCGCCTGAGGCGTCGCCATGCCCAGCCTGTTCCGTTTCCTGACCGTGCTCGCCGTGATCTGCGGGATCGTCTATGGCGCGATCTTCGCGCTCGCCAATTTCGTGACGCCGAAGCCGCGGGAAATGACCTTTACCATCGGACAGGACAAGTTTCTCAAGAAATAGGCCTTAGGTTTAACGCGATTGTCGTGCAAACCGGGTGCTCACTTGTCCGTATCATCGTCTAGGTTGAACAGCCCCGTTCGGGGGGAAGCCACGCGCGGCGCACCGATGCGTTCGAAACCATCCGATGCCAGACTGATCGACCTGTTCCTCGACATGCTGGCGGCCGAACAGGGCGCCGGCGAGAACACACTTGCCGCCTATCGGCGCGACCTCTCCGATCTCTCGGAATTTCTCGTCCGCCAGCGGCAGAGCGTTGCGGTCGCCGAGACCCAAAACCTGCGCGACTATCTGGCCGACCTCGATACCCGCGGCTTCAAATCGTCCAGCGTGGCGCGGCGATTGTCGGCGCTCCGCCATCTGTTCCGCTTCCTGCTGAGCGAGCGGATCCGCAGCGACGATCCCGCCGCGATCCTGTCAGGTCCGAAGCGGGGGCGGACACTGCCAAAAGTGCTGTCGATCGCCGATGTCGACCGCATGCTGCGGAAGGCCAAGGAGCTGACAGAAGCCCCGGGCGCCTCCGTGCTGCGGCGGCTTCGCGCCATGCGCCTGTATTGCCTCCTGGAGGTGCTCTACGCCACCGGCCTGCGGGTCTCCGAACTGGTCTCACTGCCGCGGTCGGCGGCGCGGCATGATGCCCGCATGATCGTGGTGCGCGGCAAGGGCGGCAAGGAACGGCTGGTGCCGCTGAACGACGCCTCGCGGCAGGCGATGAGCGACTATCTCGCGGCCATGGAGAGCCAGAAGGGCGGACGGAAATCGAGCGCCGTGACCGCAAAATGGTTGTTTCCATCATTCGGCGAAAGCGGCCATTTGACCCGGCAGCATTTTGCCCGCGACCTGAAGGAGCTCGCGACTGCCGCGGGCCTCGCACCGCGGCTGGTCTCGCCGCATGTCCTGCGTCATGCCTTTGCCAGCCACCTGCTGCACAACGGCGCCGACCTGCGCATCGTGCAGACGCTGCTCGGGCACACCGATATCTCCACCACCCAAATCTACACCCATGTGGTCGAGGAGCGGCTGAAGAGCCTGGTGCGCGACCTCCATCCCCTGGCCGAGAAATAAAGCGGTAACGAGACTTGTTCGAACCGCTGCCGGCGCGGCCAGACTGCCTATTAACGCGCGGCGTGCGCCTTGACTTCGGCGCACGATCCAACGAAAGAGCGTCGTCGTGCCCGCAAGATCCGCGGTCCCGCGCATCATCAGTAAGCGGGGCCGAGCCGAAGGGACAACAAGCTATTGAAAATGCGTGATTTTGGCCTGCGACCCGCCTCCGCTTCGCTGACCCTGAAGCGCATTGCCCCCCGTAACTGATTTGACGCCGGATCACATGCGCTCCTACCTCGATTTCGAAAAACCCGTCCTCGAGCTTGATTCCAAGATCGACGAATTGCGGGGGCTCGCAGGCGGCGGGACCGACATCAGCGAGGAGATCTCCAAGATCGAGGAGAAGGCGGCGCAGGCGCTCGCCGAGCTCTATGCCACCCTGACACCCTGGCAGAAGACGCTGGTCGCGCGCCACCCGCAGCGCCCGCATTTTACCGACTTCGTGAGCGGGCTGATCACCGAGTTCACGCCGCTCGCCGGCGACCGCAAATTCGCCGACGACGAGGCGCTGCTCGGCGGCTTCGGCCGCTTCCGCGGCGAGAGCATCTGCGTGATGGGCCAGGAAAAGGGCGCCTCGACCGAGTCCCGCATCAAGCACAATTTTGGCATGGCGCGCCCGGAGGGGTATCGCAAGGCAGTGCGGCTGATGGAGATGGCCGAGCGGTTCGGCCTTCCCGTGCTGTCGATCGTCGATTCCGCCGGCGCCTATCCCGGCATCGGCGCCGAGGAGCGCGGCCAGGCCGAGGCGATCGCGCGCTCGACCGACGCCTGCCTTTCGCTCGGCGTCCCCAACGTCGCACTGATCACCGGCGAAGCCATGTCCGGCGGCGCCATCGCCATCACCACGGCTAATCGTGTGCTGATGCTGGAGCATGCGATCTACAGCGTGATCTCGCCGGAAGCGGCGTCCTCGATCCTGTGGCGGGACGGAACCAAGGCCCAGGAAGCCGCCACCAGCATGAAGATCACCGCGCAGGACATGCTGCGCTTCGGAGTCATCGACACCATCCTGAAGGAGCCGGTCGGCGGCGCCCACCGCGATCCACAGGCCATGATCACGGCCGCGGGCGAGGCGATCGACTTAGCCTTCGTCGAATTGCGCAACCTCGATGCCGAGGCGATTCGCAAGCAGCGGCGGCAGAAGTTTCTCGACATCGGGCGGAAACTGAGCTGATTGGGCAACACTTCCTGTTGAAAACGCCGCGGCGAGCCGGTTTTGAAGCTTTTCAACCTTGATTCCCTCGAATTAGCCGCAATTCAGCCCTGAGGTGATTATTTAAGCTTTGTTGACTATGACCGATCCGCAACCTTGCGGCCTCGGCCGTTCAGGTTGCGGTCGAGGGGCCTAAGGGGTAAAGTTTTAATCAAAGGCTTCAGGGCACGAACGCGTTCGTGGGGTTGCGTGAATTGCCCGGTGGGGTTTGGAGCTCTGCATTGAACTACCGTTTGCTGGTCCGCATGCTCATGACATCGGCCGCGCTTGGCGCCGGTGCGCTTTTGGCCGGCTGCAACAGCGACGAGATCGCGCTCGCCACCAATGCCAAGGCCAACCAGCCCGTTTCGCCAAAGCTCGTCGCCGCGATGAACGAGAAGGACATGGATCTGCAATCGCCGATCCTGGTCCGCCTGTTCAAGACCGAGGCCGAGCTCGAGGTCTGGAAACAGGACCGCTCCGGCAAATTCGCGCTGCTGAAGACCTATCCGATCTGCCGCTGGTCGGGCGATCTCGGCCCCAAGGTGCGCGAAGGCGACCGGCAGGCGCCGGAGGGTTTTTACGCGATCACGCCGGGCCAGATGAACCCGCAATCGGCCTATTACCTCTCCTTCAACACCGGCTATCCGAACGCCTATGACCGCTCGCTCGGGCACACCGGCTCGCAGCTGATGGTGCATGGCGACTGTTCCTCGCGCGGCTGCTACGCGATGACCGACGAGCAGATCGCCGAGATCTATTCGATGGGACGCGAGTCGTTCTTCGGCGGCCAGAAGTCGTTCCAGTTCCAGGCGTACCCGTTCCGGATGACGCCGCTCAACATGGCCAAGCACCGGAACAGTCCGAACATGGCGTTCTGGAAGATGATCAAGGAAGGCTATGATCACTTCGAGGTCACGCATCAGGAGCCGAAGGTCGACTTCTGCGAGAAGAAATATGTGTTCGATGCGGCCAAGCCGCCGGGCGCGACCAGCGATCCGGTTTTCAATGCGTCGGCAAAATGCCCGGCCTATGTGATCCCTGACGATATTGCCGAGGCGGTGCGCCAGAAGCAGCAGGATGACGAGGCCGAATATGGCAAGCTGGTTGCCAAGGGCACCCCGGTCGCCAAGCTGAACACCGGCATCGATGGCGGCATGAACCAGGTGTTCGCCTCGAAGGTGCCTGGCGCCTCGACCGGCCTGTCCGAGGGTGGCGACGGCCAAAACCTGTCGCTCGCGTTCTCGACGATGCCAGGCACGATTCCTGGCACGGTCAACCCGCCGCGTGCACCTGATGATGCGGCTGCGGTCGTAGCCGCGGCTCCGGCCGCGCAGCCGGCGCCCGTTGCCGCGCCCGCGCAGACCCGGGTCGCTTCCGCATCGCCATCGGGCGAGAAGTCCGAAGGCTTCTTCGTCAG
>NZ_JAFATE010000202.1 GCF_019244115.1 Bradyrhizobium sp.
GGTCGCCAAACCGCCCCAGTCCCACCACCTCGCAAGTAATCGTCACTGGCCTCTCCCGAATCAATCCGCCTCAAGGAATCAGCCATGTTCATCGCCTGCAATGCAGATGTGTGCACATGACAGCCGCTCGCGGGGAGAGGTGAACCCGATCTCACGCCGCGCGGGGCGGTGGCGCGTGGCAGGCCGGCGCGGGCGACGCCGCCATAGAGCGGCTCGTCCGGCATCGCGTCGCGCAGGGTTCGGCTCCGACGTCCGCGGCAAGCCGCTCGATGCCTGACTTTTTCAAGGCCTTGCCGAGCACGGCGCGCATCTCTACCTCTCGCGGGACCGTTTTCACGAGAGGCTGGAACCCTAAATGATTGATGCTGCCGTCAGGGCGCTGTCGCAGATCCTGTCACCGCCGATGCGCTCGATCCTGTGGCGCTCCATTGGCATGGCCCTGGCGCTGGTCGCGGTTCTCGCGATCGGCCTGCAGCGGCTCATGAGCTGGCTTGCAACCGAGGGTGCCGGCTGGGCGGAAGCGACGCTCGGGCCCACCTCGCACACGCCGCTCGACGTGCTCTCATGGATCATCTCGATCGCGGCCGGTCTCGGCGTCGTGTTCGGCGGCATCCTGCTGATGCCGGCGATCACCTCGCTGGTGGCGAGCTTGTTCGTCGACGAGGTCGCCGATCATGTCGAGCGCGAGCATTATCCGGCGGAGCGGCCCGGCGTCGCGCTGCCAATGGGCCTGGCTTTGCGCGAAGGGACGAAGACGGCCGCGCTCACCATCCTGGTGTATCTGATCGCGCTGCCCTTCGTGTTCCTCGCCGGCGCCGGCTTTTTGGTGTTCTTCATCGCCACCGCATGGCTCCTGGGCCGCGAATATTTCGAGCTCGCAGCGATGCGTTTCCGTCCGCCCTACGAGGCGAAAGCGATGCGGCGCGACAATGCATCCACGATCTTCGCTGCCGGGCTGATCATCGCGGCGTTCGTCTCGATCCCAATCGTCAACTTCGCGACGCCGCTGTTCGGCATGGCGTTCATGGTCCACATGCACAAGCGCCTGTCCGGCTCGCGGCCCGAACTGATCGAGCGCCGGACCAGCGTTCCCTACGTCTAAAGCGATTTGTCGCAGTCGCGGGCGAACGGCACCAGCAGCAGGCCGACGATGGCGACGCAGGCCAGCATCAGCCAGGCCTCGTTCACCGACAGCGCCAGTGATGCCTTTTCGACCAGCGGGCGCACATAGGCGATCGCCGCCGCGTCCGGCGGTCCCGCCGGGCGGCTGAGCAAAAGCTGCGGGTCGAGCCCGATCGCCTGCGCCGCGGAGACATCGCGCGCGAGCAGGCGGACGCGGAAATCGTCGGCAAAGACCGGCGCGCGGCCATACAGGATGGTGTCGATCAGCGCGATCCCGATCGCGCCGCCGAGATTGCGCATCAGGTTGAACAGGCCGGAAGCATCGGCCACCTCGCATTCGCTGAGTGCACCGAGCGCGATGCGCGTCGGCGGCAAGAGGCAGAACATGATGGCGATGCCACGCACCACCTGCGGCCAGAACATCTCGCCAAAATCCGCCACGCGCGGCTGCATGGCGCTTAAGGCGAGCCCGAGCGCGAACAGCGCGAATCCGGCCGCGGTCAAGGCCCGCGCGCCGATCCTGCTCTCCAAAAACACCGCAAGCGGCGCGGCGATCAGCTGGGACACGCCGGTCACCAGCATGATCATGCCGATCTCGAAGGCGTCATGTTTGCGGACGAAGGCGAGGAACACCGGCATCAGATAGACCGAGCCGAACAGGCCGACGCCGACGCAGAAGCTCAGGGCGCATCCGACCGCAAAAGGGCGGTGTCTCAACAGCGAAAGCTCCACGACCGGATGCGCGCATCTGATGCTTCGCCAGGCCGCAATCGCGATGCCGACCGCGCTCGCCGCAAGCAGCGCGAGACAGACCAGCGATGACCAGCCGCGCTGCGGCGCCTCCTTCAGCCCGATCTCGAGGCTCGCAAGCGCGGTGGCCAGCAACACCAGTGACCAGCTATCGAGCTTCGCGAGCTCGCCGAAATCGGTGCGTTCGTGCGGCAGAAGCTGCAGCGTGAACAGCGCGGTCACGACGCCGGGGATGACGTTGATGAGAAACAGCCACGGCCAGGACCAGTTGTCGGTGATCCAGCCGCCCACCACCGGGCCGATCGTCGGCGCCAGCACGGCGACGACGCCGCCGATCGTGGTTGCGATCGCGTGCAGGCGCGGCGGAAACAGCAGGAAGACCGCGGAAAATACCGAGGGGATCAGCACGCCGCCCGAAAAACCCTGCAGCACGCGGAAGAACAGCAGCACCGTGAAATCGCCGCTCCAGGCGCAGCCGACCGAGGCGAGCGTGAACGCGGTGACGGCGACGACGAACAGGAAGCGCAGGCTCAGCACGCGCGTGAACAGGCCGGTCAGCGGGATCGCGATGACCTCGGCGATCAGATAGGCGGTCTGGATCCAGCTCATCGCATCGGGCGAGATGCCGAGCGCCTTCTGGATCGTCGGCAAGGATGTCGCGACCACCTGGATGTCCAGGATGGCCATGAACATGCCAAGGCACATCGACAGGAAGGCCACCCAGGTCACGGCGGCTGGAACGTCCGTCCGCGTCTCCTGCAGAACGGTCATGCGGCGAACCGCGCGTTGACTGCCGATAGCGCGCGGTGCTCCGCGCGGAGGCGGATGGCGAGCACCGCGGCGTTCAGGAGAGTAAAGACCAGAGCCAGCAATGGCAGATGCAGCGCGAGGGGCAGCAGCGCAATCTCGGCCGCGACCACGGCATAATTGGGATGGGAAAAATAGCGATACGGCCCCGAAGTGACCAGCGGTGCGCCCGGCAGCACGATGATGCGCGTGGTCCATCGCTCGCCGAGGGTCAAGAGCACCCACAGGCGAACGCCCTGCATCACGATGAAAGCGGAGAGCGCTGTGAGATCCACACTTTGATCTCGTCCCCAGATCCACAAGCAGGCGAGCCAGGCGGCATGCATCGCGACCAGCAGAGGGTAGTGGCGGGCGCCGATTTCGATCGCGCCCTTCGCCAGGAGGCGGGCGGTGTTGTGGCGCGCGAGCACCAGCTCGCCAAGCCGCTGCAGCGTGACCACGAGAAGTATCGTCGTGGCAAGCGTCATGCCGCTTGCCGCAGCGACACGCAGCTTGCGGTGAAGCCGGGCCCGAGAGCCGTCATGACCGATCGCGACGGCAGGCCTTGCGCCAGCGCGCGCTCCAGCACGAACAGCACGGTCGGCGCGGACATGTTGCCGTAATCGGCAATGACGTCGCGCTCATGGTCGAGCGTGCCCTGGCCGAGCGAGAGCGCCCGTTCCAGCGCGAGGATCACCTTGGTGCCGCCGGGATGGCAGATGAAGCGATCGACATCATCGTGTTCGAGCTGCACTCGCGCGAGGATCTCGCGCACCGCGGGGCCCATGTTCTCGGTCACGAAGTCCGGAATGGTGCGCTGGAAGATCACGCCAAACCCCTCGGGATCGACACTCCATCCCATGATGTCGAGCGTATCGGGCCAGAGTTTTTCGCCTGATGCCTCGATCCGCGTGGCGCCGCCGTCGCCGGCGCGCAGCACGACCGCCGCGGCACCATCGCCGAACAGGCTGGCGGCGACGATATTGGCCTTGGTCAATTCGTCGTGACGGACCGCCAGCGTGCAGAGCTCCAGCGCCACAAACAGCACGTTGGTGCCCGGCCGCGCCTGCGCCAGGCGCGAGGCGATCGACAATCCTGAGACGCCGCCGGCACATCCGAGGCCGAACACGGGGACGCGCGAAACATCGGCGCGAAAGCCGAGTTTTCCGGCAACGCGCGCGTCGAGCGTCGGCGTGGCAATGCCGGTCGAGCAGACGGTGACGACGGTGTCGATCTCGTCGGCGGCGAGATCGGCCCGGGCGAGCGCCTGCTGCACGACGTCGATGAACAGGATCTCGGCGCCTTCCAGAAAGGCCTGCGTCCGCTCCGGCCAGCCGCGCTGCTCGAGATACCATTCGATCGGCTTGACGCCGTAACGGTTGCGAATGCCGGTGTTGGCAAACAGGCTGGCGAGCGTATCGAACTGCGGATAGCGATCGGCGAGCAGATCCCGCGCGCATTCCAGGATCTGCTTCTGATGGAATTGATACGGCGGGACCGAAGTCGCGAGGGAAACGAGCGCCGCCGTGTTGTTCATCTATCTGACCCTTCCACTCACAGCCCAACAACCGCGCATCAGGGTCAATATTCCAGATCCCATCCTGCTCTCTTGCTTGTCAGCTTCGCTAGACCGTAAAACCGGCGGTGGTGTGGCAACGCAGCCCGGACTGGCACGTTCGCATTCTTATGGTCAACGAGCTCGCTCCAACATGACACGAATGTCAGAACAAAGCCGTCGTCATGGCCGGGCTTGTCCAGCACAAGGCCGGGCATGACGCGTCGGTGTAACCGATCGAACCTCATCCAATCAGGCTCGCGCTAGACGGTCTTTTCCGGCCAGCGACAGAGATCGTTGATCAGGCAGACCTCGCAGCGCGGCTGGCGCGCGAGGCAGGTGTAGCGCCCGTGCAGGATCAGCCAGTGATGCGCGTGCAGCATGAACTCCGGCGGGATGATTTTTTCGAGGCCGAGTTCGACGTCGAGGGGCGTCTTGCCCGGTGCGAGATAAGTGCGGTTTGCAACCCGGAAGACATGGGTGTCGACCGCCATCGTGCGCTCGCCAAAGGCCATGTTAAGCACGACGTTGGCGGTCTTGCGCCCGGCGCCCGGCAGCGATTCGATCTCGGCACGGGTCTTCGGCACCTCGCCGCCAAACTCCCTGATCAGCTTGTGCGACAGCGCGATCACGTTTTTCGCCTTGGTACGGTAGAGCCCGATCGTCCTGATATAGTCGCGCAGCTTCTCTTCGCCGAGCGCGAGCATTTTTTGCGGCGTATCGGCGACCTGAAACAGCGTCCGCGTCGCCTTGTTGACGCCGGCATCGGTCGCCTGTGCCGACAGCACCACGGCGACCAGCAGCGTATAGGGGTTGAGATGTTCGAGCTCGCCCTTCGGCTCGGGATTGGCGTTCTGGAAGCGGGTGAATGCTTCCAGGACCTCCTCCGCGGACCAGGGTTTCAGAGATTTCGGCTTTTGGGCCTTCGGGAATTTTTTCGCGCCCGCGCCGGTCCTGCTCTTTGACTTCGATGCCCGCCCGGCCGTGCCGGCCTTGACGCCCTTCTTAACGCCTTTGGCCGGCACTTGCCGAACGGAAGCCTTCTTGGCGCGTTGGGGTCGGGTGATTTTGGCCATGATGTTTCGTATACTGACCCGCCATGACCGCAGGCAACGATTTTGACCTCGAAGCCGCCGAGCCGACACTGTTTTCGGCCCTGCTGACGCCGCACCGGTCGCTCAACCGCACCGGCTTTCTGCTGGTGATGGCCTGTGTCAGTGTGGTGAGTTTCGCGGCCGGCATCGCCTGCCTGATGATCGGGGCCTGGCCGGTGCTGGGTTTCCTCGGCCTCGACGTGCTCGCGATCTATCTTGCCTTCAAGATCAATTTCCGTAGCGCCAAGGCCTATGAGGAAATCCTGGTCACACCGTCGGAGCTCAGGCTGCGCCGGGTCAGCCATCGCGGTCATGTGATGGAGTTCGCCTTCAATCCGCTGTGGGTGCAACTCGACCAGGTGATCCACGAGGAGTTCGGCGTGGAAAGGCTTTTTCTGGTCTCGAAAGGCCGTCGCGTGGCCCTGGCGAGCTTTCTCGGACCGGACGAAAAGGCAAGCTTTGCCAAAGCCTTATTGGCCGCACTCGCTGCCGCCCGGAGGGGTCCGATCTACCATCCGATAAGGTGAGCGAGATCAGGAATCGGGTGGTTGCAGCCCCCTCGCTGTCCTACATTTCGCGCATGATGACACTCGCCATACATGACCAGCGCCTGGCCAGGCCAGGCCAACAGAGCGCCGCTCTCCGCGACTATGATTCGGTGCGCCGCGCTATCGCGTTCATATCGGAACATTGGCGCCAGCAGCCGACTATCGAAGCCGTGGCGGATGCGGCCGGCTGCACGCCGGACGAACTGCACCATCTGTTTCGCCGCTGGGCCGGGCTGACGCCGAAGGGTTTCATGCAGGCGCTGACGCTCGATCACGCCAAGGGCCTGCTGCGCGGCTCGGCCAGCGTGCTGGATGCCGCGCTCGATTCCGGACTGTCAGGGCCGGGCCGGCTGCACGACCTGTTCGTCACCCATGAAGCGATGTCGCCCGGTGAATGGAAGGTCGGCGGCGCCGGCATGACGATGCGATACGGATTTCACGCCTGCCCCTTCGGCACGGCGCTGGTGATCGCGACCAACCGCGGGCTCGCCGGCCTTGCGTTTGCCGATCCGGGTGACGAAGCCGCGGCGCTGGCCGACATGCGCAGCCGCTGGCCGAACGCCACCTATGTCGAAGATCTTGATGGCACGGCCGCGATCGCGCAGCGCATCTTCGACACAAAGCTGTGGCGGCCCGATCAGCCGCTGCGCGTGGTGCTGATCGGCACCGATTTCGAGGTGCGGGTCTGGGAGACGCTGCTCAAGATTCCGATGGGACGGGCGGTCTGCTACTCCGATATTGCGCAAAAAATCCAGGCGCCCAAGGCCTCGCGCGCGGTCGGCGCAGCAGTTGGAAAAAACCCGATCTCGTTCGTGGTGCCCTGCCATCGCGCGCTCGGCAAGGGTGGCGCGCTGACCGGCTATCACTGGGGTATTACCCGCAAGCAGGCAATGATCGGCTGGGAAGCGGGGCAGATCGGACTGCAGTAATCGCGGGCGCCCCCAACCCCAGCCTTCCCCGCAAGCGGGGGAGGGAGCACCTCCGGCGCGGCAACGATCGAACCTGAGCTCATTACGCTTTTACATTGGATCAGGCTGCTCGCGCGTCCCGCTCGCGGACGCGGCGCGCGCTGCGAGCTCCTTGGCCACTCCGGCGATGACGTCGTCCCAGGTGTCCGTCTGTCCTTTGCGGAACAGCCGCGCGCTCGGATACCACGGGCTGGTGGCACGATCGAGCAGCCAGCGGAAGTCGGGCACGCGCGGCAGCAGCACCCAGACCGGCTTGCCCATCGCGCCGGCGAGATGCGCAACCGCGGTGTCGACGGTGATGACCAGATCGAGCTGCGCGACGATGGCGGCGGTATCGGCAAAATCACGCAAGCCGCCGCCGAGATCGATGACATTGCCGCAGCGGCGGGCGTCGTCGGCGTCGGTGGCGCGGATGTCCTTCTGCAGGCTGACGAAGCGGGCACCGGGAATAGCGGTGAGCGGCGCCAGCCGTGCAAACGGGATGGAGCGCTCATGGTCCCTGACATTGTCCGGGTGACCCGACCAGGCCAGACCGACACGCAAGCCGTCGCCTGGCAGACGCGGCGCCCATGCGGCGATCCGGTCGGCCGGCGCGATGATGTAGGGCACGCCGCTCGGGATGCTCGCCAGCGTTGTCGCAAACACGCGCGGCAGGCTGAGCAGGGGACAGTGTCGATCGAAAGGCGGCAGCGGATCGCGGCCGGCCGCAATCACCTGCAATCCGAACAGCCCGCCGAGCAGCGGCTCAAGCCGCGGCTGGACTTCGAGAACGACATCTATTCCGCGCGCGGCGGCGAGCGCGGCGAAGCGGGCGAACTGAATGGTGTCGCCAAAACCCTGCTCGGCATGCAGCAGAAGACGCTGGCCGACAATGTCCTCACCTGTCCATTCGCCTTGCGAAAAACCGCGCTCGGCCCAGCTCGGCAGCTTGCGGCGCCATTCATACGCGGGCCAGCCCTCTGCAAAATCACCTGACAGCAGCAGCAACAGCGCCCGATTGATCTGCGCCTCGGCATGATCCGGCGCGATCGCGGCGACGCGATCGTAAGTCGAAAGCGCCTCATCGAAGCGACGCAGCTCCTGCAGGACGCTCGCCCGGTTGATCAGCGCCGCAACCGAATCGGAGGCGAGCGCCAGCGCGCGGTCGCAGCTCGCCAGCGCCTCATCAATTCGATCGAGCGCCTGCAGCGTCACGGCGCGATTCGACAGCGCTTCCGGATAATCCGGACGCAGCCGCAGGGCGGCATCATAGCTTGCCAGCGCGTCGTCGAAGCGACGCAGCAGTTTTAGCAGATTACCACGATTGGACAGCGCCTCGGCGTAGTCCGGCCGCACGGCCAGCGCGCGGTCGTAGCTTGCGAGCGCCTCCTGCAGCCGGCCGAGCTCCTTGAGCGCGTCGCCCCGGTTCGACAGCGCCTCCGAATGGTCCGGACTCGCCGCGAGCGCATCATCGTAGCTTGCGAGCGCCTCCTCAAAACGCTTCAGTTCGTGCAGGGTCACGCCGCGATTGAAGAGCGCCTGCGCGTCGCCCGGCCGTGCCGTTAGCGCGCGCTCGTAGCTCGAAAGCGCGTCATCGAGACGGCCCAGCGCCTTGAGCGCGTTGCCGCGGTTTGCCAGCGCCTCGCTGAAATGCGGCGCCACTGCGAGCGCCCGATCATAGCTCGACAGCGCCTCGTCGCTCTGCCCGAGCGCCGCAAGCGCGGCGCCGCGATTGCACAGGGCTTCGACATGATCCGGTTTCGTCAGCAAAGCGCGCTCGTAGGCCTCCAGCGCCTCGCACGGCCGTCCGAGCGCGAGCAGGGCATTGCCGCGGTTATAGCGCAGCTCGGCGTCGTCGGGACGCAGCGACAAAGCGCGGTCGTAGCTTTCGATCGCATCCGCAAAGCGTTTCAGGCCGGCAAGCGCGAGGCCGTGGTTGGAATGGTACAGCGCGCTCATCCTGTCGCGCGCGATGGCCCGGCCGATCAGATCGACGGCGACGTCATGGCGGCCGACCTGGGATGCAATCACGCCAAGCAGGTGCAGGGCGTCGGCATGATCAGGCTGCAGCGCCAGCGTCTCGCGATAATGCGCTTCCGCCTGGGCGAGCCGGCCGCACTGATGATGCTTGAGGCCGGCGGAAAAAAGCCCGGCAGCACGCGGATCCGCAGGGGAGCCGCCGGTTCGCTTCGCGGCCGCCGCGGCCGCGCGGCGCAGTTTGCGGTTCATGTTCTGGTCCCCCGAGATCAATCTCGCGAAGCGCCGATCGCTCCGCCGGGCAACACGCACTGAACGGGGCGGAGTCTAGGCGGATGCAGTGATTCGGGATATGGCGGGCTGAGCCTCGTGCATCGACAGGACGATGCAACCGGCCGCCGCGAGTGGGGCTAGGCCGCCAGATCGAGCTTCGAGGCGACGGTGGAATCGGCGTTGAGCCGATAGATGATCGGCACACCGGTCGCGAGCTCGCGTTTCAAAATGCCCTCCGGCGAGAGTTTTTCCAACACCATGATCAGCGCACGCAGCGAGTTGCCGTGGGCGGCGACCAGCGTGCGTTCGCCGCGCAGCACGCCGGGCAAGATCTCCTGGACGTAATAGGGTAGCGCGCGCGCCAGCGTATCCTTCAGGCTTTCGCCGCCCGGCGGCGGCACGTCATAGGAGCGGCGCCAGACATGGACCTGCTCCTCGCCCCAGCGCTTGCGCGCGTCGTCCTTGTTGAGGCCGGAGAGATCACCATAGTCGCGCTCGTTGAGCGCGAGATCCTTTTTGGTCGATAGTCCGGTCTGGCCGATCTCTGCAAGCAAGAGGTCGAGCGTATGCTGCGCGCGCGTGAGCACGGAGGTGAAGGCGATGTCGAACTTAAGGCCCTGCGCCTTCAGCTTGCGGCCGGCATCCCTTGCCTCCGCAATACCCTGCTCCGTCAGGTCCGGATCCTTCCAGCCCGTGAACAGGTTTTTGAGATTCCATTCACTCTGGCCGTGACGCACGAGCACGAGAAGACGATCGCTCATTGCATGGTGTCCGTTTTGATCTTCGATCAGGAATCGCCGATGCCGAGCACATCGAACATCGAATAGAGCCCGGGGTTTTTGCCTTGCGCCCACAGTGCGGCCTTCAGCGCACCATGGGCGAACAAGGTCCGATCCTCGGCGTGATGGGACAGAATGAGGCGCTCATGATGGCCGGCAAAAATCACGCTGTGGTCGCCGGCGGCGGTGCCGCCGCGGAGCGATGCGAAGCCGATATCGCCGTCGCGACGCGCGCCGGTCATGCCGTCGCGGCCGCGCGCCGAATGGTTTTCCAGCGCAATGCCGCGTCCCTCCGCCGCCGCCTGTCCCAGCATCAACGCGGTGCCGGAGGGCGCATCGACCTTGGCCCTGTGATGCAGTTCGAGAATCTCAATATCGAAACTCGGGTCGAGCGATTTTGCCGCCCGCCGCACCAGCGCCGCGAGCAGGTTCACCCCGAGACTCATATTGCCGGATTTCACCACGACGGCGCGGTCGGTGACGCTCTTGATGACGGCATCGTCCGAAGCCGAGAGGCCGGTCGTGCCGATGACGTGGACGAGGCCGCGCTGGGCGGCGATGGCGACATTGGCGATGGTCGCCGCCGGCACCGTGAAATCGAGGATGCCGTCGGCGGCTTCCGACATCGCCCACAGGTCGGCCGAGAGTTTCGTGCCATTGGCCGGCAGGCCGGCGAGCACGCCTGCATCCTTGCCCAGGAGTTCGGAGGTCGGCGCTTCCAGCGCACCGACCAGCACCGCGCCCTCTGTTTCCGAGATCACGCGGGTCAGCGTGCGGCCCATCCGGCCGCCGGCCCCCGCAACAATCAACCGCATGTCTGCCATGACGTTACCTCTGCTGCGCCCTATAGCGGGCGCAGGCCAATCCGGCAACCTGCGCGTCGGGAATGACTGTTACAGGGTCGTCCCGGGCTGGTCCAAAGGACCAGACCCGGAATCTCGAGATTCCGGGTTCGTGCTTCGCACGCCCCGGAATGACGAGCGGAAAATATCAGGGCTGCGGGCCGTCAAACCCCTCGATGATGATGAGGTCGACGATCGAATGCGGCTGCCGCACCTTGATGTTCTCCTGGTATTCCGGCGAACGGTAACAGGCGAGCGCGGTCTCATAGTCGGGGAATTCGATCACCACGTTGCGCGCCCGGCTTTCGCCTTCCACGCCGGTGAATTTGCCGCCACGCACGACATAGCGGGCGCCGAACTTCTTCAAGATCGCCGGATTAGCGGCCGAATAGGGCTTGAAACCCTCATCATTGTGGACGTCGACGCGTCCGATCCAGTAACCCTTCGCCATTTGCTGTTCTCCTATGCAAGCGCCGATGCGATCTCCGCCACGATATTTTCCGCCGCTGCCACCGGATCGTCGGCCGCAATCACCGGGCGGGCGACCACCAGCCGGTCCGCGCCGGCCGCGATTGCGAGCGTTGGCGTCATGACCCGCTTCTGGTCGCCGACATCCGTCCCACCCGGGCGGATGCCGGGCGTGATGAGCTGCATCTCGGGACCTAACAGTTGGCGCACCGATTGAGTTTCCTCAGGCGACAGGATCAGGCCGGGCATGCCGATCTCCTTCGCCTGCTGCGCGCGCCGGGCGACCAGGTCCTTGACGCCGAGTGCATAGCCGGCGTCGGCAAGATCGGTGTCGTCACAAGAGGTCAGGACCGTGACCGCAAGCAGTTCGAGACCAGAGCCGGCGGCCCCAGCAAGTGCGGCCTTCATGCTTTGCGGATAGGCGTGAATGGTGAGAAAGCGCGCGCCGAGCCGCGCGATCTGCCGCGTCGCGCGCTCGACGGTGTTGGGGATGTCGTGCAGCTTCAGATCGATGAAGACGCCCTTGCCGCCGCCGACCAGACGCTCCGCCAGCGCAAGGCCGCCGGCATAGGTCAGCTCCATGCCGATCTTGTAGAAGGTGACGGTCTCGCCCAGTCGTTTGATCATCGCCTCGGCCGCTTCGACCGAGGGCAGATCGAGGCCGACGATGAGCCGGTCGCGCGGCGCAATCTCGCGTGCTGCTTCCCGCATTGGAGGCCTTGCCTGAGCGCTTGCCATCGCCGCCATCTCTCCTCCCTTACGTCATACGGTCCGACGTTTCGATCAACTGCCGGACCATTGCGGTCAGCGCCTCGATATCTGCAAAATGCTTCAGCCTGTCCATATCGTCATAGGCCTGCCCGGCAAAGGACAAGGCGAGCTGGTTCGGGATCACCATCGCATGACAGGCTGACAGGATCAGCCGCAAGGCGGCCAGTGCACGGGCCCCGCCAAGTCGGCTTTCGGAGGCCGACGCGATGGCAAAGGCGCGCTCGCGAAAAACCTGGCCGCGGGTCTCGTGTGGGTCCTGCACGCGGCTCACCCAGTCGATCGCGTTCTTCACCAGCGCCGGGACCGAGGCGTTGTATTCGGGCGTGACGATCAGAACGCCGCGATGGGCGCCGATCATGCGCTTGAGGTTGATCGCGTGCTTTGGAATGCCCGATCTTGCCTGCAGGTCGGCGTCGTAGATCGGCAGCGGGAAGTCGGCAAGCGAGATGCGCGTCGCCTGAACGTCGGCCTGCGCGAACGCATAGGCCGCGGCCGCGGCCAGCTTGACGTTGTGCGAGCCGGTGCGCAGCGAGCCGGGAATGATGAGGATCTTTGGCCCCGCCATCAGGACAAATCTGTGCTCGCGTCAGAAAGCACCGCCGTGGACCGCACGATGGCGCCAGGAGGAAGGTTCCCGATCAATCCTTGCGATACACCCAGACGCGAGCGGGCGGAAGGTTCATCCAGATCCGCTCGGACGCCTCTGTGGATACGCCGGGCAGCGATTTCGGGATCGGCGGTACCACCGAATAGGTGAACTGCACGAAGGGCGCGCCGGGCTTGAGCGCCGCGAAGGCGTCGCGGACGAGTTTCAGCCGAGTCAGCATCGGCTTGGTGACCAGCGGCAGGCCCGACACCATGGCGGTCGCGGGCGAGGCCAGGACATTCCACAGCGTATCCCGCAGCGCATAGGCGTCGCCCTGGACCACCTTGGCGTGGGGATAGCGGTCGCGCAGCAACGCGCAGAAACTCGGATTGTACTCGACGAGCACCAACCGCTTCTGATCGACGCCGTGCTCAATCAGCGCGCTGGTGATCGCACCGGTCCCGGGGCCCAGTTCGACCACCGGTCCAGACGCGTAGGGATCGACATATTGCGCCATCGTGCGGGCCAGGAAACGTCCCGACGGCATGACCGCGCCCATGTGAAGCGGCTTCTCGATCCACGAACGGAGAAAGCGAACCTCGTCGTCGAGACGGAGGGGCTTTTTCGACGCACGCAGGGACGATTGCAATGGCATGTCGTTACCAGACGGGACCGCGTTTCCGCAGCAATGTCAGAAAACAGTCACAAAGACGTATAGGGAGCGGACGGGACGGTCAAGCAGAACACCCGTGTCAGGAACTGGCACGGGTGGCGAAGAAGTCCTTGACCTTGGTGAAGAAGCCGGAGGACTCGGGCTGCGTTGCACCAGACGAGAGTTTTTCGAATTCGGTGAGCAGTTCCTGCTGTCGCTTGGTCAGGTTCTGCGGTGTCTCGACGACGACTTGGACATACATGTCGCCGGTCTGGCGCGAGCGCAGCACCGGCATGCCTTTCGATGCAATGCGGAAACGCCGAGCGGTCTGGGTGCCTGCGGGGATTTTGACCTTGGTCTTGCCCTTGTCGATGGTCGGCACCTCGAACTCGCCGCCGAGCGCCGCCGTCACCATCGAAATCGGAACGCGGCAATGCAGGTCGGCGCCATCGCGCTGGAAGAACTCGTGCGCGGTCAGCGACAGAAAAATATAGAGATCGCCCGCCGGCCCGCCGCGGAACCCCGCCTCGCCCTCGCCCGCAAGGCGGATCCGCGTGCCGTCTTCGACGCCCTGCGGAATGTTGACCGACAAGGTACGCTCCCGGGTCACCCGCCCGGAACCCGAGCAAGACTGACAGGCGTCCTCGATCATCTGGCCACGGCCCTGGCAGCCCGGGCAGGTTCGCTCCAGTGTGAAGAAGCCCTGCGCCTGCCGGATCCGTCCGGCGCCGCCGCACGTGGAACAGTTTTTCGGCTTGGTGCCCGCCCTCGCGCCGGTGCCCGAACAGGATTCGCACGTGACGGAGACCGGAATCTCGATCTTCGCGGTCTTGCCGAGATACGCTTCCTCAAGCGTGATTTCCATGTTGTAGCGCAGATCGGCGCCACGCTCGCGGCCGCCGCCACGGCCGCGCTGCGCGGCCATGCCGAACAGATCTTCGAAAATGTCGGAGAATGAAGAGGCAAAGCCTGCCCCGAAACCGGGACCACCGCCGCCAAAACCTGAGCCTTGCTCGAAGGCCGCATGACCGTAGCGATCATAGGCCGCGCGTTTGTCGCTGTCCTTCAGGACCTCGTACGCTTCGTTGATTTCCTTGAAGCGGATCTCGCTCGCGGCATCGCCGGGATTGCGGTCCGGGTGCCACTTCATGGCCAGCTTGCGGAACGCTGCCTTCAGCCTGTTGTCGTCTGCGTCGCGTTCGACTTCGAGGGTTTCGTAATAGCAGCGCTTCGTGGACATGCTGAACTCTGCTTACCAAATCGCGACCGTGCCCCCCGCCAGAGCGGGGCGGCGAGATGGGTTCAACATAAACGGATGGTATTGACTGATCGTAATCGGTGCGCGCCCGCCACCTGCAACGCTGCGCGTGGCGACCTCCCCCTGGAAGGGGGAGGCGGCCTTGAGGGGGAGCGCACCGGTCCGCATCGCTGGTCCGCGCGGGGCTTAAGCGGACTTCTTCTTGTCGTCGTCGACCTCGGTAAATTCCGCGTCGACCACATCGTCCTTCGCCGCATCCTTCGCAGCGTCGGCCTCGGCCTGCTGCTTGTACATCGCCTCGCCGAGCTTCATCGAAGCCTGCGCCAGCGTGTTGGTCTTGGCCTTGATCGCCTCGGCATCGTCACCCTTCAGCGCCTCCTTGAGGTCGCTGACGGCATCCTCGATCGAGCGCCGCTCGGTCTCGGCGATCTTCGAGCCATGCTCGGCGAGCGCTTTCTCGGTCGAATGCACCAGCGCGTCCGCGTGGTTCTTGGCATCGACCGCCTCACGACGCTTCTTGTCGGCGGCGGCGTTGGCCTCGGCGTCCTTGACCATCTTCTCGATGTCGGCCTCCGACAAACCGCCGGACGCCTGGATGCGGATCTGCTGCTCCTTGCCGGTGGCCTTGTCCTTGGCCGAGACGTTGACGATGCCATTGGCGTCGATGTCGAAGGTCACCTCGATCTGCGGCATGCCGCGCGGCGCTGGCGGAATGCCCATCAGGTCGAACTGGCCGAGCATCTTGTTGTCGGCCGCCATCTCGCGCTCGCCCTGGAACACGCGGATGGTTACCGCATTCTGGTTGTCCTCGGCGGTCGAGAACACCTGGCTCTTCTTGGTCGGGATCGTGGTGTTGCGGTCGATGATGCGGGTGAACACGCCACCCAGCGTCTCGATGCCGAGCGACAGCGGCGTGACGTCGAGCAGCAGCACGTCCTTGACGTCGCCCTGCAGCACGCCGGCCTGGATCGCAGCGCCGATCGCGACCACCTCATCCGGGTTGACGCCCTTGTGCGGCTCCTTGCCGAAAAACTGCTTCACCATTTCCTGGATTTTCGGCATGCGCGTCATGCCGCCGACCAGCACCACCTCGCCGACTTCACCGGCGGTGAGGCCGGCATCCTTCAGCGCCTTGCGGCAGGGCTCGATGGTCTTTTCCACGAGATCGGCCACCAGCGCCTCGAACTTGGCGCGCGTCAGCTTCATCGTCAGATGTTTCGGGCCGGATTGATCGGCCGTGATGAACGGCAGGTTGATCTCGGTCTGCGCCGTCGAGGACAGCTCGATCTTGGCCTTTTCAGCCGCCTCCTTCAGGCGCTGCAGCGCAAGCTTGTCGTTGCGCAGGTTGATGCCCTGCTCCTTCTGGAATTCGTCGGCCAGATAGTTGACCAGCCGCATGTCGAAATCTTCGCCGCCGAGGAAGGTGTCGCCATTGGTCGACTTCACCTCGAACACGCCGTCACCGATCTCGAGGATCGAGATATCGAACGTGCCGCCGCCAAGGTCATAGACCGCGATGGTACCGGATTTCGTCTTGTCGAGGCCGTAGGCCAGCGCCGCCGCAGTCGGCTCGTTGATGATGCGCAGCACTTCGAGGCCGGCGATCTTGCCGGCGTCCTTGGTGGCCTGGCGCTGGGCGTCGTTGAAATAGGCGGGAACCGTGATCACGGCCTGCTCGACCTTCTGCCCGAGATGCGCTTCGGCGGTCTCCTTCATCTTCTGCAGGATGAACGCCGAGATCTGCGAGGGCGAATAGGTCTTGCCGTCGGCTTCGACCCAGGCATCGCCGTTGGAGGCTTTGACGATCTTGTAGGGGACGAGCTTCTTGTCCTTTTCGACCATCGGATCGTCGTAGCGGCGGCCGATCAGCCGCTTCACGGCGAAGAAGGTCCGCTCGGGATTCGTGACCGCCTGGCGCTTGGCGGGCTGGCCGACCAACCGTTCACCATCATCGGTGAAGGCGACGATCGACGGTGTCGTGCGCATGCCTTCCGAGTTCTCGATGACTTTCGGATTTTTGCCATCCATCACGGCAACGCACGAATTGGTGGTGCCGAGATCGATCCCAATGACCTTTCCCATGGTCCTGATGTCCTTCTCGTTGCAGCAGGTTGGACGGGCCCTGACGGCGCCCCGATCCAAAACCCCCTTAGATCAAATACTCGCGATATTGCGACGGTATGCCTCATATAGGAGAGGGCAATGCGCCTGCAAGGACCGGGCCGCACCCTTGCCCAAGGAAAGGGCTGAAGAATTCCGCCGCGGACACGCCTTCAGGTAACAGAGACCCGCGAGGTCGCTCGTTCCGGCACACTGTGCCGCCCTATTTTTGAAGGGTTAAAACAGCTAAAAGCGAGCCGACCGACGGACGCCCCCCGACCGACAAACATTTGGGCGCGCCGGCTGACCGTTGAACGGCGATCCACCTCAAACAGGTTTTTCATGAAGCTCCTCCGAACAATCACTGCCGCTGTCCTGCTTGCCGCCGCGTTCCGGCCCGCATTCGCCGCAGAGGCGATCTTCCCGCCGGGGCTGCGGGTCGGGCTGACCCCGCCGGCCGGGCTCGCGCTGGCCAAGACCTTCCCCGGCTTCGAGACCATGGACCGCAGCGTCAAGGTCCTGCTGACCGAACTCCCGGTGCAGGCCTATGCGGAAGTCGTG
>NZ_JAFATE010000226.1 GCF_019244115.1 Bradyrhizobium sp.
ATTCTTGTTCGCTTTCGCTCTTTGGCATTCAAATCTGAAAACATTTCCGGTGTCGCTCCGGAAAAACCATCAATATGGTGCGCCCAAGAAGCAACGAGCAAAACCAACCTTGCGCCCAGCGAGCGGTACACCAGGGAGAGCGACGCATGAGCCCGATGCGGAAGGAAACCGGCACCATACAAATCATCGCCGCATTACTTGTTGGCTGCATGGCCGTCCCGGTGTTCTCGGAAACCGGCGTTGCAGCCGACGGGCCTGCGATCAACTGTGAGGGGCTGGCTGGCGTCGGTTTTCCAGGTTCGACAATTGTGATCGAAAAGGCCGAGGCGGTGCCGGACGCGCCGGCGGGGACCGTGCAGGTGCGGCCGGGCGATCCTCAGACCGTGGGCGCTGCAATCCCGTCCTATTGCCGGGCACAAGGTGCCATCGACCGGCGCAGCGGAGCCGACGGCAAGCCCTATGCGATCGGATTCGCGATCGCCCTTCCCGATCGCTGGAATGGGCGGTTTCTGTTCCAGGGCGGCGGCGGCTTGAATGGATCGATCCGACCGCCGCTCGGCGCTCAGGCCGCGGGTGAGATTCCCGCTCTCGCGCGCGGCTTTGCCGTCATGTCCACTGACAGCGGCCATCAGGGAGCGGTATTCGACGCATCGTTCATGGCCGATCAGGAAGCGGCGCTCAACTTTGCCCAGGCCTCTGTCGGCAAGGTCACCGCGGCCGCGAAGACGATCATCGGACGCTATTATGGCCGGCCGCCGGAGCGGTCCTATTTCGTGGGCTGCTCGACCGGTGGCCGCGAGGCCATGATCGCCTCGCAGCGTTATCCCGGAGAGTTTGACGGCATCGTCGCCGGCGCGCCAGCCATGCGCACGGGCCGCTCCAATCTCGGCCTGGCCTGGGCCAACCATCAGTTCACGCAGATCGCTCCCAAGGGTGAAAGCGGCAAGCCGGAGCCTGCGAGGGCATTCTCCCCCTCCGAGCGCAAGCTCATCACGGACGCCGTCGTCGCGGCCTGCGATGCCAATGATGGCCTGAAGGACGGCATGATCTTCAATATGCGCGAATGCCGCTTTGATCCCGCGGTGCTCGCCTGCAGCGGCGCCAGAACGGATGCCTGCCTCGCTCCGGCTCAGGTGAGCGCATTGACGAAGGCTTTTGCCGGCCCAAGGAATTCGCGCGGCGCGCCCGCCTATTCAGCATTCCCGTGGGACAGTGGGATTGCCGCTGAAAATGTTCCGATCCCCGGCATCCTCACGACAGGGGCGCGCAGCCCGGTCGGTCCTGCGGTGTTCGAGACCATCAATGTCGATGAGATCGAGGACCGGGTGGACGGGGATGGGATGCAGCGGCTGCAGAGCACGGCGAACTGGACCAACCTCAACAGCTTTTTCGGCCATGGCGGCAAGCTACTGTTCTACCACGGGGTCAGCGATCCCTGGTTCTCGGCGCTCGACACGATCGACTATTACGAGCGCATGGCCGCGAACTCGGGAGGCGTCGAGAAAGTGCGCGCGAGCTCCAGCCGGGCCTATCTCGTGCCGGGCATGGGCCACTGCGCGAGCGGCGCGGCGACGCTCGACCGGTTCGACCTCCTGCAGGCCGTCGTCGACTGGGTCGAGCAAGGCAAGGCGCCGGATGCGGTGATCGCCACGGGTCCGGCTTTCCCCGGCCGCAGCCGGCCGATCTGCGCTTACCCGCAACATGCTGCCTATAAAGGTCAAGGCGACCCGGAGGATGCCGCAAGCTTCGAATGCCGCGATTGACAGCCGTTGGACTGTCGCGGGTGACACGTGGGGCTCCGGGGCCACGCGCGCGGCCCCGGCTCGACGGCGCGAGCGGCGCAAACTGCGACCAGGCCGCGAAATTGGAATCGCTCGGCGCATTGCCTGCCGCGACTACACCACACCCGCCCTGAGACCAGAGATCGGCAACGAACAGGCCTTTTCGGAGAGGCTCCGCGCCGCGGCGCTGAGCGCATCGCGGTAGCGGGCGTGGTTCCGCGCGGCATCTTCGCGGGGCGCGATGAGGCAGAGGGTCGCCGCGCAAATCCCCTCGCCCTGGTAGACCGGTGCAGCAAAGCAATGCGTGAAATTATCGGCCAGCGAGTCAAAGGAGAAGAAGCCGTCCTTTCGCGCCTTGTGAACCTCGGCCAGAAAAGTTTTTGGGTTCAGCCTGGCGCCGCTCGGCAGCACAAAATCCTCTTTTGGAATGAAGGCGAGGATCTCGTCGTCGCTCATATGCGAGACCAGGAGACGGCCCGACGCGGTCCAGGGAATCGGAATTTGTTCGCCGACATCCGAGGAGATGCGAAAGGGCCTGGCGCCTTCGCACATCATCGCAACCGTGTATTTGTTGCCGTCGAGCATGCAGAGCTGAGACGTCTCGCGCGTCGTCTCCGCGAGCTCGTCGAGATAGGACCGGCACTCGCGGGTCAGATCGAACTGCGACTGATAGGCAAGGCCGAAAAAGTACAGTTTGCGGCCGAGAAAGACGCGACCCTCCTTGTCGGCATATTCGAGCACGCCGGCCTTCAGCATCAGACCCACGAGCTCGTAGGTGGTCGATTTCGGCGCTTCGATGCCGACCGCGATCTCGTTCGGGCGCGCCGGCCGACGCAATCCGCGCAGATAATCCAGGATCTCGAAAGCCCGATCGAGCCCGCGCGCGCGCCGACCGGCGCCCATGTCCTCAACTGCATCAGAAGCCATCTTTTGCGCCCTCGCCCGGGATTCCCGGTGCTCATGCACCCATCGCTTGCCTATTGCGCGATTCTCGAAACGACGCTAGCGTTCGCAGGTCCACTATAGCGATATTCTTTCCATTATAGTGGAATACATCTGGGAGCAAGTCGGCATGTGGAGGCCCTGCCGATCAATCGCTTGAGGCCAGGCCTTGATAGGCGCCAGCGCGCGCCGCGCATTGGAGGGGAGTTTTGAGGATGATGAAGTCGTCTTTATCGGCGCTCAGTGCCGCTTGCCTTGGCCTTTTCCTTGGCCTGCTCGCCTGCGTCGCCATGCCGAGCGAAGCCGCCGCCGCGGCCAAATGCATCAAGGGCGACCGCAAGCCGCCATTCACGATCGGCTGGGCCGACATCTATTCGGTGCCGACCTGGATGAAGGAGACGCAGGGAACGATCGAGAAGGAAGTCGACGAACTCAAGAAGCAGGGTCTGGTCTCGAAACTCGTCGTGACGGACGCCCAGGGCGATGCCAACACCCAGATCCAGCAGATCCAATCGATGATCGACTCCAATGTCGATGCGATCATCCTGATTGCCGGCTCGTCCACGGCACCGGGCCGCGTGATCGCCGATGCCTGCGCGAAGGGCATCGCCGTGATCAATTTCGACAGCCTCGTCGACACCGATGAGGTCACCGCCAAGATCAACACCGATTCGGCGCAGTGGGGCGCGAGCGCCGCAAAATTCCTCGTCGACGCGATCGGCGGCAAGGGCAAGATCCTTGTGCTGAACGGCCCGGCCGGCATCTCCGTCAGCGACGATCGCCGCAAGGGCGCCGAGCCGGTGCTCAAGGCCAATCCCAATGTGACCATCCTCGCCGAGACCAATACTGCCTACAACGTCGCACCGGCCCAGGAAGCGGTGACCAACCTTCTGTTTGCGCATCCCGACATCGACGGCATCCTGTCGCTCGGCGGCGCGCTCTCGGCCGGCGCCGTGCTCGCCTTCGACAAACAGGGCCGCGCGCAGGTTCCGATCACGGGCGAGAATGCCCGCCAGTTCCTCGAACTGTGGAAGGCGAAAAACCTCAAGGCCTGGGCGACGATGCAGCCGAACTGGCTCGGCGCGTTTGCGACCTATGCGGCCGTGCAGGCGCTCTCCGGCAAGGATGTGCCGGCCTTCGTCAAGATTCCGCTGCCGGTGATCGACAATTCGAACATCGACCAGTATCTCGCCAAGGCAAAGGATTTCCCGGCTGACGGCTACATCTATTCGCCCTACGATCAAAAGCTGTTTGACGAGCTTTTGGCTCAGAAGTGAGCGACAACCGGGAACGGTCGTGAGAAAGATGACGCCTGCTCCGACCCTCGCCGCGCGTGGCGTGTCAAAATCGTTCTTCGGCAATGCCGTGCTGCGCGAGGTTTCCATCGCGCTCCAGCCGGGCCGGATTCACGCGCTGCTCGGCGAGAACGGAGCGGGCAAATCGACGCTGATCAACATCCTGTCGGGGGCGCTGCTCCCCGACGCGGGTGCCGTGGAAATAGACGGCCGGGTGTTTCGCGGCCTCAATCCTCGCGACGCCCATCGTGCCGGGATCGCGGTGGTGCAACAGGAACTCGGCCTTACCACCCAGCTCTCGATCGCGGAAAATATCGGCATCGGCGCGCTGCCGCGCCGCTACGGGCTGATCGACTATCGCGGCCTTGCCAGGCGGGCGCGGGCGGCGATGGACCTCGTCGGGCTCAACGAGGATCTGGCGACCCCGGTCGGCGACCTGCCGCTTGGCCGGCGCCAGATGGTGGAAATCGCCCGGGCATTGTTTCGCGAGCCGCGCGTTCTCATTCTCGATGAGCCGACCTCGTCCCTGTCCGCGCATGAAGTCGAGACGCTGACTGCGCTGCTCGATCGCCTCCGGGCGAAGGGCACGGCCATTCTCTACATCTCGCATCGGCTCAACGAAGTCATGCGGCTGTGCCAGCACGTCACCGTGCTCAAGGACGGCGTCGTGACGGCGGATCGTCCGATCGAGGGCGTCGAGGCCGCGGATCTTGTGCGGCTGATGGTCGGCCGCGACACCGGCCACCTCTTCCCGGCCTGGACGCCCTCAGCCGATCGCGATCCGATCATACAGGTGTCGGGTCTTTCCTCCGGCGTCCTGCGTGATATCGATATGTCTATCCGCCGCGGCGAGGTTTTGGGCATCGGCGGTTTGGTCGGACAGGGACAAGAGGATCTGCTGCTCAGCCTCTATGGCGCCCTGCCCGCCTCCGCGCGGACCGCCGAGTTCAACCGACAGCGCAACCTTCCCGCGTCGGTGCGCAGGGCCAATGCGCTCGGCCTCGCCTATGTGCCCGCTGACCGCAAACGCGAAGGTCTTCATCTGATCCATGCCATCGGCTGGAATCTGATGCTACCAAGCCTCGCGCGCGCGTTTTCCCTGTCGCTGCGCGATCGTTCGAAGGAGCGCGTGCTCGCGACCGCGCTCGCCGACCGCTTTGCGATCAAGGGCGATCTGACGCGGCAGGTGCGGGCGCTCTCCGGCGGCAATCAGCAGAAAGTGGCGCTGGCGAAATGGACGCCGGCCGAGCCGCAGGTCTGGTTGCTCAACGATCCAACGCGTGGCGTGGATGTCGAAACCAAGCGCGAAATCTACGCGCTGTTGCGGCGTCTCGCTAGCGAGGGCAAGGCCATCGTGCTGTCAAGCTCCGACACCCCCGAGCTCGTGCATCTCTGCGACCGCGTCGCGGTCATGCGCGAGGGGCGGATCGTCGCGACTATCGAACGCGAGGCGCTGAGCGAAGGGGCAATTGTCGCCGCGGCGATGGGCGCAGACCCCCTGAGGACCGCGGCATGAACGCGATCGAAAGCGCAAGCCTGCGGCTCTATTGGCCGGCGCAGCGACAGCGCAACCGCGGCGCAGGCGGCCTCCTGATCGTCGTCGCGGCATTCTTGGCGCTCTACGCCTATCTGTTCCCTGGCCTCCTCAGTGTCGGCGGCGTCGCAAAGTTCGCGCAGAGCTGGCTTCCGCTGGCGATGGTGTCGATGGCGCAGGCGATCCTGATGCTCGCCGGCGGCGTCAGCCTCGCGATCGGTGCGATGGTCAGTCTTGGCGCCGTCATCGCCGCAACGACGATGGCCGGGCCGCTCGGCGTCGCCGGCGGAGCGGCTTTGGTGATGATCGCCGGCCTCGGCGTCGGCGCGGCCTGCGGCGTCATCGTCGTCCGCCTCGGCCTGCCCGCCATCGTCGTGACGCTTGCCGCCTCCTTCATCGTCGGCGGCGCCGCCCTCCTGATCCTGCCAAGACCGGGCGGCACGATCCCCGCATGGCTCTCAGACCTGCTCGCCGGCGACAAGCCGGTGGCCGCATGGCTCGTCATCGCCGTCGTCGTGTTCTGGAAACTCTATCTCGCGACGCCGCTCGGCCTCAGCCTCTACGCCGCCGGCGAAAATCCTGATGCAGCCTACCGCGCCGGCGTCCCCGTCGACGCGGCGCGGATTTTGGCCTACGCCGTCAGCGGGCTGCTTGCGACGTGCGCCGGCCTGTTCGTCGCCGCGAAAACCGGTTCGGGCGATCCAGTCATAGGCGAAGCCTTTACGCTCAATTCGATCGCAGCCGCGGTGCTCGGCGGCGTCGGCTTTCTCGGCGGCAAGGGCGCAATGCGCGGCGCGCTCGCCGGCAGCCTTCTGCTCAGCGTGATGATCAACGTGATGTATTTCCTCGGCTTCCCGCCGGTCGCACATTACATCGCGCAGGGCCTGATCATCATCGGCGCCGTGGCGCTGCCGGAATTTTCCGCGCGCAGGAGGGCCCTATGAATCCCGGCGAAGCGGTGCGCTTTCCAAAAGTCCGCCCGCGCGCGCTCTTCGCGAGCCGTCCTGTCCTGACCTTTCTGATCGTCGTCGCCGTCTGGATCGGCGCTTCCTTCGTCAAACCGGGTTTCGGCGCTTTCGGCCATCTCCGTTATCTCGTCGAACTCGGTGCCGTCGTCGGCCTCGCCGCGATCGGGCAAACATTCGTCGTCATTGCAGGCGGCATCGACCTGTCAGTCGGCGCCATCATTACGGTCAGCGCGGTCGGCGCGCCGCTCGTGGCACTTGCTTTCGATGAGAGCGGCGCTTTCGCCGCGCTCATCACGCTGGCCGCCGCGACCGTGATCGGCGTCCTCAACGGGCTCGGCGTCGCCTTCCTGCGCGCCCATCCCATGATCATGACCCTGGCCATGGCGACCTTTTTGCAAGGCCTCTTGATCCTGCTGGCCGGCGGCAGCGCGATCTCTGCACAAAGTCCCCTGCTCGAGTGGCTCGGCTCCGCGCGGCCGGGCGGCGTCCCTGCCGGCGTCCTGGTCTGGGCCATCGCGTCGGTGCTTTCGCTGCTGGCGCTGCACGCCACACCATTCGGCGCGCGCGTGTTCGCGCTCGGCGCCAATTCGCTCGCGGCCACCCTCTCCGGTGTCAACGTTCCGGCGACGACCGTCGCGGTCTACGCGATCAGTGGCCTGACCGCAGGGATGACGGGCCTCCTGCTCCTCGGCATGAACGGGCAAGGCTATGTCGGGATCGGCGATCCCTATCTCTTGTCATCGATCGCTGCCGTGGTTCTCGGCGGCACCTCGATCCTCGGCGGCTCCGGCACCTACGCCGGCTCGATTCCCGGCGCCGTTCTCCTGGTGACGATCACCGGCCTCATCACCGTGGTCAATGCTTCGCCGGGCTGGCGCAGCATCCTGTTCGGATCGCTGATCCTCGCACTGCTGCTGATCTCAGGTCGAGAGGCGCGTCGACGATGAGCGACCATCGAACCGATAGACGCGCGCCGCATTGGCGAAGAACAGAGCGCTCTGCTCATCCGCGGTCAGCCCGGAGGCGATGGTCTTGAAGGCGCCGTACACCTCGTCGAAGGACGCGTGGAGCCCCGCGACCGGAAAATCGCTGGCGAACATCGCGCGCGCTGTGCCGAAGCATGCGAGGCAGTGCAAGACCACTTCGGCAAGGCTGTCGAGCGTCCAGTCATGATCATAGGCCACGAGGTCGGAGATCTTGATCGTCACGTTGGGGGCGCGGCCGAGATTCGCGAGACCCTCTCGCCAACGCCGCAGCCCGTCGGCATTGCGGTCGATCGGGCTGCCGCAATGGTTGAGAACGAAAAGCTGGTTCGGAAAATCCGCCACCAGTCTTGCCGCCTGAGCAAGCTGATTCGGAAACACCATCAGATCGAAGACAAGACCGTGAGCCTGCAGCCGTGCGAGGCCCGCGCGCCACTGCGGATCCTCCATGAGATCGCCGCGCGCAGCAAAACGGCGCGCGGGATCTGCGCTCCAGCTCAAGACGTCGCGCACCCCGACGACGCGCGAAAAGCCCGCCTGCGCCTCGAGCAAGGCGGGCGCCTCCCTGCTCGCCAGCGGGACATGGACGACGTAACGCTCCGCGACGCGATCTCTCTTGTCGAGCGTTTCGAGCCAGCACGTTTCGCCAACGCAGTCGTCGCTGATCCAACCGGCTTCGACATGAACGCTGGCGACGATGTTTTGCCGCGCCGCGTCGCGGCGATAATCCTCGGGCAAGTAGTTGCGCTTGAGCGGCGCAAGGTCGCCGAGACCGCCACGCCGGCCGGCGCCAGCGGCGAGCCAGGGATGCCGATCAAGGCGCAGGTCCCAGAGATGATGATGAGGGTCGATGATCGGACCGTCATAGCTCATCGTCACGCCGATCTCCCCGACAGGCAACGTCGTTGCTCGTCGCCCGCACCGCGCTTACCCCACCTCATTCGACCAGACACTTCTTTGACCACCCACAGCGCGAGAGTTTTCGATGATGAAACACTACCAGGTTGGCCCCCGCATGGCGCAGGCGGTGACCTATAATGGCGCGGTTCATATCGCCGGCCAAGTCGCCGACAATCGCGAGGCTGACATCGAGGAGCAGACGCGCGAGGTTCTCGCCAAGATCGACGCGCTGCTTGCCGAGGCTGGAACGAGCAAGTCGAAACTCGTCGCGGTGAACATCTTCCTGCCGCACATTACCGATTTCGAAGCGATGAACCGCGTCTATGACGCCTGGGTCGATCCCGCAAAGCCGCCGGCGCGCGCCTGCGTCGAGGCGCGGCTCGCCGACCCCGATTTGCGCATCGAGATCACCGCCATCGCAGCGCTATAGGAGCGGTATGCATACCGGCCTTTTTCACACGTTCGACCTCGAACGGGACGGCAAGACGCTCAGCCATCTCGGCCTGCCCTTCTCCGTCGACCGCTCGCCCTATTTCCAGATCAAGGTGCCGATCTGCGTCATCCGCAATGGCGAAGGTCCGTCCGTCCTGCTCATGGCCGGAAATCATGGCGATGAATATGAGGGCGAACTGTCGCTGGCGCGGTTGATCCGCAGGCTTGATCCCACGTGCATGCGCGGGCGCGTCACCATTTTGCCGCTGGCGAATACGCCCGCGGTGATGGCGGCGCGCCGCTGCTCGCCGCTCGACGGCGGCAATCTCAACCGGGCGTTTCCAGGCGAGGCGCAGGGCATGCCGACGCAGCGGCTCGCGCATTTTCTCGAGACGGAGCTTTTTCCTCGCCACGACGTGGTGTTCGACATTCATTCCGGCGGAACCTCGATGGCGCATTTGCTCTGCGCGCTCATTGAAACCAATACCGACCCGTCAGGGCATCAGGCGGCCTTGTCGTTGATGCGGCGGCTGGGGCTGCCGTTCGGCTTCGTTGCAGACAATGGTCCTGCCGCGCCCACATCGATGGGCGCGGCGCGACGCGCCGGCGCGATCGGCCTCAGCGGCGAGTTCGGCGGCGGCGGAGCGACGACGCCCGAGAGCATGGCGGCGACCGAAGGCGCCATCGACAATCTGCTTCTGGCGCTCGGCGTGACCGATGCGCCGGTGTTTCAGGCGTCCCAAACTCCGGCGTCGCCGATGCGCCTGCTCGCGCTCTCCCGGCAAAGCCAGGCCATTTACGCGGTCCGACGGGGATGGTTCGAGCCGGCCAAACCGCTCGGCGCGCTGGTGGCGGCAGGCGATGTCGCCGGCTTCCTGCATGATCTCGAGCGCCTGGACGCGCCCGAAGAGGAGCTCCGCTTCGCCGAGGACGGCGTCGTGCTCTCGCATCGTCTGCACACGATGTGCGAAGCCGGCGATTGCCTGATGCAGGTCGCCGAGGTGATCGCGTGAGCAGCACCGACTTGATGACAAAGGATCATTGTTTTCGTCAAACAGCGCTTCCGTACTGAAAGGTCGCCAATGCATCGCTCAATGTGGACCTACGCCTGGGACATCCTTGACCTCGGCTTCGATCGCGTCACCGGCGAACTCCGCGACCGTGCCGGCATGAACAGTGTCAGTCTGGCGACCTCGTATCACGCCGGCCGCTTCCTGCAGCCGCGCAGCCCGGTCCGAAAGGCCTATTTTCCCGAGGATGGCACGATCTACTTTCATCCGACGCCGTCGCGCTGGGACCGAGTGGCGATCAAGCCGAAAGTCGCCGACATCATCACGCAAGGCGGGGACGTCCTGCGCGAGCTCGTGCGCCGTCGCGACGCCGGCGGCCTAAAGGTCTGCTGCTGGACGGTGTGCCTGCACAACACCCGGCTCGGCCTGCTTTATCCCAGCGCGGTGACGCGCAATGCCTTCGGCGATCCGAACTATTACAATCTCTGCCCGTCCAATCCCGATGCGCGCGCCTATGTCTGCGCTCTGGTCGAGGATGTCGCGCATGCCTATCGTCCTGATATCGTCGAGCTCGAGAGCCCAGCCTTCATGGGGTTTGCCCATGAGTACCATCACGAGAAGGATGGCGTCGGCCTGACCGCCGAGGATGATTTCTTCCTATCACTGTGTTTCTGCGAATCCTGTCACGCTCGCGCCAGTGCGGCCAGCATCGACGTCGAGGCTGCGCGGCGCCTGGTCGCGCAGTGGATTGTCGAGGCATGCGAGCGCGAGACGCCAAAGCCGCGTTTTCCGGAATTTCCCGCCCGCGGTGTCGATACTTTTCGCATCTTCCCGGCGCTGCACGAATTTCTTCTGTGGCGGACGGATCCGGTCACAAGCCTGATCGCCGAAATGCGGACGCGCGCGCACGCGGACTGTCGCATCGTCTTGATCGATATTGCCGACGCCTGGCTCGGCGGCTGCGATCTCCCGGCGATCGGTAAGGTTTGCGACGGGGCGATCCTTTGCGTCTATGGACGTTCGCCGGAGGAGTCCGCCGCGATCTTGCGGCAGGGCAAAGCCGCGCTCGGCGACGACAAGTTTCTGGGCGCGGGGCTGCGCGTCTTCGCGCACGATGTCAATGGTGCTGAAGATCTGACAAGCCAGGCCGCCGCATGCATCAAGGCTGGTGCCAAGGGACTCAATTTCTACAACTACGGCCTCATTCCAGCACCCCGGTTGGACTGGATCCGCCGCGCCTGCGCCGATCAGATCGCGATTTGATCGAAGTCATTCGCAAGGCGGCTATTCGGAAACGTCCTGGTCGCCTCCGCCAATATTTCCTCGTCGCCGTAGCGTCCGGAAATGTGGGTCAGGACGAGCCGTTTGACGCCGCTGGTTGCCGCGAGCGCAGCGGCCTCCCCCGCTGTAAGATGTCCGTAGTCTCGCGCAATAGCTGAATCACGATCGAGAAACGTGGCCTCGATCACCAGCAGGTCGGCATCGCGCACACGTTCGGCCAGACCTTCAGTCGTTTCAGTATCGCCGATCACGACCAGCTTCTTCTGCCGTTCTGGCGGCCCGAGTACGTCTTCGGGATCGACCGTCCTGCCGTCATCGAGTATGACGGGCCTTCCTTCTGCGAGGTCCTTCCGCACCGGGCCGTGCGGCACTCCGAGCGCCACCAGGCGGTCCGGTCTGAGATGGCGCCGTGTATGAGTTTGGAAGCAGAATCCGAAGCTGTCGGTCTCGCGGTGGCGGACCGGGAAGCAGCCGATCGTGAAGTTGCCGGCGTCGAGGACCAGGCCGGTGGTCAGCGGGGCGAGCTCGAGCGGGACGGGAGCGCGCCCCTCGCCCCACAGACCCGCGAGCATCCGCACCACGACATCGAGGGTGCCGGGGCTGGCATGAATCGTCATCACCTGATCGCTTCGCCGAAGCCGCAGCGTCGAAAAGAGACCGGGAATACCGAGCACATGGTCGAAATGGCCATGGGTCAACAGCATCCGGTCGAGCCGTCGGAAGCCGGCGCCGCTGCGCAACAACTGACGCTGGGTGCCCTCGCCGCAATCCACCAGGATGCGGTGACCTCCTGCTTCAATTAGAAGGCCCGGATGATTGCGCTCCGCCGATGGGATACTCGCCGAGGTTCCAAGAAAGGTGAGTGCAAACATGACAGGGACGATACTCTCATCGGTTGGGCGGCGGGCTGCCAATGCATCGGGAATGTTGGCTTAGGCCATATCATTCGGCCCGCAGGCGGCAAAACAAAGGGTGTTTTCAATTCGAGGCGAGCCTCCCGAAGGAATAGTCCGCTCTGGGCAAATCACCTGCGGCGGTGAAGGCGAAAACCAGGAGGAGAGGGCATCAAGCGTTGGTCCGTCGGATATTGCGCTGCACCGCGTTCGTCTCCGTCAAGAGTGTCTGCAGCCCCGGAGGAACATGCCAGGGAAGGCTGAGTTGTGTCCGATATCGGACGATTCAGATGTTGCAAGACGTCGAAGCCAGAACCATCGCCAAGGTCACGACGCGCCTCGTTCCGTTTCTGGTCGTCTGCTATTTTGTCGCCTATCTCGACCGGGTGAATGTCGGGTTCGCCGCGCTCACCATGAACCAGGATCTCGGCCTGTC
>NZ_JAFATE010000410.1 GCF_019244115.1 Bradyrhizobium sp.
CCTCGCCGACGACCGCAGCGAGGAGTCGCAGCCTCTCGTCTATCAGGGCATCATCTACGTCACCACCCACAGCGCCACGATCGCGGTCGACGCCAAGACCGGCAAGCAGATCTGGAAGACCAAGATCGAGTATCCGGCCGAGACGCCACGGATCGTGTGCTGTGGCATCATCAATCGCGGCGCGGCGCTGTTTGACGGAAAGGTGTTCCGCACCACGCTCGACGCCAATGTGATCGCGCTCGATGCCAAGACGGGCAAGGAGCTCTGGCGCCAGAAGGCCGCCGACGTCAAGGACGGCTATTCGATGACGGTCGCGCCGCTGGTCGCCGACGGCGTGGTGCTGACCGGTATTTCGGGCGCCGAGTACGGCACCCGCGGCTTCATCGACGGCTGGGATCCCGCGACCGGCAAGCATCTGTGGCGCACCTTCTCCATCCCGACACCCGATGAGCCGGGCGGCGACACCTGGAAAGGCGACACCTGGAAACTCGGCGGCGGATCGACTTGGATCACAGGCTCCTACGATCCCGAATTGAATACGGTCTATTGGGGCATCGGCAATCCCGGGCCGTTCAACGCGGCCGTGCGCCCCGGCGACAACCTTTACACTTGCTCGGTGCTCGCGCTCGACCCCAAGAGCGGCAAGGTCAAATGGCACTATCAGTTCTCGCCGAACAATCCGTTCGACTATGACTCGGTCGCCGAAATGGTGCTCGCCGACATCAGCGTCGACGGCAAGCCGACCAAGGCGCTGATGGACGCCAATCGCAACGGCTTTTTCTATGTGCTCGACCGGACTAATGGAAAGCTGCTCGCGGCCAACCCCTATGTCAAAGTCAACTGGGCCAGCGGCATCGACATGAAGACCGGGCGGCCGATCGAGACCGACATCAGTAAGGACGCGCGCGAGGGCAAGAAAGTCGTGGTTTATCCATCGATACTCGGCGGCAAGAACTGGGAGCCGATGTCGTTCAATCCGCAGACCGGCCTTGCCTATGCCAATACGCTCGCCTTCGGCGGTCATTACAAGGCCGAGCCTGCAACGTACAAGGCCGGCGAATTGTATCTCGGCATGGATTTGACCGACGTGTGGGAATGGGGTGACGGGCCTCGCGGCCACCTCAAGGCGATCGACCCGATGACCGGCAAGGCCAAATGGGAAGCCCCGAGCGACGTTCCGCGCTTCTCCGGCGTGCTGTCGACCGCCGGCGGCGTCGTTTTCACCGGTCAGTTGACGGGCGAGTTCGAGGCCTTCGACGCCGACAACGGCAAGAAGCTGTGGCAGTTCCAGACCGGCTCAGGCATCGAGGGTCAACCCGTGACCTGGCAGCAGGACGGGGTCCAATACGTCGCGGTGACCAGCGGCTATGGCGGCGTCTACTCGATCTTCTCCGGCGATGAGCGTCTGGCAACGGTGCCGACCGGCGGATCGCTGTGGGTTTTCGCGGTCAAGAACTAGCTGCGGATTGCACGTGATCGAGCGAGTATGGATCTGCACGGCGGCGCTGGTCGCCGCCGTCGCAGCGTTCGCTGTCGCAAGCCAGACAGGGCCTGCGGCCGCGCAGCAAGCGGGTGGTGATCAGGCCGTGATCGACCGGGGCAAGATCACCTTCGCGCAAAAGTGCTCGCATTGTCATGGCCCCAACATGGTCAATGCGGGTACGGTGACGCCGGACTTGCGGAGATTTCCTGACGACGAGACGCGGTTCATCACCACCGTGAAGCAAGGCAAGAACAACCGGATGCCGCCGTGGGGCGACCTCCTCAGTGACGATGAGATCAGGGATCTCTGGGCCTATGTGTCGAGCCGGAGGACGTCGTGATCGGACGACTTGCGGCCGGAGGCCTGGCAACGCTTCTCTGTGTGGTAGCGACAGCCACCCATGCAGCCGACGGTCCGCTCACGATCTGCCTCGATGAGAATCTGCCGCCGCTCTCGGTGCATCGCTCTGGCAAGCCGGATAGCGGCTTCGACGTTGCGCTCGCGCAGGCGATCGCCGATCGGCTCGGTCGGCCGCTCAGAATCCAATGGTTCGAAAGCAAGCTCGACGAGGATTCCAGCCCTGCGCTCGAAGCCAACGCCCTGTTGTCGGACGGCCGCTGCGCGCTGATCGGCGGCTATGCCTTCACCTCGGACGCGCTCACCGTGCCCGGCGTGCAGACCGCAAAGCTGCCCGACTTCGAAGGTGCCACGCGGGACGATCGACGGCGGCGCGTGCCGCTCGGCGTGCTCGCTGCGAGCAAGCCCTATGTCTATTCGCCGCTCACGGTCGTGCTTGGTCCCAAGGTGAGGGATCGCAAGATTGCAGGCGTTGGCGATCTCGCCGGTTTGCGCATCGCAATCGAGAGCGGCACGGTTGCAGATGCCATCCTGATGACGTTCGACAACGGACGCCTGATCGACGACATCACGCATCTGGTGCCCGGACGCAGCGATCTCTTGGGCGCGATCGACCACGGCGAGTTCGACGCGACGCTGCTCGACCTGCGCCGGTTCGATGCTTATCGTGCTACACATCCCGGCACTGAGCTCGCAGCCTCCGGCTACTATCATCCCCTCGGCACCAACCGCGGCTATGTCGCGCTTGCCGGCGAGCCGGCGCTGCTGGATGAGATCAACAAGGTGCTCGCCGAATTGCAAGCGGCCGGAACCCTCGCCCAGCTCGGTCAGGCTGCAGGCCTGACATATCTGGCCCCGCATGAGCCCGCTGCCGGCGACGACGTCTGGAAAAAGGTGCTGAACAGATAGGCCGCCGGCGCACCCGACGGGCGCCACATTTTCAGCTGTCATTGCCCGCGAAAGCGGGCAATCCAGTACGCCGCGGCTTAACCGCTCAAGCACCGCTGTCTCTGGAATACTGGATCGTCCGGTCAAGCCGGACGATGACAGCGGGGACATGCGGAGCGAGCCGGCCGCCGGCGACGACGTTTCGAGGAAGTGCTGAACAGGCGGCGCCGCGGCGCGCAGCAATCGGGGACATTCTCTGCTGTCATTGCCCGAAGGCGGGCAATCCAGTACGCCGCGGCTTAACCGCTCAAGCACCGCTGCCTCTGGAATACTGGATCGTCCGGTCAAGCCGGACGATGACAGCGGGGACATGCGGAGCGAGCCGGCCGCCGGCGACGACGTTTGGAGGAAGTGCTGAACAGGCGGCGGCGCGGCGCGCAGCAATCGGCCACATTCTCTGCTGTCATTGCCCGCGAAGGCGGGCAATCCAGTACGCCGCGGCTTAACGGCTCAAGCACCGCTGTCTCTGGAATACTGGATCGCCCGGTCATCAAGCCGGACGATGACAGCGGGGGCATGCGGAGAGAACCAGCTCCTTTCGGACTGCCTTGATGCTACCCTGCCATCATGACCTCATCCGCCGACATTGACAGGGTGCCGCTCGTCACCTCGCCGACCAGCCAGCTCGCGCGCGAGCTCTGGGAGACCATCCGCCTCGCCGCGCCGATGGCCTTGACCTTGCTCGGCCAGATCGCGATGACGACGACCGATCTCGCCTGGATCGGGCGGCTCGGCGAGGAGGCGGTGGCCGCGGCGGCGCTCGCCGCGACGATCTATTTCGTCAGCTTCACCATCGGCCTCGGCGTCGTCTCCGCGGTCTCGCCGCTCGCCGCGCAGGCTTTTGGTGCGCGCGATCCGCGCCGGGTGCGGCGGGCGACCCGCGTCGGGCTCTGGGCGGCGCTGCTGATTTCGCTGCCGATGATGTCGTTTCCGCTTTACGGCGAGCAGATCCTCCGCCTGCTCGGACAGGCAGACGCACCGGCCCGCCTCGCGCAAAACTATCTGCTCGGCCTGGTGTGGGGCGCGACGCCTGCGCTGTGGCTGATCGCGCTCCGCGGCTTCATGAGCGCGCTCAATCGCCCCGAACCGGTGCTGTGGATCACACTCGCAGCGATCCCGGCCAACGCGGTCCTGGTCTATGTGCTGATCTACGGCGCGTGGGGGCTGCCGCGGCTTGGCCTGTTCGGTGCGGGACTCGCCACCACTCTGGTCAATGCCGGGATGTTTGTCGCGGGCCTGTGGTTCGCCGTCACGCGCCGTCCGTTCAAGAAATATCACGTGTTCGGCCGGATCTGGCGCATCGACTGGGTCATGATGCGTGACCTCATTGCGGTCGGCACGCCGATCTCGATTGCCTTGCTGATGGAATTCGGCCTGTTCTCATCCGCTGCGCTGCTCACCGGCCTGATCAGCACGACCGCGATCGCCGCGAACCAGATCGCGCTGCAGGTGACGACCATCCTGTTCATGGTGCAGCTCGGAATCTCGCTGGCGACGACGGTGCGGGTCGGGCATGCGGTCGGCCGGGGCGATCCCTCCGGGGTGCGGCGCGCGGGTTTTACGGCCATGCTGCTCGGGGCCATCATCGCCACGATCCTGACGCTGATCGTGATCGCCTGCCGCTTTGCCATCGCGCGGATCTTTCTCGGCGCGGCGGCGACCAACGCGGAGGCCGTGATCGATCTGGTCGCGACCCTGCTGATGGTCGGCGCGACGTTCTTCGTGACCGACGGACTCCAGACCATCGCGGCGGGAGCCCTGCGCGGCCTGAAGGACACCCGCATGCCGCTGATGTTCGCCGCAACAGGATATTGGCTCGTCGGCTTCCCCTCGGCCTGGGCGCTCGCGTTTCACGCCGGCCTCGGTGCCGTGGGAGTCTGGATCGGCCTATCGGTCGGCAGCGCGGTGTATGCCTGCCTGCTGATCACGCGCTTCCACCGGCTTGCGAACAGGTTCGGTTCGGCATGAGCGTCGAAGAGATCGCGCCGAGTGCCCCATCGCGAGCGTTGCTCCCGGGAGCACAGTTCGCCGACGCATATCGCATCCAGATGGCTGGACCTGCAGGCGATGCGAAAGCGGCGGCGATGCGCATCATGTTCAACGCGCCGTCCTGGTTTGGCGCGTCGCTGCGCTTGCGCAACCTTCTCGTAACCCCGCTTGGCCTGAAAACATCGGCCGTGCCCGGGGCCAAGGGGGTGATCGGATTGTTCCCTG
>NZ_JAFATE010000480.1 GCF_019244115.1 Bradyrhizobium sp.
AGCTCCTGCCGTTCATCCTGCTCGCGCCCGGCCTGGCCCTAGTCCTGCTACTGTTCCTCTATCCCCTGCTCCGCCTCATCGTGGAAAGCTTCCTCGACCCGACACCGGGGTTTGCGAACTACGTCACCGTACTGACCGATCCGACTCTGTGGCAGATCATCGAGACGACCCTCATCATTAGCGCGCAATGCACCATCGCGACCTTAGTGCTTGCTTATCCGGTCAGTTACCTCCTCAGCCGGCTACCGCGGCCGCGCGCCAATCTGCTGATGATGTTTGTGCTGCTGCCGTTCTGGACCAGTCTGCTCGTGCGCATGTACGCCTGGATGGTGCTCCTCGGCCGGCACGGCATCATCAATGAAGCGGTGATCGGCATGGGGCTCACCGCCACGCCCTATCCGCTGCTCTACAACCGCTTTGCCGTGATCGTCGGCATGAGCCACTTCTTGCTGCCTTTTATGGTGCTGTCACTCTACTCCACGATGATCGCGATTGACCGCAGTCTGATCGAAGCTGCGAGCTCGATGGGGTCGTCCTTCAGCCAGACCTTCTGGCGCATCTACCTGCCGCTCTCGCTGCCCGGCGTCTATTCCGGCTGCCTGCTCGTCTTCATCCTGGGGATGGGCTTCTACATCACCCCGGCGCTGCTCGGCAGCCCGCGGGAGACGACGATCTCGGTCTATATCCAGCAGCAGATCCAACAGCTGAATTGGGGCGAGGGTACCGCCATGGCGGTAATCCTCGTCGCGATCGTCATCGCGCTCTTCGCGTCCTACGACCGGCTCTTTGGGTTCGACCGGTTGTTTCGGAACGTCGGGCCTCAATCCTGATGCGCAGGCGCCTTCCCAACGCTTTGCTTTGGATCTATGCCGGGGCCGTCTTCGCGTTCCTATTCGTCCCGCTGCTCATCGTGGTGCCGGTGTCGTTCAGCGCCGGCATGTATCTGCAATTTCCGCCCCCTGGCTTTTCCCTCCAGTGGTACCAGGATTATTTCGGCGATCCACAATGGATCGATGCCACCGTCCTCAGCGTCGAAATCGCCCTTTGTGTCGTCTTGCTCGCGGTCGGCATCGGCTCGCTTGCTGCATTCGTCATCGTGCGGAGGCCATTTCCCGGAATCGGCTTTATCCGCATGGTCCTGATGACGCCTCTCATTGTGCCGTCGGTAGTGGTGGCGGTCGCCGTCTACAGCGTCTACGTCTCGTTCCACCTGATTGGTAGTTTTATCGGCATCGTGCTTGCGCATACGATTGGCGCGCTGCCCTTCACGATCGTGCTGATGGTGGCTGGGTTCCAGCGCATTGACCGAAGGTTGGAGGAGGCGTCCTACACGATGGGCGCAGGGGCGGCCTCGACGTTCCGGCGTGTGACCTTGCCCATCCTACGGCCAAGCCTCTTCGCCGCGGCGATCTTCGCGTTCATTGCCTCGTGGGACGAGGTCATTATGGTAATTTTTATCGGCGGCGGCGCCGGCACGACGCTGCCGCTGCGGATGTTCAACTATCTCAGAACCGAGATCAATCCGACAATCGCCGCCGTTTCGACCCTGCTCCTCGCTTTTGCGGTCGTCGCGTTCGCCACCGCCGAATGGCTTCGGGTGCGCGGCGAGGCACGACGGGCCGGCAAGGGAGGAGCTGCATGACGGGCGGGACCGCCGGCCTCGCCGCCATCGATATGCGGGTGCAGCCGTCGTGGCGCTGGAGCGACGACGAGCCGCCGCCCCAACGGGCGGCGGCGCTCAAGGGCTACGATCGGGTCTACGGCGAGAAGTCGCGCGATTCGCATACGCATGCGAGCCTTGTCGCCGATCTGCGCCGCCACAAAATCAAGGCGGTCGTGCAGTCAGAGCCGGTTGCGGGGTCAGCCGCGGGGTGGAACGATCGCGTTGCCGCCGTCATCGCGCGTAATCCCGATTGCTTCCTAGCCGGATTCGGTTCGGCCAACCCTCATGATGGTCTAGCTGCGCTTCGCGAGATTGACCGCTTCCACCGCGAACTCGGCCTACGCGGACTTGCCATGATGGCCGATTTCTTCAACATGGACATCGCCGACAAGCGCTGCTGGCCGTTCTATGCCAAGGCGGCCGAGCTCGGCATGCCGGTCGGCATTCATGTCGGTGTCAATTTCTCGACCAACAGCCCGATCCGACACGGGCACCCGAGCTTCGTTGACGAGCTCGCCTGCCACTATCCCGAGCTCATAATCATCTGCAACCACGGCGGCTGGCCTTGGGCGGCCGAGACCGTTGCGGTCGCCTGGAAGCACCCCAACGTGTATCTTGAGTTCGGCGCCATCGCGCCGCGCTATCTCGCGTCGGCCGAGGGTGGCTGGCAGCCGATGCGGTAATTCATGAACTCGGTGCTGCAGGACCGCATCCTATTCGGTTCGGACTGGCCGATGCTGTCGCACGACCGTCTGATGCAAGAAATTCCACTCCTGAATCTCAAGGACTCGGTGCTGGAGAAGTATCTCAAGAAGAACGCCGAGGCGCTGCTCGATCGCATCCTGGGTTAACCCGCGAGCATGGAGGAAGGTATGGCCGACGAAAAGGAATACGAGGGGTATTTGCGGATCAGGCTCGGGCTCCACGATACTCATTATCCAAACGGCCTCATCCCCGCAGCGACCATCATGAGGCTCTTCGCCGATTGCGCTTCGGAGCTCGGCATTCGCTATGATGGCACGGACGGGTATCTCGCCGCTTACGAGAAGGCCGAGTTCTTCAAGCCGGTTTATGCCGGGGACTACATAGAGGTCCGTGCCAAACGCCTTAGCAAAGGCAACCGCTCACGTCGCACGGCGATCG
>NZ_JAFATE010000478.1 GCF_019244115.1 Bradyrhizobium sp.
CTGCGGCTTCCTCGGCCTGCTGCACCTCGAAATCATTCAGGAGCGGCTGAGCCGCGAATTCGACCTCAACCTGATCGCGACCGCGCCGAGCGTCATCTACAAGATGAAGCTGACCGACGGCAGCGAGATCGAGATCCACAATCCCGTTGACATGCCCGACGTGGTCAAGATCGCCGAAATCGACGAGCCCTGGATCGAGGCAACCATCCTTACCCCCGACGAATATCTCGGCAGCGTGCTAAAACTGTGCCAGGACCGGCGCGGCGCGCAGAAGGAGCTCACTTACGTCGGCTCGCGCGCGATGGTGAAGTACGACCTGCCGCTGAACGAAGTGGTGTTCGACTTCTATGATCGCCTGAAATCGGTCTCCAAGGGCTACGCCTCGTTCGACTATCACCTGACCGACTACAAGCCCGCCGATCTGGTCAAGATGCAGATCCTGGTCAATGCCGAACCGGTCGACGCGCTCTCGATGCTGGTGCACCGGACCCGCGCGGAAGGGCGCGGCCGCGCCATGGTCGAGAAGATGAAGGAGCTGATCCCGCCGCACATGTTCCAGATCCCGATCCAGGCGGCGATCGGCGGCAAGGTGATCGCGCGCGAGACCGTGCGCGCGCTGCGCAAGGACGTCACCGCAAAATGCTATGGCGGCGACGTCACGCGCAAACGAAAACTTCTGGAGAAGCAGAAGGAAGGCAAGAAGAAGATGCGGCAGTTCGGCAAGGTCGACATCCCGCAGGAAGCCTTCATTGCCGCGCTGAAGGTGGATAGCTGATTTCCCTGCGCACCGCCATTCCGGGGCGCCCGAGAGGCGAACCCGGAATCCGGAGATTGTTTGCGCGAGATTCCGGGTTCGCTCGCTTTGCGAGCGCCCCGGAATGACAATTTCGAATATCGATCTCCGCGCGCCCGCCTTGCTCTCGCCGGCGGGATAGACCACCATCATAGTTTCCGACAGACCCACAACGGGCAGAGGAAACGTGATGAACCAGCCGTCCGCACTGGGCCTCGTGGAGCGCGCCCGGGCGCTCGCCCCCTTGATCGCCAGCGAAGCCGAGCATGCGGAACAGGCGCGGCGGCTGACGGAGCCCGTCCTGTCAGCGCTGATCGAGAACGGCCTTTACAGGTCGCTGCTGCCGCAAAGCGTCGGCGGTCACGAGGCGCCGCTTGAAGTCCAGATGCAGATGCTGGAGGAGGTCGCCAAGGCCGACGCCTCGACCGCCTGGTGCCTCGGCCAATGCAGCGTCTGCGGCATGGTGGCGGCCTATCTCGATGTCGACACTGCGCGCGAGATCTTCGGTGCGCCGCAGAACGTGTTGGCCTGGGGCGCGATCGCGCATGAGGCGCGTGCCACGGAGGGCGGCTATATCGCCACTGCGCGCTGGGATTTCGCCTCCGGCATCCGCCAGGCGAATTGGCTCGGCGCCCATGTCCGGATCGTCGAGGCCGACGGTACGCCGCGCAAGCGACCGGACGGCGGAGCGGAGATCCGCACCATTCTGTTTCCGGCGACGAGCGCTGTCCTTTACGACGTCTGGGACGTGATCGGGCTGAGGGCCACCGGGACCGACAGCTATTCGGTCGAGAACCTGTTCATCCCCGAGCGCTTCACGGCGCTGCGCGACGTCCCCTCCGCCCTCCGCGAGCCGGGCCCGCTGTACAAGATCGCCACGCATTACGTCTTCGCCATGGGCTTTGGCGCGGTGTCGCTCGGCGTGGCGCGCGCGATGCTGGATGCGACGACCGAACTCGCCCGCCGCAAGTCGCCGCAAGGCCTGAGCTCGATGCGCGACAACGCCGCCATTCAGGGCACGATCGGCCGGCTGGAGGCGAACTGGCGCGCAGCGCATGCCTATCTCTACGGCACGGCTGCGGAAATCTCAGCGCATCTGGCTGGCGGCGGCGATATCGCCGAGCAGCAACGGGTCGCCATGCGGCTCGCCTCGACCTGGACCATCCATCAATCGGCTTCGGTGGTCGACACCGCCTATCACATGGCGGGCGCAACGGCGGTGTTTCGCGCCAACGGTTTTGAGCGGCGGTTTCGCGACATGCACGCCATCGCGCAGCAGATCCAGGCCCGCAACGCCCATTACGAAGACGCCGGCAGGGCGATACTCGACGACCATCTCGACGCGCCCGCCAGGATGCGACCGCTAATATGACATCGCTGCCATGCGGAGAACGAGGCCAGGCGAACGCAGACCGGTAAACTACGGTAGCCGTTAATTAAACATTATCTGGGAGCTTCCCCGCCATCGCTGCGGCGTCTGGGAATGCTCCATGTTCAAGCTTCGATCGATTGCGTCTCGCCTGATCCTCGCCATTTCGCTCACCGTCGCGACCGCCTGCGGAATCCTCGGCACCTTCTCGGTGCTGCAGCAGCGCGAACTGACCCGCCTCGCGCTCGAGCAGCAGCTCAGGCTGCAATATGACAGCGTCATCGCGGCGATTGACTACGAGGGCCGCACCACGCTGGCGCTGAGCTCGGTGCTGGCCGCGATGCCGCCGATCGCCGACGCCGTCACAAAGGGCGACCGCGACGCGCTCGGCGCGCTGCTCGGCGGCGCGATGCCGGCGCTGAGGGCGCAGGGCATCCCGCTGGTCAATGTCTGGACGCCGCCCGCAACGAACTTTTATCGCGTGCACGAGCCAAAGATTTTTGGCGACGACACCTCCAAGCGCCGCATCACCGTGGTGCAGGCGAACGCCGGCGGGAAGCAGATCGCCGGCGTCGAGCAGAGCCGCCTGTCGCTCGGCATCTTTGGCATGACGCCGATCCTGCAGGGCGGCAAGGCGCTCGCCACCGTCGACGTCGGCGCGGCGTTCGGCGACGAATTCGTCGGTCGGGCCAAGCAGCGTTTCGGCATCGATCTTGCCGTGTTCTGGCTCGACAACGGAGAAGTCAAAAAACTGTCGTCGACCTTTGGCGACGAGGCAGTCGCCAGCGAGGACGAATTGAAGAGCGTCTTCAACGGCGCGCCGCTGCATCGGGATGCGCGGCTGAACGGCCATCCCGCCGCCGTTTATGTCGGCCAGATCAAGAATTTTGCCGGGCAGCCGGTCGCGCTGCTCGAAATCATCAAGGACACCAGCGACTATGAGGCGGCCGCGGCGAGCTCGCAACAAAATTTGATCCTCGCAACCGCTGCGATCCTGATCGTTGCCGGCCTGGTGGCGCTGTTTCTGGGCCGCAGCATTTCACGGCCATTGGTCTCGATCACCGCGGTCATGAACCGCCTGTCGAGCGGCGACATCGAGGTGGCGATCCCCGGCGGCGAGCGGGCGGACGAGGTCGGCACCATGGCGCAGGCCGTCGACGTCTTCCGCCGCAGCATGATCGAGGCGCGCGCGCTGCGCGAGGCGCAGGAGCAGGACAAGCAGCAGAGCGAACGGGAGAAGAAGGCGCTGCAGCGCCAGATGGCCGATCGCTTCGAAAGCGAGGTCAAGAGCGTGGTCGGCGCGGTGGCGCGCGCAACCGAGGACATGCGGCGCGTGGCCGGCGAGATCACCACCAGCGTCAATGGTACGTCGGACCGGGCCAGCGCTGCGGCCGCGGCGTCGGAAGAGGCTTCTGCCAGCGTCGCGACGGTGGCGGCCGCGACCGATGAGCTTGCCACCTCCGTTGCCGAGATCGGCCGCCAGGTGACCCATTCCAGCAGCGTGGCCGACCAGGCCGTCGGCAAGGCCGTCAGCACCACCGAGATGGTCGGCAGCCTCGCGGCAACCGCCGAAAAGATCGGCGACGTGCTGCGCCTGATCGACGCCATCGCCAGCCAGACCAACCTGCTCGCGCTCAATGCCACGATCGAAGCAGCGCGCGCCGGCGAGGCTGGCCGCGGCTTCGCCGTGGTCGCCGCCGAGGTCAAGGAGCTCGCGGGCCAGACCGCCAAGGCGACCGAAGAGATTGCCGGGCAGGTTACCGCCATCCAGTCGGCGACCAGCGAATGCGTCGGCGCGATCGGAAGCATCAGCCAGACCATCCGCGACATCAGCGCGGTGGCCACGACCATCGCGTCCGCGGTCGAGGAGCAGGGTTCGGCCACGCGCGAGATCGCACGCAGCGTGCAGCAGGCGGCCATCGGCACCAGCGAGGTCTCGAAAAATGTCGTCGGCGCAAGCCAGGCCGCCGGCCAGTCGCGCGATCTTGCCAAAAACGTGCTGGTCGCGGCCGGCGAACTCGGCCAGCACGCGTCGCTGCTGTTCAAGAGCGTCGATACCTTTTTGGCCGGCCTGCGCGAGGCGGCGTAAGGGCGCGCGCGGGACCTGTGTCTGCCGCCATCCTGCTGCCATCGCGGCGCACGAGGCGAATGCGCACGATCGTGGTGAGGGAACGAGCTTTCCTCGGTGGAGCTCGTGACATAGTGTTTTCGCACGCTGCAACATGATGGGGCGACCGATGCCGGCCACCGCAAAAGCGCGTATGAGAAAGGACGCAGGCCGGGAGCGCACGACGCGGCGCGCTACCGATCGGATCGATCCCGTGATCTCGGCCGTCCTCAGCGCCTACTCAAAACCGGTTCAGGTGAGATTGCTGGCGCTGCGGCGGCTGATCCTCGAGACGGCGCGCGAAACCGATGGTGTCGGCGCAATCGAGGAAGCGCTCAAATGGGGGCAGCCGAGCTATCTGACGACTGAGACAGGCAGCGGCAGCACGATCCGCATCGACGGCGTCAGATCCGCGCCCGATCAATATGCGGTCTATTTCCACTGCCAGACCAATCTGGTCGAGACCTTTCGCGAGCTCTATCCGGAGCTGCGCTATGGCGGCAACCGCAGCATTCTGCTCGATGCCGCCGACGATCCGCCCGAAGCCGCGCTGCGCCACTGCGTGGCGCTCGCGCTGACCTATCATCTGAACAGGCGGAAACGAGGCAAACTCTGAAGCGTGTCGAGTTAATGGCTCAGACCGCTTCTCGATCTGGCAAAGCTGCCTGCAACCAGCGCGTGCACGACGGTGCATTCCTGTCCAAAATTCCGTCAAAGTTCAACAGTGCTATCCAGCGATAAAACGAACGCAGAGGCTTCTGCCGGCAGCCGGATCAAGGATTTGCGATTGGTCTGCGCGCCGCTCTTTCATGTTACCCTGCCCGCGGAAAGAGCGATCCGATGCACCTCCGGCCCCTTCTGATCCCGCTTGTCAGCTCCCTCGTCCTGTTCGCCGCCGCGACGGTGCTCGCCCAGGACAAGGGCACCGTGGAGCCCAAGGACCTGCCGCCGCTGGACAACCCGAGCGATCCAAAAGTCGCGGCCAAGGAACTGTTCGCCCGAAAACTGCTGCCGACGGCGGGACCGCCCCGGGTGATCGGCGCCTACAACAGGGGCTGCATCGCCGGCGCGAAAGAAATGCCGATCACCGGCGACACCTGGCAGGTCATGCGGCTGTCGCGCAACCGCAACTGGGGTCACCCCGATCTGATCGCGCTCTTGAAGCGACTGTCGAAGAACGCGCACAGGGATGCCGGCTGGCCCGGCATTCTGGTCGGCGACATGGGCCAGCCGCGCGGCGGGCCGATGCTCACCGGCCACGCCAGCCACCAGATCGGGATCGATGCCGATATCTGGCTGACGCCGATGCCGGACCATTTGCTGTCGCGCGAGGAGCGCGAGGAGATGTCCGCCACCATGATGGTGCGTGGCGACCGTCTCGACATCGATCCGAACGCCTGGACACCGCAGCATCTCGCTGTCATCCGCGACGCCGCGCTGGAGCCCTCGGTGCAACGCATCTTCGTCAATGCCGCGATCAAGAAGGCGCTATGCCGCGAGGCCAAGGGCGATCGCAGCTGGCTGTACAAGGTCCGGCCGTGGTACGGACACGACTATCACTTCCACATCCGCATGAGATGCCCGCCTGGCAACAGTGAGTGCGAAGGACAGAAGGAGCAGTCGGAGGATGACGGCTGCGCGCCGTCAGAGCTCGGCTACTGGTTCAAGGACGAGGTCCTCCATCCGCCGCCGCCGAAACAGCCGCCAAAACCGCGCCCTCCGATCACGCTGGCGCAGTTGCCCGCGGCCTGCAAGCAGGTGCTGCACGCCCCCGCCGCGAAGCCGAAATGACCCTTTTGGCTCGCGCCGGATCGATTTCATTCGTCATCGAGATCGGCTAGACTTCGCCTGCGCGCCGTAAGCGCGCAGTTCACGTGGGACGATGGTCCCGCTCCTTCCCATCCCGATCACGCCGCATGCTGCGCGGTTGCACCGCGCGGCCCGGCCCATGTGAGCAGCATCATGCGCATCAGTGCACGCAACCAGATCAAGGGCACCGTCGTCGACGTGAAGAAGGGTGCGACCACCTCGCACATCCGCGTCGACATCGGCGGAGGGCAGATCGTGACCTCCTCGATCACCAATGAGGCGGTCGACGAACTCGGCATCAAGGCCGGAGATCACGTCACGGCCGTGATCAAGGCGTCCGATGTCATGATCGCGGTGGACTGAGATGCGTACGGCGTTCCTCATTGCTCTGCTGCTGCTCGGAGCGGTCTCCGCCCGGGCCGCCGAAGAGCCCAGCGGCTGCGACAAATTCAAATGGGACATTACGCAGGCGCGCGCGGCGCTGACCGCACCTGATCGCACGAACGTCAATTCGGGCGGCGAGCTCGCCGCGGTATCGCCGACGGGCCTGATGCTCGCATTGGCCGCCCCGGCGGACGCCAAACTGCCGTCGCCGCCGGAACGCGCGCCGAAGGAAGGCACGTTCGCGGGCTTTGCCAAGTTCAACGCCGTGCCGAAGGCGGGCGTCTACACCATCAGCCTGTCCGAGGGCGCCTGGGTCGACGTGGTGCAGGACGGCCATGTCCTCAAGCCGAAAGCCTTCAGCGGGGCCACGGATTGCACCGGGATCCGCAAAACCATGAAATACGAGCTGGCGGCCAGCCCCTTCCTGCTGCAGGTCAGCGGCGCCAAGGACAAGGCGATATCCATCGCGATCCTGCCATCGGAATAGGAAGGTCGACGAACCACCGCCTTTACCCCTCCCCCCAGCCTGTTATGTTCCGGAAACAGCGACATCCCGTCCGACCGTAAGTCCGCAGGATCCCCGGAACAGCGCTTCCGCCGTCGCATCCCGACCTCAACCAATGCCCGATTTGCGCGCGGCAGACCGCGCGCGAACGCATGGAGCGCTCAAAAATGCCTCGTCTCGCCGCACTTTTTGCCGCCCTCGTGATCCTCACCGGATCGATCCATTCCGCAGCACAGGCCGAGGACAAGACCCTGACCGTGTTCGCCGCGGCATCCATGAAGAACGCGCTCGACGACATCGACGCGGCCTTCACCGCCAAAACCGGCCTCAAGGTGTCGGCGAGCTACGCCGCGAGCTCGACGCTCGCCAAGCAGATCGAGCAGGGCGCGCCGGCGGACATCTTCGTGTCCGCCGACACCGACTGGATGGACTATGCCGCCGCCAAGAAGACCATCGACGAGCCGACCCGCGCAAATCTGCTCGGCAACAGCATCGTGCTGATTGCGCCCAGGGATTCCAAGATCGACAATTTGGCGATCGGAGCGGGCTTCGATCTCGCCGCGCTCGCCGGCGACGGCAAGATCGCGACCGGCGATGTCAAATCCGTGCCGGTCGGCAAATATGCCAAGGCCGCGCTCGAGAAGCTCGGGGCCTGGCAGGCCGCCGAGCCGAAATTCGCGATGGCCGACAGCGTGCGTGCCGCGCTGACCCTGGTGGCGCGCGGGGAAGCCGCGCTCGGCATCGTCTATGCGACCGACGCCAAGGTCGAGCCCGGCGTCAAGCTGGTCGGGACTTTCCCACCCGACAGCCATCCGCCGATCATCTACCCGGTGGCAGCGACCACGACGGCGAAGCCTGAAGCCAAAACCTATCTCGACTATTTGCACTCTTCGGCGGCGAAGGCCGTGCTCGAGAAATACGGCTTCACCTACCTGATCAAGCCGACCTCCTGACCCGACGACGTGCTGGACATCACGCCCACGGAATGGACGGCGATCCTGCTTTCACTGCGGGTCGCCGCGGTCGCAACCCTCATGGCGACACCGGTCGGCATCGCGCTGGCATGGCTGCTGGCGCGGCGGGATTTTTGGGGCAAGTCGCTGCTCGATGCGCTGGTGCATCTGCCGCTGGTGCTGCCGCCGGTCGTGACAGGCTATCTGCTGCTGCTCGCCTTCGGCCGCCGAGGTCCGCTCGGGGCCGTGCTTGCAGATTATCTCGGCATCGTGTTCGCGTTCCGCTGGACCGGCGCGGCGCTCGCCTGCGGCGTGATGTCGTTCCCGCTACTGGTGCGGCCGATCCGCCTCTCGATCGAGGCGGTCGATCACAGGCTGGAGCAGGCGGCGGAAACGCTGGGTGCCGCACCCTGGCGGGTGTTTGCCACCGTCACGCTGCCACTGTCGCTTCCTGGTGTTTTGGCCGGCATGGTGCTCGGGTTCGCCAAGGCGATCGGCGAGTTCGGCGCCACCATCACTTTCGTCTCGAACATCCCCGGCGAAACCCAGACCATCTCGTCGGCGATCTATTCGCTGATCCAGACCCCCGAGGGCGACACCGCAGCGTTGCGGCTGGTGATCGTGTCGATCGTGATCGCGGTCACGGCCTTGATCGGCGCCGAATGGTTCGCGCGGCGCGCCACCCAGCGCCTGCATGGGAACTGAGCATGTTGCGCGTCGACGTCACAAAGCAGCTCGGCGAGTTCTCGATCGAAGCCAGTTTTGCGAGCGAGGGCCGCGTCACCGGCCTGTTCGGCGCCTCCGGCGCCGGCAAGACCTCGCTGATCAACATGATCGCGGGCCTGCTGGCTCCCGACCGCGGAAAAATTTCGCTCGACGGCGACGTGCTCGATGACACCGAAAAGACCATCCATTTGCCGGCCTATCGTCGCCGCATCGGCTATGTGTTCCAGGACGCGCGGCTGTTCCCGCATCTGTCCGTGCGCGCCAATCTCGATTACGGCCGGCGGATGAATGGCCTGGCCTTCGATCCGGCCCAGCTCACCCGCATCACGGAGTTGCTCGACATCGGCCATCTGCTCGATCGCCGTCCGGGAAAACTGTCCGGCGGCGAGCGCCAGCGGGTCGCGCTCGGCCGTGCGCTGTTGGCGAAGCCAAGATTGCTGCTGCTCGACGAGCCGCTCGGTGCGCTCGACGAAAGCCGCCGCGCCGAAATCCTCCCCTACCTGATCCGGATGCGCGACGAGGCCCGCATCCCGATGGTGTTCGTCAGCCACGACGCCGCCGAGATGCGCCAGCTCGCGACGCAGATCGTGATGCTGAAGCACGGACGGGTGACGTCGTTCGGCGGCGTCAAGGTGCTGTCGGGTTAGTCACGAGATCTCAACGCCGTCATTGCAAGGCGCGAAAGCGCCGACGCAATCCAGTCTGTCACCGCGGCAATTCTGGATTGCTTCGCTTCGCTCGCAATGACGGCGGTTGCTCCTCAAATCACCTCGCGCGCCCGTAGGTCCGCGATTGCGGCGCCATCATAGCCGATCGCGCTCAGCACCTCCTCGGTGTGCGCACCGAGCGCGGGCGCCATGGACTCCAGCCGGCCGCCGCCGTGGGCGAGCCGAAAGCCGCTGCCGGCAAAGCGCAGCCGTCCATAGGGCGTGTCGATCTCCTGGATGGCGCTGCGCGCTGCGATCTGCGGATGATCGATGACCTCCTCGATGGTCCAGATGCTGGCGCAGGGCGCGCCGGCCGCTTCCAAAATCTTCTCCCAGTCGCGCGCGCTCTTCTGCGCGAGCGCGCCCTCGATGACGGCGCGCAACGCCGGCTCGTTCTCCTGCCGCGCAAACCAGTTGGAAAAGCGCGGATCGTCAAACGTGTCGTCGCGGCCGAGCGCCTTCATCAGCGCGATGTATTGCTTCTCGTTGTTGACGGCGAGCAGCAGAAAACCCTCGCCCGCCTTGAACAGATTGGCCGTGGGCTTGCGGCTCACGGCCTGATTGCCCGACAGTTTTTGGCGGTGGCCGGCGACCGAATAATCGGCGACCTGCCCGGCCAGAAACGCCAGCGTCGCCTCGAGCATCGACACGTCGACCATTTGTCCCTTGCCGGTGCGGATGCGCTGGAACAGTGCGCTGGAGACGCCGAACGCGGCGGTCGCGCCCGTCAGCACGTCGCAGACCGCAAAACCGGCGCGTGTCGGCCCGGTCCGTTCATGGCCGGTGATCGCCATGATGCCGCTCAGCGCCTGGATCTTGCCGTCATAGCCCGGGCTGGCGCGCTCCGGGCCGGTCTGGCCGAACCCGGAGATGGCGCAATAGATCAGTTTTGGATTGACCTCCGAGAGCGCGGCATAGCCGATGCCGAGCTTGTCCATCACGCCGGGGCGAAAATTCTCCATCACCACGTCAGCCTCGGCCACCAGCTTTTTGACGATCGCGATCGCCTCAACTTTGGCGAGATCGAGCGTCAGGCTCTTCTTGTTGCCGTTGATGGCCTGCCAGCCCGGGGCCAGGCCGCGCTCGGCCCATTCCCGGCTGAGCGGCGTACGGCGCATGTCCTCGCCCTCACGCCGCTCCACCTTGATGACGTCGGCCCCGAGCAGCGCGAGCTGGTAGCTCGCATAAGGCCCGGCCAGCACCTGCGTGAAGTCGAGAATTTTGACGCCTTCGAATGGCCGGGTCACGCCGCTCCCCTATTGGTCTTGTCGCTTCGGTCCGGATCACGCCGCGCGGTTGCCGCGCGCGATCTCCTTCTGGCGGTCGAACTCGGCGCGGCGGCGCGCCAGTTCCTCCGGGCTCATCTGGGCGATGTTGTTGTAATCTAGCTTCCAGGAGGCATCCTCGCTCCAGCGCAGCGGCGACTGCATGGTGGTGCGTGCGCCGAATGCGGTCTCCAACAGACGCAACGCCAGTTCCAAGGTCAGCGCCTGGGATTCCGGATCGTGCGGCTTGCCGGCCGAATTGCCGAGCGGGAAATCGGAAAACAGGAAACGGGGCACGGCGGCGTGCTCGACGATGTCCTTGGCGCATCCCATCAGCACCGTGGAAATCCCGCCTGCCTCGAGATGGCGGGCGATCAGAGCGGTGGTCTGGTGGCATACCGGGCAGTTCGGCACCAGCACCGCGGCATCGACCTTGTCGGCGAGGCTGCGGTCCAGGATCTCGGGCGCATCGACATCGATGGTGACGCGATGGCTGCGATTGGTCGGCGCGCCAAAGAAGCGGGGCGCGACCTCACCGATGCGTCCCGCGGCCTGCGCCTTCCAGAGCAGCGGCAGCGGAAACCAGGTGCCGCTGTCGCTCGCACTGGTGTGCTTGCGGTCGTAGCCGATATGCGAGATGCGCAGATCGTGTTGCCGCGAGCTATCGCCCTCATAGACCTGATAAAATTTTGCACTGCCGTTATAGGCGGCGCCGGGCCCCTGATCGCCCTTCAGCGGATCGTAGGGGGCGGCCGTCGTGACGATCGCCACGCGCGACTGCGACAGCGGCTTTTTCAAGGGCTGGAACGGCGCCTCGACATAATGTGCCCAGCGGTAGGGCGTGGTGTAGCCGATCGCGGCATAGTAATCGCGCGTGCGCTGCATATAGGGAATAGGAGCATCGAAGTCGGGCGCGAAGCCGAACTGCTCATCGGGCGGGACGGCCATTGTTGTGTCTCCTTGCGTTTCCCCCGCGAGTTATATGGGCCTTCCAGACTAAAGTTAGTCTCCTTGTTCCTCAACCGCGATATCGCGGCCGATGCGAGCCTGACGAAAACGCGTCGGCACGCGCGAAACTGTGGCCAACCCGCTGGGCATGATCCCAAGGGATCCCTGACCGCGATGGGCGATTTTTCGCAACCAGAGGCCTGGACGACCAGATAATCGTGGCGCAACTGCCACAGACGTCGCCGAACGGTTTCGCCCAGTTGGAATTCCGCGGCCGACGCTTTAACTCACTTTGGGGGCGGCGGATGGCCCGCTCCGAACCCCGCGAGGAGGCGATGAGGAAAATCTACCACACGATGCAGTTCGATGTGCATGACGAGAAGGCGTTGCACGAGTTCGTCCGCAAGCACGCCGACCCGGAGGAATTCGCAGCCATGGAAAAGCACGATGCCGACGAAGCGGAAGGTGAGCCGGCCGATCACGTCTATTCGGACATCGAGTGGATCGTCGAGCATGGCCACGCCTACAACGCCGACGGCATCGAGCACGGCGGCGGAGAAACCGGCGAAATCGACGAGGATGACGAAGACGACGACGAGGAATGATGCGGACGATAGGGGCCCGGCGACGGGCCCTTATCGATTGCGCGAGCGACCAACTCTCTGCTTCAGGCCGCGGCTGGAGGCCCTGAATGACCAGGCTGATGCGTAAAATGCTGCTCTCCGTCGCTCCGTTCATGATCCCGGTTTCGGCGTCGGCGGAAGCAACCGCAATGGATGCGCTGCAACGCTACCGGCTCAGTGATCCCGCGATGTTCGCGTTCCTGGCAGGGAATCTGAACGGCCTGACCTGGGCCAATGCCGAACTGCAGTCCGGCGGACACCCAAAACTGTTCTGCGTGCCCGCGGACGTGGACTTCAGTGTTCAGCGCGCGGTGGAAGCCACCACGAAGCATCTCAAGGATGCCGCGGCCGACGAAGCGCGCCCCATCGGATCGGTGATGCTGCAAAGCCTCAAGGAGGTATTCCCCTGCAATTGATCCGTCACGGGGCCTTTAGAGCGTCTTCAGATATTCGAGCAGCGCCTTCTTGTCGCCGTCGCTCAAATTCGTGCCGAACTCGTGACCGCACTTGCTGTTCCCTGAATTGAGGTCGTTGCAATCGGTGACGGGACGAGCGTCGGGCCCGTCCTGAGTTGCGGCAAGTCCGATGTTTTCGATGTCGTATTTTGCACCGAGGCTGAATTTCGACGTGCGCTGCGCCGATGGCTTGAGCAATTCGGCGAGCGTCGGCACCGAACCGTTGTGCAGATAGGGCGCGGCCGCCCAGATGCCCTGCAATACCCGCGCTTCATAGGCGCCCCGGTGCAGGGTGCGGACGAGCAGCGTTCCACTTTCGATGGTCAGGCTGTCCGGCTGTGCGGCCGCTGGCTGGTTGTCAGGCGTCTTCATCGCCTTTGCCAGATCCTGCAATCCCGGCAGCACTTGCGGTTGGGAGGCCGGGGCGCCGGAAGCGCCTGATCCGGACAGCGGCGCCATCGGCTCGCTGGGAAGGCCGCCGAGATCACTGCCATGTTCGCCGATAAGGATATGTTGGCCGATCGAACCGGCGACCGCGGTGAACATCATGTGGACGCCAAAATCTTCTTCCTGGAGCTTCCTGGCAATGCCGGGAATGGAGGCGCCCGCCAGCACACCGGTCTTGACCTTGCGGCCGAGTTCATCGAACTGGCGTGTGTCGGTGCCGACGTTCTGGACCGGCGTGGCCCAGGTCTTGTCGAACAGGGAGCGGAACGCGCCCTCTTTGATCCCGTGACACTGAGCGCACTCCCTTTGAAAGATCCTTTCACCGTCGGCGCGCAGCGCCTGGTTGATCGGCCATTGCCATTTCGGCGGGCCGATCTGCCTGATGAGTTCTTCGAGCCTGTTCAGTCCATCGAAGTTGATGGAATTGTTGTTGAGATAATTGAACAGCGGCCCCACACGCGCCGGTTCGAAATCGGCGAATGCCAGAGCCTGTCCGGTATTCCTGGACAACGCGAAAACGTCGTTGCCGTTCATGACGAAACCGCCCCAGTCGGTCAGGTCCTGCACCGGCGAATTCCACAGGAACGGATAGCGGACCGGCGCGTCGCCAGGCTTCATGTTTTCCGGAATGAGCAGATCGGGTGGCGGTCCGACATCGAGGCCGGACAGACGGTTGAAGATGATCCCGACCGCGTCGAGGCGTCCAAGCCCCCAGCCAGGTGTCGGCAATGTCCCGACCATCCAGGCATGATATCGCCGGTGCCACGCATCGACCTTGTTTCGCAGTGCCGTGACGTCAGCGGCAGCGGGTGTCGGGGAATTCAGGACGGCGGCGGCGAACGCGGCAAACGACGCCTCGCTGGCGGTCGCTTCTGCGACCGCCTTGTCGAGGTCGCTCAAAAAGGCCTGAAAATCGGTCAAAGACGGGCCGCCATCGACCCGGTACATCTTGCCGTCGACCTCGAGCTGGCGCGTGTGACATGCCGAGCAGGTGACGCCGACGGTCTGGAATCCCCGCGGACCGGACGCGTGGAAGCCGACGGGCAGGCCGGCAGCGCTCTCCGGATTCGGCAGAAAGCCATAGCGCGACATGCTGTCCGACAGGAACGGCTGCCCGTCCTTTCTCAGCGCCTGCATCCAGGCGAGACTGATCAGGCGCGAACCCTGATCGCGCGTGTAGAAGTCGGCCCGCGCAGATGCCGTCCAGCGCGGGCCCTGATCGACGTAGATCGGATCGCCACCGGCGGCCTGCACCGCAGAACTTGTCGCCAAAACGATCGCACAGCCAATCAGCAAGACGAGACGACGCATGGCATGACCCCCAGGGCTAAACATGCTTTGGCTTTATGATGGCGATCTCAGCACACCTGTTGGCGATACATCGGCGTCGATGCGCGAACGCGGACGTCGGATAATGGACGTCGGATGATGGAGCCAATGGCTCGCCGGGTTTGTGTGGTGGTTCACAATTCGCTCAACTTTTGCCGCCGGCGTTTTCAAGCGAAGTTTTCAGCCGGGCTGCCGCACCTGCAATTGTATACCACGACAAACTCCCGTCAAGGTGGCGAGCCCGCGCACCTCACCGCGAACGACGTTCGCCACGCTCGCGAGACCAGCCTGGAGCGCTTCATGCGTTGCGAAAAGATCCGGATCGGCGTTGCCAGGCCGGCGTCAGGCCACTAGCCGCGACACGTCCCAGGATAGGAGGCCGGATTGGTCGCAGATCGCCTGCGCCTCGCTGATATCCTGGTCGATGCGCTGGTCATCGGGCGTCGTCTCGGTCAGCAGGCGCGCCCGCAGACAAAGGCATTCGACGATCAGCCAGGGATTGTTGATCGCCTTGGCGATGGCCAGCGCGCGATCCAGGGCCTGCATGCCACGCACCGCCTCGCCGGCGCGGACCAGGGCCTCCGCATGACCGGCATGGAGCTGGCACATTTCCATCTGGCCCGTCCGCAGCTGCATGTCGCTTTGCAAAAATGCTTCCACCTGGCCGATCGCCTCGCGCGCATGGCCGGTCCGCGCCAAGGCCGTCGCGATCGCGCCGATCAGATTGGCCTTGATCGCATCATAGCCATTGCGCTCGATGATCTCCCGCGCAGCGGACAGGCATTCGAGGGCATCCTCGTTGCGCCGAAGCATGAGAAGGTTGCGGCCCATCGCGATGCGGGCAAGCACCTCGCCATACGCATCCTGCTCGCGAAGCGCAATGTCCAGGGCCCGTCGCGCCAGGTCCAGCGCCTTGTCGTGGGGGCCGGTCGCGTTCATGAACCAGCTCTTGAATGCGAGGACCAGGCAGCGCGGGCTCGCGGGCGCCCCGAGGCGGGCCGTTTCGAGCGGACCGGTGAGCATGTCGCTCAATTGGTCCAGCAGCGAAATCGCCCGGCTGACGTCGCCCATGGCATGCAGGACACTCGCCATCATCAGCTGGTTCGAGAATATCAGCGCGGGAGACTGCAGCGTGCGGGCCACCTTCAGGCCTTCGGTCGTCACCCAGAGCCCTTCCTCATAGCGGCCCTCGAACCAGCAGATCATCCCGAGATGCGCCTGCGCGCTGCAGACCTGCCACGCCCTGCCCTGACGCCGGGCGAGCTCCATGGTGCGCGCCAGATGCATGTTCATCTTGTGAAATTCGCCGAGTTGCAGCATCGAAGCGAAACTCATGAGAACGAAGTCGACGTATTTCTCTTCCGCGGCTTCGCCGAGGCTCGCGACGAGGCTGAGCGCGCGGTCGAAGATCAGGCTGAGCGACGAAGCGGCGGAGTTCCGGCGCGCCTCCAGGGCGGCGTCCCAGAGATAGCCGAGCGCCAGCTCGGTCTCGCCGGCTTCTTCGGCGTGGAATGCCAGCTGTTCGTAGCGGCCGCTCCGGCTCGGATATTGCAGCGTTATGGCGCGAATGGCGGCGCGATGGATCTTCTGACGCCGTTCGCGCGGGATCGTGTTGGCACAGGCCTCGGCAATCATCTGATGCCGGAAGCGTGCGGAGTTGCCCACCAGCGGGTGGACGAAGGCAAACCGCTCGAGCTCGTAGAGCGCGCTCAGGAGCTCGCCGATATCGACGCCGAGGACGGCCGTCGCCAGATCGATCTCGACCTCGTCGCCCAAGAGGCTCAACGCCTGTGCGAAGGATTTCAGCCGCGGCGGCAGACGCTGCAGCCGCGCGTGGATCACCGACTCCACGCTTTGCGGGAGCGATTGCCAGCTCGGCGCGCTGGTCGCATTGGCCGAGCGCAGCAGCTCCTCCAGGATGAAGGGGACGCCATCGGCGCGCTCGATCGCCCGTTCGAGCACCGAAGCAGCCCGATCCTTGTTCCACAACTGGCGGCCCAAAGCTTCCATATGCTTGCGGGACAGCGGCTGCAGATGAATGACCGATTCCGCGATCTCGGCCGCCTCGCTCGTCGACTCCGGCCGCCCGGTCAGCAGGATGCAGAGGGGATGCGGGGTTTCCGCGCGCGCCAGCAATTTCAGGAACTGGCGACTTTCCGGATCGATCCACTGCAGGTCTTCGATCAGCAAGACGGTCGGACGTCCGAGCGTCAGCACCAGGAACGCGTTCACCAGCGCCCGCGCGGTTTGGGTTTGCGTGTTGTCGCTCGATCGTTGGCGCGGCTGCGGCTTTTCGGCAATGAACAAGGTTTCGAGCGTCAGGCGATCGGCCGCATCGATTTTCGCACTGACGAGTGCGTCGTGAAAATAGCCGTCCGACGAGGAGCTGCGTGCACCAAGCATGCCGCCCACCAATGCGCGGGCGGCGGCGAATGCGGTGGTGCGCCGTTGTGCCGTGCCGCAGAACACGCAGCATCTGGCGTCCGATGCCAGCGCGTCCGACATCGCCGCGGCGACGAGGCGGCTCTTGCCGATCCCCGGCTCGCCGATCATGGCGATCGAGGCGTTCTTGCCGCCCGCGCGCGGCAGTCGTTCGCGAAGTGCGCGAAGCTCGTCGAGGCGGCCAACGATCGGATTTTGATAGCGGCGCGCGACGTCGTTCTGGTCGACACCCTTTGGCCGGGCATTCAGCCTGTAGACCTCGATCGTCCGGTCGGCGATGCCCGAAGACGCGTTGCATGCGGTCAGGTCGAGCGGCGACCTGCACAGTTTGGCGCTCGCCACGCTGACACGAACCTCGCCGGCCGCCGCCTCCTGCTGCAACTTGGCGGCGACGTGCACCGTCGCGCCGGCAACGTCGAAGCGGTAGATCGCATTGCGGCCGCCCTTGCGCAAACCGACCAGGCCGGAATGAACCCCGACGCGAAAATTGACCGGATGCCCCCTCGGACCGGTCGATGCGCTGTGAGCCTGAATGTCCCAGGCGGCAATGCACGCGCGATCGGCGTGATCCTCGAATGCGGTTGGCCAGCCGAAAATGGCGATGCCGCCGTCCCCTGCGTAGTGGACGATCTGGCCCCCGAGGCGCTCCACCGAGCCGCGGATGTGATCCAGCCACCGGTCCAGAAATGCCTGGGCCTCGTCTGGATCACACGCCCCGATATGACGCGTCGAACCGACCATATCGACGGCGAGAACCGTTATGATATTGCGGTCTGCAGTCGTCGCAATGCCAACGGCCATGCTCTCGTTCCGCGTCTTCCCAGCCAGACCAGCTTCCCGGTCCTGACGTTCGTCTCACCTTGAGGCGAATTCGTTCACGAACGCCAAAACCAAGCGGCCCCAGTGAATTCAATGCTCTAGAAGCGCATGTTACCACGGGAGCGATATTCCGCCATCGCCAGACTTGGCCATCGGCCACCTGTCCCGTTACGGGTCAAAGCGTCGCGCCAGAAGGAAATACGGTTGACACGGTGGTAACGGACATTCCGAACCGGCTCGGCAGATCGGGCGAGCCCCTCAAACTCCCGCGACCGACGTCCAGATTTCGGCGAGCTTGCGCCGAAACGCCTGCATGCGGGTGAGCTTCGGTTTCTCGTCTTCCTCTTCGGGCAGTCGAAGGCCGATGACATTGACCCGGCCGCCCGAGATGGAGCGTGCCACCAGCACGATGGAATCCAGCGCCAGCGTCGCGCCTTCCTTCGGCGCATGATCGAGGTGAACGTCGAAATAATCGGCGAGCGTCAGCTCGGCCTGGACGGGATCGGTCTGCAGCGCGTAAATCTTTTCGATGTCGCCGAGCGTCACCTCGCCCGAGACCATGAAATCGCCCAGCAGATGCGGATCGGGCGCGGTGCTCGGCGGCATATCGACGAAAAAACGGTCGAGCGCCTCGGCGCGCTCCGGCGGCGCCAGCAGGTAGATGTAGTCGCCCGGCGCGACCGGCTCCGCTTCGACCGGTGACAGGATCTGCTCGTTGCGGATCACCAGCGTCGGCTTCGACCAGGATGGGATCAGCCCGCGCCGAAAATACAGGCTTTTGGGTCGCACCTTGTAGCCGACCAGTTCCTGCTCGAGCTGGCCGGGCAGGTCCAGTTCGACCCGGCGCGGACCACGCTCGCTGCGAGGCAGTGCGACGTGCAGACGCCGCGCCGCCCAGGCCAGGGTCCAGCCCTGCAAGAGCAGCGAGATGATGACGACGACAAAGGCGACGTCGAAATAGAGATAGGCCTTTGACAGGCCGACCAGCATCGGGATCGAGGCCAGGAAGATGGCGACCGCGCCCCGCAGCCCGGTCCAGGCGATGAAAATCTTCTCGCGCCAGCTGAAGCGAAACGGCGCAAGACAGAGCAGCACAGCGGCCGGCCGCGCCACCAGCATCAGCGCGACGGCGACGATGACAGCAGGCCCGGCGCTGGAGCCGAGCCGGTGCGGCGAGACCAGGAGGCCGAGCAGCACGAACATGACGATCTGCGCCAGCCAGGTCGCCGCGTCCAGAAACGTCACCACCGAGGTATGCGCGCGGGTCGGCCGGTTGCCGATGATGATGCCGGCGAGATAAACCGCGAAAAATCCGGAGGCGTGCGCGATCTGCGCGATGCCGAACACGACCAGCGCGGCCGTCGTCACGAACGGCGCGTGCAGCCCCTGCGGCAGCGCCACGCGGTTGAGGGCGATCACCACCAGCCGCCCGCCGGCAAACCCTATGAGCGCACCGAACACGGCCTCGCGGCCGAACTCTTCCAGCACATGCGTGGCCGAGCCGCTGCCGATCGAGATGTACTCGACCAGCATCAGCGTAAGGAAGACCGCGAACGGATCGTTGCTGCCGGATTCGGCTTCCAGAGTCGCGCCGACGCGCGGCCGCAGGCGCAGGCCCTGCGCATGCACCAGCAGGAACACGGCCGCCGCATCGGTCGAGGCCACCACGGCGCCGACGAGAAGCCCCTCGGTCCAGTTCAGATCGAGCGCAAACTTCGCCACCGGCGCCGTGATGAGAGCAGTGACCAGCACGCCGATCGTTGCCAGCCCCATCGAGGGCACGAGCACGGCGCGGATACTCTGGAAGCGCGTGCGCAGGCCGCCGTCGAACAGGATCAGGGCGAGAGCCACCGAGCCAACGAGGTAGGTGGTCCGCACGTCGCTGAACTCTAACCCGCCCGGGCCGGCATCGCCCGCCAGCATGCCGATGACCAGAAACACCAGCAGCAGCGGCGCGCCGAAGCGCAGCGCGAGCAGGCTCGACAGGATGCCCGCCATCACCAGCACGGCACCGAGCAGGATGGCCAGGCTGACCGAATCGAGAGAGGTCATGGGGCGGGTAAAATCAACGTAAATGATTGTGTTTTCATCCTTATCGTCGCCACACTTCGACGCCAACCCATTTTCTGCCCGCCCAGCCAAGGTTTTCCCGATTTCGCGCCGAATTGCCGCATCTCATGATCCGTAGCGCCCGGATTGGCGTCCCGCCACCGCAACGGGCACCGCGCGGTCTCTATCGCCGCCGCGACGAGAGATACCGCTTGTCTCGATGCGTCCGCGAATGGCATTGATCGGATGTTTCCGCCTTGATCGAGATTCCGACCATGGACCTGCACGAGACCCTCGATTGGCTGCTGTCGGCGGCACAATCGGTGGGCGCGGAATTCACCTCGCCCTGGTTCTATTTTCAGGTCGGGCTGCTGCTCACCGGCGGCGGCATGGCGTACCTCGCCGGTGCCGCCATCCGCTCGCGCATCGACCTCACCTCGCGCGTGATGGGCTGGCCGGCGCCCTTCCGGTATTCCCTGCGCGTCACGATCGACAGCATATCGACCGCGGTGTTCACGGTGCTGGTGGCGCTGGAGCGACTGGTCATGGTGCATGCGACCTGGCCGAGCCGCAGCTATCTCTTGGCGACGGGTGCCAAGCTCGGCGCCGCCTGGCTGGTGATCCGCCTCGTCACGTCGGTGATCCGCAATCCGTTCATCGTCCGCGTGGTCTCGATCTCGGCCTGGCTGGTGGCCGCGCTCAGCATCATCGGCCAGCTCGATAACGTCCTCGATGCGCTGGACTCGGTGTCGGTTGTCCTTGGCGGCTTGCGCCTGACGCCGCTGGTCGTGATCAAGCTCGGCGTGCTGCTGATCGTCGCGCTGTGGCTGACCAACATCGCCAGCAATTTCGTCGAGAGCCGCATCACGCGCTCGGGCGACCTGACGCCGTCGATCCAGGTGCTGCTGATCAAGATGGTCCGCCTCGGCCTGATGATCTTCGCCGTCACGCTCGCATTGAGCGCGGTCGGCATCAACCTGTCGGCGCTGGCGGTGTTTTCCGGTGCCGTCGGCGTCGGCATCGGCTTCGGCCTGCAGAAGATCGTCGCCAATTTCATCAGCGGCATCATCCTGCTCGCCGACAAGTCGGTGAAGCCGGGCGACCTGGTCACGATCGGCGACAATTCCGGCCGCATCAGCGCGATGAACACCCGCTACATCTCAGTCGCGGCCGGTGATGGGCGCGAGTTCCTGATCCCGAACGAAGATCTCGTGACCCAGAAGGTGACGAACTGGACCTATACCGACAAGAACACGCTAGTGAAGGTCAATTTCGGCACCAATTACGACGCCGATCCGCGGCTCGTCTGCAAGCTCGCGATCGAGACCGCGGCCACGACGCCGCTCGCGCTGAAGAACAAGCCGCCAAACTGCCTGCTCACCGAGTTCGCGGAGGCCGGCATGAAATTCTCGCTCACGTTCTGGGTCGCCGACCCCAGCGACATGGACAAGACCAAGAGCGAGGTGATGCTGTCGCTGTGGGAGGCTTTCAAGCGCGAGGGGATCCGTGTTCCCTATCCGGTCCGCGAACTCAGGGTTCGCGGCGGCGCGCTGCCGGTCGAAACCAGCGTGGAGGTATCGAACTGACCGGGGACGCCCGGCTTGCGCGGACCGCGGCAATCATTAGATTAACCGGTCAAATCAGTGACTTCCCCGACAATCGGCGGTTCCATGAGCTATATCGACGCGACCGACACGTCCTTGCGCAAGACCGGGCAGATCAAGCTGCACGGTCCGAGCGCGTTTGCCGGCATGCGCAAGGCGGGCGCCCTGGTCGCAAAATGCCTCGACGAGCTGACCGACATCATCAAACCGGGGCTTGCGACCGCTGTCATCGACGATTTCGTCCGCGACTTCGCCTTCGGCCATGGCGCCTTTCCGGCGACGCTGATGTATCGCGGCTACCGCTATTCGACCTGCACGTCGATCAACCATGTGGTCTGCCACGGCATGCCGGGCGATCGCACGCTAAAGGAAGGCGATATCGTCAATATCGACGTGACCTTCATCGTCGACGGCTGGTATGGCGATTCCAGCCGGATGTATGCGATCGGCCCGATCGCGCGAAAGGCCGAGCGGCTGATCGAGGTCACCTATGAGGCGATGATGCGCGGCATCGCGGCGGTGAAGCCCGGCGCGACGACCGGCGATATCGGCCATGCGATCCAGAGCTTTGTCGAGCCGCAGGGCATGAGCGTGGTGCGGGATTTTTGCGGCCATGGCCTCGGACGGCTGTTCCACGATGAGCCGAACATCATCCATATCGGCCGTCTCGGCGAAGGCGTGCCGCTCAAAGCCGGCATGTTCTTCACCATCGAGCCGATGATCAATCTCGGCAAGCCGCATGTGAAGATTTTATCCGACGGCTGGACCGCTGTCACGCGCGACCGCTCGCTCTCGGCGCAGTTCGAGCATTCGGTCGGCGTGACCGCCGATGGCGTCGAGATTTTCACACTTTCGCAGCGCCATGGCGAGAAGCAGGTGCACGTCGCCTAAGTGTGACAGCGATCCGACATTGGATCGGAGACATGGATGCGCGCAAGCAAGGTCAGCCTGCCTTGCTGCATCCAAGGTGCTTGAAACGTTTGGTGGCCTCTTGCACCAGCGCCATCACCAGCGCCCTGGCGGGCATCTCCCTTGCAAGCGCAGCCGCCTGGCCCGACCAGAGCGGCGTGAAATCGTGGCTCTGCTGCCGTTCCGCCTCGGCGCGCAGCGGCGCCAACGCGCCGAGCGGAAGCGGAAAATCCGGAGCTGCGTCCGACAGCGCATCGAGCTCCCACGCCAGGCGGTTGGCGATGACGCGCGCGGGTCGCCCGGAGAATACGTTTGTGACCAGGGTCTGGTCGTCACACGCATGCCGCAGCGCGTTGCGATGCATGGCTGATGTTGCGGCCTCGGAACAGAGCAGAAACGCCGTTCCGACCTGCACGCCTGAGGCGCCGAGCGCGAACGCCGCGGCGATGCTGCGTCCGTCGGCAATGCCGCCGGCGGCAATCACGGGTACGCTGACGACATCCGCAATCTGCGGCACCAGCGCCAACGTGCCGGGTTGCGACGCCATCGCGCGGTTGAGATGGCCAGCAAGAAAGGTCGCACGATGGCCGCCGGCCTCGGCGCCTTGCGCGATCACCGCATCGACACCGTGAGCTTCGAGCCAGAGCGCCTCCCCGGCGGTGGTCGCAGACGACATCACGAGACAGCCCGCTGCCTTGACGCGCGCCAAAAGTCCGGCCTCCGGCAAACCGAAATGGAAACTGACCACTTCGGGCCCGGTCTGCTCGACGATCTTGCACATGGCATCGTCAAAGGGCGGGATGTCCAGACGCGGCGGCGGCTCAGGCTCGATTCCCAGCTCGCGGCAATAGGGCGAAAGCCGATCACGCCAGGCCTGTTCGCGGTTGCTGTCCAGCGCTGCAGGACGATGACAGAAGAAATTGACGTTGATCGGCCTGCGCGTCTGCCGTCGCAATTCCTCGATCGCCTGCGCGGCGAGTTGCGGCTGCATCGTTGCACATCCAATCGAGCCGAGTCCGCCGGCAGCGCACACCGCGGCAGCGAGCTCGACTGTTCCCAGTCCTGCCATCGGCGCCAGAACCAGGGGATGCTCGATCGCAAAGAGTTCAATCAGTCGCCGGTCGGGCCACATCGCAAACCTCCTACCATTGGCCAGCCGAGGCGCCGCCGTCGACGTGAAGGATCTCGCCGGTCACGAACGTCGCCTGTTCCAGATACAACACGGCGTCGACGATATCCTTCGGCTCTCCCATGCGGCTCATCGGCGCTAGCCCTGCGAGAAACTCGTGGATCGCGGGCGGATGCATCGGCGTCTTGATGACGCC
>NZ_JAFATE010000809.1 GCF_019244115.1 Bradyrhizobium sp.
GATCCCGAGCGTGCCGTTCTTCACGCCGAGCCCGCGCTCGTTCTGCAGAAACATGACGCGGTCACCGCTGGCGAAGCGGCGCACGCCGCGTTCGACCGTCAGGCGGATGTCATCCCCGAGATCGCCGGCAGCCCGCATCCGTTCGCGCGCCGCCTCGTTCAGCGCCCGCACCTCGTCGTTGGTGTGAGTGAGAATGATACGGCTGCGCTCCGGCGCTGCCTGCCGGTCGCGATCCCAGCTGTCGATCAGATCGCCTCGCGCCTGCTCCCGGGTTTGGGCCTCATGTACCATGCCATGGGAGCGATAAGCCTCCAGCGCATGACCGGTCCTGCCGTTCGCCAGATCGCGCGTCGCGCCCCGTTGCCAGTCCTCGTGCTGTCGGCGCACCTCGCCGAGTTCCGCCCCGCCGTGCCGCTCATGGATCGAGCGGAAGGCCGCGCCGGCTTCGATGGATTGCAACTGCCTGATGTCGCCGACCAGCACCACTTTCGTTCCGGCCTCTGCCGCATGGGACAGCACGCGCTCGAGCTGGCGCGTGCCCACCATGCCCGCCTCGTCGATGACCAGGACATCGCGCGAGGTGAGGGGATCTCGGCCTTGTTCCCAGCCATGCTCCAGGCTGGCAATGGTGCGGGAGGATATGCCCGATCCGCTTTCGAGATTTTCCGCGGCAATGCCGGAGAGCGCCGCGCCCCGGACCTCGTAGCCCGCGGCCTCCCAGGCCTCCCGCGCCACGCCCAGCATCGCGCTTTTGCCTGTCCCGGCATGGCCGACCACGACGCCCAAATCGCGCCCGTCCGTGATATGCGCCAGCGCATCGGCCTGCTCGCCTGACAGCACAAGACCGCGGGCTTCCGCACGCGCCAGCGCCGCTTCGCGATCCCCGTCCCGCACCTCATGGCGCTCCCGCTCCGCCATCCGATCTGCGGCGCGGTGCAGGCGCTGTTCGGCTTCGATCATCTCGCGCGTCGTGAAGCGATCTTCGCCGCGGGCGTCCTTGCCGAGTTCAATCAGATCGGGTGCCTTGCGCATCGCACCCATGACGTCGTTGAACTGGTCGATCCTGTCGCTATTGCGATGCGCGAACTTCGCCATGTCGCGCTGCGTGAAGGTCGATTGCTGCTGGGTCATCGCCTCCAGTGCAAGCGACGGATCGGCGATGATCCGCATCCCATTGCCGCGGGCGATCTCGCGGTGCAGTTCGGCGCGGTCGGCGGCGGTCCCGTCGCCGGGGATGCCGATCCTCGATGCGCCTGGCGGGCGCCCCGATCTGGCTTTGCGGCTCGAGCGCGATGCCCTGGGCTTCGAGGCTGCGATGGTCGATGCGCGCGTCGATGTCGAGTTCGGCCAGGCGCTCATTGGCAAGCTCGGCCCAGCGCCTGCGCCAGCGCTCCACCATCTCGGTGCGGTTCCAGTCCCGTACCTTCTGACCAAAGCCGTTCTCGTTCACCGCGCGCATGGTCAGCATGACATGGGCATGGGGTTTGGCCATGCCGTCCTCGGCCATGTCCCAATGCACATTGAGGTCGGCGATCATGCCCCGCTCAACAAACTCGCCCCGAACGAAGTCGTGGGCCAGCTCGATGCCCTGTGCCTGCGTCATCTCACGCGGAAGGGCGAACTCCACCTCACGAGCAAGCTGGCCATCCTTACGAACCTCGGACGCCTCGACCTCATTCCATAGCCGTTCGCGGTCGCTCCAAGCCTGCGGCGCGTTCTCCGGCAGCATCACCTCGGAATGGACGACGCCGCGTTTGCCGGAGAAGTCGTGGCTGCGATCAAGCCGCTCGTCGCGAAGCCGCGAGGCGGAGCGGTAGGCGGCCGACGCCACCGCGCTACTTCCGACCTTGCGGCCAATGACCTTGACGTGAAGATGATAGATCGCCATCGCGATCAGATCAGTGGCACGGCGAAGCGCACGTCGGAACGACGTATAAGCGCGCCCTCCCTCGAAAAATTCTCGGGAGGGACTAGCCCGTCTCAGCTCGTCCTGACGACCTTACAGCATTGTGTCCGGTGCTCGAGTATCATTTCTCCATCAACACTGATGGAGACGATGGTGAAAGTAGAGATGAAGCGCTCCATCTCCTTGCGGAGACAAGTTTCTCCATCTCTCTTCCCGAACCGGACGTGCAGGTTTCCAAGCATCCGGCTCTCCATGCATGGGCGCTCGTGCGCCTATGGGTGGGTCTCAGATATGTCTGAGACGTTGAAACGCATTCCAGAAGCTGCGCACGCCTTCGCGTTGCTGGTGCTCTCCGTCTGCGGTCCATCCGTTCGGTTTCGCAATGCTCTGATCCGGGTAATGCATCGTTCCTCCGTCACAGAGAAACCGCAGGCGTTTGGCCCCTTCGGTCCATTGCCGTCGTTGTCCCGGGGCGCTGAGATAATAGCGGCGGCGCAGCCTCGGCCACGTCGCTTTTCCGTGCTTTCTCCTCAGCCAGCGCCCCACGCGCTGCCATATCCAATAA
>NZ_JAFATE010000370.1 GCF_019244115.1 Bradyrhizobium sp.
TCAGAGGATAGGAAATTGGGATAGCTTCGGCGCACCGCCGGGGCACCCACCATGAACGTCCTCCCTCAGACAACTTCTGCGCGGCAGCCAGCTGCTCCAAAGGCGATGTCCAAACTGGCCGCGATCATTCGATTCCGGGGAAGACCCAATGCCAAAGCGTTCATTCTCTCCCCTTTGGGGCCGCGCCGGTGACACAATAATCACCGCGTTCGAGCCCTATGTCTTGCTTTCTGCGGCCACATCCCCAGGCTCCCTGGTCCCCAGCATAAAATTCACGCTGCTGCCGGACCCGGCGGGGCCAAACCCCGGGGGCCATTTTTTTGCTGAAAATGCGAGGCCGCTCTCCGAAACCATCACGAACTGGCTGGCTGACCAACACCTGTAACCGTGATGACCGTTCTGGGTCAACGGCCGAAAGTCTCACGCGGAACAAATCTGGCCTGCACTACCTCCGATAGCAGACAACGATTGCAGAAGATTTCTCAGTCGGGCAATTGGAGACATCGCTGTTTTTGCTCGAGAGTAAGGCGTGTCACGATTGTCGCTGGGTGACTCTTTCAGGTTTCTAGCTGTGAAGTTGCGAGTTGAGGCCGTCCCAATTTGGTGTGCGCCTGGTTGCTTCAAGAGCACCGCTCTGGGAGTTGCGTCGAAATAGGAGCCCATTTTGACCCGAGAGTTCTCTAGCTTTCACTACTCGGCCATCTTCCAAAAGGAGGCGGGCGCCTGCTGTGACATAACAACCTGCTTCGACCACACAATCATCACCCAGTGAAATGCCGATGCCGGCGTTGGCTCCGATCAGGCAGCGCTCGCCAATTGTAATCCTCTCTTTCCCTCCTCCCGACCGCGTCCCCATGATCGACGCGCCGCCACCAACGTCGCTGCCGCTACCCACAACCACACCGGCACTTATCCGACCTTCGACCATGCAATGACCAAGCGTGCCTGCATTGAAATTGCAAAAGCCTTCATGCATGACGGTCGTGCCCGGTGCCAAGTAGGCTCCCAGCCTCACGCGATCCGCATCTGCAATTCTCACGTCCGCGAGCGTCACATAGTCGGTCATGCGCGGAAATTTATCCACGCCGGTCACCTCGAAAGTCAGGCCGCGCTTTCGGGCCGCCATTCGCGCTTCTGGCACACGAGAGCATTCGCACGGACCAAGAGTGGTCCAGGCAACGTTCGGTAACAGGCTGAAAATCCCTTCAAGGTTCAGGCGATTGGGTTCGACGAGCCGATGGCTAAGGAGGTGGAGCCGAAGGTACGCGTCGTGCACGTCAACGGGCGCGGATGCGAGGGACCCAATTTCGGTGCGGATCGGAACGATATCGACATTGCGAATATCGTCGTGCCGCGCATATCCGGCTGCCGGCTCGCCCAATGACACTTTGATCTCCCGCTCCGTCAGCCGCGCCGTCGCTGCCCCATCAGCCTGCGCACTCAAGCGCAGCTGAAGAAACCAGGAATCCAGGACGCGGCCGTCAGTAGAAATGGTCGCAAATCCCTCGCCTTTCGCACCCCTCTGCTCCATCGCCATTTGAATTGCTCGCGCTTTGATCCAACGAATACTGACAGCCTAAGAAATGTCACGGACGCTGACTAGCTCCGGGCCAAACCACATCATTCCTTGAAGCCCGGCGCCACCGGCGGATCGGTCAACCATAACGCAGGCAGCCGACGTGAGCGCTGATTCCGAACGCTCCGGGTGAGGCCATAGGCGGAAATCGCCGCCATATTGACCCGGGCCTCTCATCCGTCGGCCTGCTCCCGCCCTACTGACGCTGGATACTCGTCGTGCCTGCGCCACCACGCGTAAGGCTGGGTTTGCGGCCAAGCGGGCGGCGAGTCCTCCCAAGCTTCCTGTCGCCCATAGGGCGTCGCGTCCAGAAAACCCCAGACATTTCCGAGCGCTTCGCACCCACGTTGGGATGTGAAATATGTACGGTAGACGTCCTCGTCGCGGCGCAGGAACACCGAAAGACCATGCCGCTCCCCCTCGGGCGTGGTGATCCCGAAGTCCACATTGAAGGTATTGTTCGCGCTCGACACCCATCGATGCGGCCAACCCATCCGCTTGCGATAAGCTTCCAGGCTCGTGAGCGGCGCGCGGCTCACAAGCGCCAGCGTGATGCCGCGCGCCTTCAGATGCTCGCTCGTAAACTGGCCGATATTGTCAGTGAACATCGAACATCCCGGACATCCGGCGGTCGGCCAGCCGTGCACCCCTGGCGCGAACATGAAGTGGTACAGGAGGAGCTGCGGCCGGTTATCGAACAGATCGACGAGGCTCACCTTGCCCTCCGCGCTTTCGAAGATGTAGGCGTTCTCGACCTTCGTCATCGGCAGGCGGCGGCGCTCGGCGGCCAGGGCGTCTCGGGCGCGGGTCAGCGCCTTCTCCTTCGTGAGCAAGGCTTCGGAGGCCTCTCGCCACTGCGCGTCGGAGACTATTTCGGGCATCACATCGCTGATCCGGGCCATTTAGAACTCCCTGATATCGTCCTCGAGCCGAGGACGTCCGAGCGCGTTTTGAGCCGACACTCGACCCGGAAAAGTTTTCGACGAAAGCGTCGAAAGGCGGTTTGTCAATATTCAGGGTCAGGAGCTGCTTTCGCGAATGCGTCAGCGCGTCGGCCGGTGGACCCCAGCTGCCTCCTGGCAGTGCGTTGGCAGCTGGCGACTGCACGCAACTAGCGGGCCTTGACTGGCCGGTTGCCGTGGCTGTCCTGCGGCACACCGCGCTGGAGCGACATGTGGGAATGAATGCCGAGCCAGCGCCCATCGGCCTGACGCGCGAGAACGATCGTCGCCCGCCCCGGCCGATCGAAGCGGCTGCCGTCCGCATGGAAACCGGTACTCGTCCAAGGCGTGATCACCGTCGCCATGCCGCCGTCGGCGCTGACCAGCACCGCCGTATGGTCGAGGTCGAATACGAAATCCGCCGTACGAGGCCAGACATTGTCCCATTGCGTCTCGGTCCAGCGCGCGCGGCCGTGGATGAGTTCCTGATAGGTGCCGAACGCGATGATGTCGGGATGCCAGAACGGACGAGCGGCAGCATAGTCCACCGCCCTGACGCAGGCGGCGAAGCGTTCGAGCCAATCGAAGATCGATTGCCTCGTCGCCCGATCGGCGATCGGCAGGGCTGTTTCCTTGCTCATCATCTTCCTCGATCTGGCGGCCAAGCCGACCGACCGAGCCAGAAACGTAGGACGGCGTCAAACGGAATGGCCTCGGCTGCTCCAGTCAAATCAATCTTCTCTGAAGAGACATGTTCGCTGTTCCCGACTAAGACCACCTTCCATTTTGATGGCGGCGTATTGAAATCCCGCAGGTGAGCTCTTAAGGATCGCGAAGGAGAACCGCGTTGGGTCTTCGACACCGAACAGGCTTCATTCCGGGGACCGAACAGGCTTCATTCCGGGGTAAGGGTTGGAACGCAATGCCGAACCCAAACACGGCCCAATGAAGCTGTCAGCCTCACGGCCCGACGGGTGTCTCGGAAGCAAGGAGATTTACGGCAATGCAGGACATGACCGCAATCGAAGTCAAAGCCTTCGTTCCATCCAAGGATTTCGCCCTGTCCAAGCGCTTCTACCAGGATTTGGGGTTCGATCTTGGATGGTCGTCGGACCAACTCGCATATCTGCATCACGGTAGCTCGAGCTTTCTGTTGCAGAACTTCTACGTCAAGGAACACGCCGATAACTTCATGATGCATCTTCTTGTCGAGAACGTCGAAGCCTGGTGGAGCCACGTTCAGGACAATAAGCTGGCGGTCAAGTATGGTGTGAAGGTTGATGCTCCCGAGGATCGGCCATGGGGCCTCCGGGATTTCGTGCTCGTCGATCCGACCGGGGTATTGTGGCGCATCGGGCAAACCATCCCCGACGCGCACCAAGAGACCTCCGGCTGACTGCGACTTATCTGCAGACAAAGGTCGACCTACACAGAGCGGTCGGTTCGCGCAAGGCGCTCACCTGCCGAGCGCGGCGCGCGCGCTCTTGATGAGGTCCATGCACTCGGACCAGTCGGCCTCGATCACCTCGGTCTCGGCATCGCTGAGCGCCTTGCGCAGCGTGGCGAGCACGGGCGGTGGATGTTTCTTCTTGAGCTCCGCCTTGAGCATTGCGATGCCCTTCTGGCAGTCGGACTGGTTGTCCGCCCTGGCCGCGGTCGCGCTGATCATCACGACCGCCATGGCGGATAACAGGTATGAACGCAACATCTCGTCCTCCCGCTGTAAGCTCACTGTCCCCAATGCTATTCCGCGCTACGACGTTCCCCGCTTTTTCGCCGCCTGCAGATCCCGCTCCCAGCCGAACACCGAGCGGCCGTCGAGGATGGGTGAGGCGAGCCGCTCGGTCGCAATGAAGGAGTCGACCGACGGGCCGGACACATGTTCGAGCCGCCGCGCCTGGTCATCGAGCCGCTTCAGTGCGCCGAGCTTCTCGTCGCTGCCGAGCTTTGCGCGCTCGACCGCACTCTTGAGCACGCGGATGGTCTGGTCGTAGACCTTGAGCGGCACGGGAAACGGATGGCGGTCCTTGCCGCCATGGGCGAACGAAAAGCGCGCCGGGTCGGCGAAGCGATAGGGCGCGCCATGCACGACCTCCGCGACCATGGCGAGCGAGCGCACGGTGCGGGCCCCGACACCCGGCACCAGCAGCAGCTCGGAAAAATCCAGCGGACCGCGCTCGGCCGCGGCGGCAAGCGTGCCATGCAGCCGCCGCGCAAAGACGTCCTTCGGCCTGACATCATGATGCGCGGGCATGATCAGATGCGGCAACGTGCCCTGGGCCGGGGCGTCGCCCTGCAGCGCCTCGAACTCGCCGATGATGCGGTCGGGACCAAGCTCGGCCAGCAGCGACAGCTGACCATGCCGTGACGTCGCCGCGCGGCGGTCGGTCAGGTTGACGATCTCGCCCTGCTCCGGCCCGTCGATCGCGCTGTGCGGCTCCTCGACGAAATCCTGCACCGCCTGGGAGTGCCAGTGGTAGCGCCGCGCCTGCTTCTTGTCGCCATTCATGCCTTGCTGCACGACCGTCCATTTGCCGTCGACGGTCACGAAGAAGCCGTGCAGATAAAGATCAAAACCGTCCTGCACGGCGGCGCTGTCGACCTTTGCGACCAGGCGGCTGACCCGTGTCAGGCGCTCGCCATCAAAACCGGTGCGCTCGGCGAGCGAGCGAAGCTCGTCCGGCGTCTTGCGCGAATGCTGGCCGCGCCCGCCGCAGACATAGAGGCCGAGTTCGTCCTGCCGGGAGCCAAGCCCGCGTTTGAGCGCCCCGATGACGCTCGTGGTGATGCCCGACGAATGCCAGTCCATTCCCATCACGGCGCCAAACGACTGGAACCAGAACGGATGCGCAAGCCGCTCGAGAAAAGCGTCGCGGCCATAATGATGGACGATCGCCTCCGTGATAACGGCGCCGAGCGTCGCCATGCGCACGCCGAGCCAGACCGGCACGCGCCCGCCATGCAGAGGAAGATCGGCACTGCCCGTGCGTTTGACCATGCTTTCCCGTCGATCGAACAAGAAGCGGTTTTCCCGGAGGAATCGCCGCCCAGCGAGCCATCAAACAACATAGGAAGCTCCGCGGGCGCGGTCCATAGAGGTCTCGTGCACTATGCCCTTGCCAGCCATGGCGGCGGCCTCCACTATGCTCGCTTAGATGCCTGATGGCGCGCCAACGCAGACTGGGTGACGGTGCTCCGGTCAGGCTGGTTCTTGAGCAGCGGCGCAGCGCGTATCGTGACCAGGGGGAGAGCAATGAGCAACAGCAAGACAGTATCGACCATCGCGGTCCTCGGCCTGTTGTCGGCAGTGATCACAGCCACCGGCGCGTCGGCGCGCGACCTGACGGTGGTGTCCTGGGGCGGCACCTATCAGGATGCCCAGCGCAAGATCTATTTCGAGCCGTTCTCCAAGGCCATCGGCAAGCCGGTGCTCGACGAAGCCTGGGACGGCGGCATCGGCGTGCTGCAGGCCAAGGTCAAGGCCGGCAATCCGGCGTGGGATGCGGTGCAGGTCGAGGCCGACGAGCTCGCGCTCGGCTGCGCCGACGGGTTGTTTGAGAAGGTCGACTGGAGCAAGCTCGGCGGCAAGGATGCGTTCCTGCCCTCGGCGGTCAGCGACTGCGGCGTCGGCGCCATCGTCTGGTCGACCGCGATCGCCTATGACGGCGCAAAGATCGCCGACGGACCAAAATCGTGGGCGGATTTTTGGGACGTGCAAAAATTCCCCGGCAAGCGCGCCCTGCGCAAGGGCGCCAAATATACCCTCGAATTCGCCCTGATGGCCGACGGCGTGCCGGCGAACAAGGTCTATGAGGTGCTGGCAACGCCTGATGGCGTCGACCGCGCCTTCAAGAAGCTCGACGAGTTGAAGCCGAATCTCGTGTGGTGGTCGTCCGGTGCGCAGCCGCTGCAGCTGCTCGCATCGGGCGAAGTGGCGATGACCAGCGCCTATAACGGGCGCATCACCGGCATCGACCGCTCGGAAGGCAAGAAGTTCAAGGTGGTCTGGCCGGGCAGCATCTATGCCGTCGACAGCTGGGTGGTGCTGAAGGGCGCGGAGAACAAGCAGGCCGCCTTCGATTTCATTGCCTTCACCTCGAAGCCTGAGAACCAGTCGAAACTGCCCGAGTACATCGCCTATGGCCTGCCGAACAAGGAAGCCGGCAAGCGCGTGCCGCCGCAGTTTTTGGCCGATCTGCCGACCGCGCCGGCCAACATGGAAGGTGCCCAGGCGCTGAACGTGGATTTCTGGATCGACAATCTGGAGACCCTGACCAAGCGTTTCGACGCCTGGCTCGCCAAGTAGCCTTTCGACCAGCGTAACAAATTGACAGTGCGTGATGAGGTTTGGTTGAAAGGTCTCTCCCCGCGGGCGGTTCACCTCTCCCCGCTTGCAGGGAGAGGTCGCATCGTTTTAGCGATGCGGGTGAGGGGGATTCTCCACGACCTCAGTCCCCTGAGACTCCCCCTCACCCCAACCCTCTCCCCGCTAGCGGGGAGAGGGAGCGCACCTCCGGCGCGGCAGCAACCGATGCTGAACTCATCACACCGGATGATTGGAACAGCACAGCCCACGGAGGGCGGCCTTGGCCATCCCGCGTATCCGCATTGATCAGGTCTCGAAATCGTTCGGCCCGGTTCAGGTCATCAAGGATTTGTCGCTTGATATCGAGCGCGGCGAGTTCGTCAGCCTGATCGGCCCCTCCGGATCGGGCAAGACCACCCTGTTGATGCTGCTCGCCGGTTTCGAGCAGCCGAGCGCCGGCAGCATCCTGCTCGACGGCCAGCGCATCGACCAGCTGCCCCCGCACCGCCGCGCAATGGGCGTCGTGTTCCAGAATTATGCGCTGTTTCCGCACATGTCGGTTGCCGACAACGTCGCCTTTCCGTTGAAGATGCGCGCCATGGCGCGGGCCGAGGCCGAGGCCAAGGTGAAGCGCGCGCTCGACATGGTGCAGCTCGCGGCGATGCGCGATCGCCGCCCGGCGCAGCTGTCGGGCGGGCAGCAGCAGCGCGTCGCGCTGGCCCGCGCGCTCGTCTTCGAGCCCGCCGTCGTGCTGATGGACGAACCGCTCGGCGCGCTCGACAAGCAGCTCCGCGAACAGATGCAGCTCGATATCCGCGCCCTCCACAAGCGGCTCGAACTGACCGTCGTGTTCGTGACGCACGACCAGTCCGAGGCGCTGACCATGTCGGACCGCATTGCCGTGTTCAATCATGGCCTGATCGAGCAGATCGGTTCGCCGCGCGACATCTACGATCACCCGAGGACGAAATTCGTCGCCGAGTTCATCGGCGAGACCAATCTGCTCGAAGGAACCGTGAAGGAACACGGCGGCGACGGAACGACAATCGCGCTGGCGTCCGACCGGCATCTGACCGTGCCGCGAAGCGAGGCGCTGTCCCCGGGCGCGCGCGTGCTGGTCTCGGTGCGCCCGGAACGCATTCTGCTCGGTCCGCCCGCTACGGCCGTCTCGAACAGGCTGCCGACTCGCGTCCTGGACAGCGTCTACCAGGGCGATCATCTGCGTGTGCAGCTCGACGAGGCCGCGTTCGGCCTCGTCGTCCGGCTCGATCGGCGTTTTGCGGAATGGCCCGCCGGCGCCGACGTGGTGGCGCATTTCGCGCCCGCCGACTGCTGGGTGATCGCGGCATGAGCGCGGCCGGGCAACGCCTCGGCCAGTTGGCGCTCGTGCTCCCGCTGGTGCTGTTTCTCGGCGTGTTCTTCGTCTGGCCACTGTTTTCGGTGCTCGAACAGGCGGTGTCCGACCCGGTCGTCAGCCGCCATCTGCCGGCAACCGCGGCCGCCTCCGCCGCATGGGACCGCACCTCCGCGCCGCCAGCCGAAATGCAACAGGCGCTGGTGCGGGATCTGCGGGCCATCGATGACGATCAGGTGCTAGGCGATCTGGTGCGCCGGTTGAACAGCGCCCAGCCCGGCTTTCGGACGCTGATGCGGAAGACGGTCAGCGCCGCGCGCGCGGGCGGCGGCCCGCTCGATCTTGCCGAGCTCGACCCACGCTGGCGCGAGGTGCCGTTCTGGCGCGCCATTGCGGATGCCACCAATCCCTATACCGACCGCAATCTTCTGGCGGCTGTCGACCTGCAGCGCGACACGTCGGGCGCCGTCACAATCATTCCGGAAGGTGAATCCGCCAACCGCGCCATCCTGCTACGCACGTTCCTGGTCGCCGCGACCGTGACGCTCGCAACCTGCCTGATCGGCCTGCCCTATGCCATGCTGGTGGCGTCCTCGGCCGGATGGCGCCGGCAATTGCTGCTCGCCGCGGTGCTGCTGCCGCTGTGGACGTCGCTCTTGGTGCGCACCACCGCCTGGTACATCCTGCTGCAGGATCAGGGCCTCATCAACTCGACGCTGTCCGCGCTCGGCCTGACCGCCCGCCCGCTGCCGCTTTTGTTCAACCGCACCGGCGTCATCATCGCGATGACGCATGTGCTGCTGCCCTTCATGGTGCTGCCGATCTATAGCGTGCTGATCGCGATCCCGAAAAACCTGGTGCCGGCGGCGGCCTCGCTCGGCGCCGGCCCGATCCGCGCCTTCGTCCACGTCCTGCTGCCGCTGACCTTGCGCGGCATCGCCTCCGGCGCGCTGCTCGTGTTCATGGCGGCGCTCGGCTACTACATCACGCCGGCGCTGATCGGCGGCCCGAAGGACCAGATGATCAGCTCGGTGATCGCTTTCTACGCGACCGGCTCGGCCAACTGGGGCATGGCGGGCGCGCTCGGCATCGTGCTGCTCGCGGCGACGCTCGTGCTCTACGGCATCTACGGCCGCCTGTCCGCGGCCAACACCACGAGGGCGTGAGCGATGCTGCGCGCGGGGCGATTTCTGTTCGGTGCCGCCACGGTGCTGTTCCTGCTGGCGCCGCTGATCGCGATTCTGCCGCTGGCCTTCACCTCCAGCAGCCTTCTGACCTATCCGATCAACCATCTGTCGACCCGCTGGTTCGAGGAGCTCGCCACCGCCGAGGCCTGGCATCGGTCGATCGTGAACAGCCTCATCGTCGGCGCGGGCACCACCGTTCTGGCGACCGTGCTCGGCACGCTGGCCGCGCTCGGCCTGCGCCGCCGCATCACGTTCGGTGCGGCGCTGCGCACGCTGTTTCTGCTGCCGATGGTGGTACCGGCGGTCGTGCTCGGGATCGGGCTGCAGATCCTGCTCGCCCGCCTCGCCCTCGCCAACACCTATGCGGCCGTCATCGTCGCGCACACCGTGGTCGCGGTCCCCTTCGTGCTGGTCAGCATTGCCGCCTCGCTCGACGGCATCGATCCGCAGGTCGAGCGTGCCGCCGCCAGTCTCGGCGCTGCGCCGGCGCGCGTGTTCCTGCTGGTGACCATGCCGCTCGCCATGCCGGGCATCCTCTCAGGCGCGGCGCTTGCCTTCGCGACCTCGCTCGACGAAGTGGTCCTCACGCTGTTCGTCGCGGGACCCAACCAGTTGACGCTGGCGCGGCAGATGTTTTCGTCGATCCGAGAAAACATCTCGCCGGTCATCGTCGCCGCCGCGTTCCTGTTCATCATCGGCACGGTGCTGGTCGGCGGCCTCCTCATCGCCGTCCGTCAGCGCAGCATCCGCACCGCCGCGATGCCGTGACGTCGCGCAAACCCGACTGCCGAGACGGCCTTGAGATTGAGCGCGCGATCATCGGCCATGCGACAGCGCGAAAGGTGGCGCGCTTGGTTGCGCATGCGCCCCGTGTGGCGCTATACACGGTCCATGTCCCGCGACTTTCGCCTTCATCGCACGCCCCTCGACGCTCTCGACTATGAGATCGCCCAGGAGACGGCGGCTGCGCTCGGACGGATGGGGCGAGCGCTGGAAGCGGCCCTCGCCAGGCTGCGCGAGTTCGATGCCGCCCATCCGCGCGCGGGTGCACCGGCGTCGGCGCGACAGGTACGGCGCGCTCTGGTGACGGAGGCCGGCCACGCACTCTGGATGTTCGTGGTGCAGCGAGAGGCCTGTGGCCTGCGCGACAGCCGCACGGTCATGCGCGACTACGACGTGCCGGGTGAAGTGCAGCGGTGCATGGGAGCCGCCACCGCCCCATCGATCGCGGGCCGCAACACGACGTGCTGAGTTCCACGCCGGGTAGAGGTTCTGGATGAAGCGGAATGGGTCTCGTGGGGCGGTGCTCCATGTCGACCGGTCATCAGCTAGAAGCTAACGCTCCGTCCGATCAAGCCGATCGGCGGCATCGGGCGATCCCAAGGACCCTGCTGGCGGCGAGCAAGGTGAGTTCGATGGTCATGCCTGTCTCAATCGTCCATCACGCAAACAACGCCGCCCCCGCCTCGGTTAGCTTCACATACGTGCCGCTCTCGTGCAGGAGATTGAGCAGACGCCCGGCAGCTCGATAGGCCCATGATCTCCGTGCGGCCTTCATGCCAACCCCATGCCAACTCGTGCGCCACGTACATGACGATCGAGCTGATGGCCATGAGCCCGGCCGTGTGGCCGGCCGTCGCGACGTGCCCCGTGGTCCAGAAACAGATCGCAAAAATCTCGGCGGTTCCGATCAGCCGCCACGTGACGGCCTTCGCGATCGCCCTGCGCATTGGGATGCTCTCCTCGGTTTTCCGACTGGCCCGAGTGTCCGGTAGACCCCCACGGGTCGTGCGCCGCGCGCTTCTCGGGAGTGATCGTGTTGAACATTGGGATCCCGGTGGTCATCGTCGCTGAATTTCAGCGAGGTCCTTGGAGCAGCGCCGCGTTGGCTGGACCTCTCATCAGCGGGTCCACACGCCGCTCGACTGACGATCATGGTAATCGATAAAATTTTATCGACAATCGAAACCAATTGTTAACCTTACCGTGGCTGCGGCGGCCACAGGAGTGCCGCTAGCAGATGATCGTCGTGTATTCTGGGCTGCCGTCCTCACGCGGTGCTTATTTCGGCCCGGTGGCTCGTCCTTACACTCCACGTTCCTTCAGTCCTCGCTCACGCAAACCGCTTGGCGGCATCGAGCGCAAGGCCCGTCGCGACACTGCCGAACGCATCACCTGCAATGAGCCGCGCGGCCGGGACCGCGGCGGCGATCGTCGTCCGCACCGACGGCATCCGGGTCGCGCCGCCGGTCAGAAACACGGCCGACACCGCCTCCGGTGTCGCTTCGTGGCCGAACGTCGTCGAATGGTCGTCAAAACTGAAGAACAGCGCCGTCGGCACCGACGTCGCGCCGCGCTGGATCGGCAGCAGGCTTGGTCCATCTGCATCGCAGACACCGACGGACGAGTTCGAAGTGCCGAAATCTATGCCGCACGCAGGGGTCATGCGCGATGCTCCGTCGTGATTGCTTGTGCTGGTTTTCGCCGTCGAATGCGAAGGGAGCGCGACTATCGCCAGATTTCGTGGTTTGACAAGTCCGGAATTTCTTCCCGGACGCATCCAGCAAAACGACACGAACGGCCTCAGCCGATGACTCGTCACGGCCGGGCTTGTCCCGGCCATCTACGTATTCGAGGCAATCAAGGAAGAAAGACGTGGATGCCCGGCGCAAGGCCGGGCATCACGAAGTGGAAACATCAGCGCTCGTATCCGTTGGTATCAGATAGGGATGCGGGCGCCTGCGGCGAGTCCCGGCTCTTGTTCCTGCGCCGGTCTAGAAGCAGGTCACGCGTTCGGCGGAGAGATAGCCGAACAACAGGCCAAGGCCGAGCAGCAGCACGAGGCCGGCGGCGCCGAACTCGATGCCGCGCATGACGAGCGCGCCGCTGCCCTCGCTGGCGGAGCTCAGGCGCCGCGCGACATCCTTGGCAGAGACCGCGAGCACCGCGATGGTCGCGACCGTGATCGCGGTGCCGAGCCCCATCACCAAGGTCGCGGCGATGCCGGCCCAGAACAGGCCATTGGCGAGCGCGAACACCAGCACCAGGATCGCGCCCGAACAGGGCCGCACGCCCACCGTCAGCACCGCGGCGAGGCCGCGCCGCCAGCCGCCGGGACCGGCGAGTTGCTCCGGCTGCGGCCCATGCGAATGGCCGCAATGCGCGTCGTGGACGTGATCATGGGCATGACCGTGGTCGTGGCCATGATGGTGATCATGGTCGTGCCCACCATGATGGTGATGCCCGCCAGCCGCGGCCATCCGCAGCTCTGGCTGTGTCTGCAGCGCGCTGATGAAGGCGCCGCCCTTGGTCCAGACCAGGCGGGCGCCGAACGCCGCGATCAGGGCATAGCTCGCGATCTCGATGCCGGTCTCCGCGCTGCACATCGTCTTTGCGGTGACGTTCATGATCCAGGCGCCGATCGCGACGATCAAGATCGCCACCAGCGCCTGCAGCAGCGCCGAGACGAAGGACAGCGCAATGCCGCGCCGCGCGGTCTCCTGGTTGGCGACGAGGTAGGAGGAGATCACCGCCTTGCCATGGCCCGGGCCTGCCGCGTGGAAAATGCCGTAGGCGAAGGACACGGCCAGCAGCGTCCACACCGCCGAGCCATCGGATTTTGCGCTGCGGATCGCGGCGGAGATCTCGCGGTAAAACTCCGACTGGCGGGCGAGCAGCCAGCCGACGATGCCGCCGACCTCTGGCGCGGCAGCAGGCCGCGGGCCGCCGAACGGATTTTGCGCCAGCAGCGGATGCAGGGCCGCATCGAGGCTCGCGAGTGCGACGAGGGCCGCAAGGGCGATCACGAGGGTGCGGATCGAGTGGGCGCGGAGTAGTAGCGGCATCATGGGCAGTTCACCGTGATCTTGTTGGCGAACATGACGCCAAAGGTCAGATTGGCGCCGTCGCCAAAATTCTGCTCGCCGAGCGTCTGGGCCGTGGCGGTGCCGTCAGCCGGGCGCTGGACCTTGATCTGGCAGGCCGCCGGCGCGCCGACCAGTTTTGCCGGCTCCTGGTCGGCCAGCTTGAAGTCGACGAAGAAGGTCGGGTCGTACACGTCGAGTGACAGTTCCTTGCTCTTCACCGGGGTCTTCAGCGGCAACATGAAATGCAGCGTAAGCAGGCCGTCCTTGGCGTCCATGAAATAGTCGACCGGTTCCTGGAACTGCTGCTTCTTGCCGTCGGCCTTGGCCACGCTGAAATAGTCGAACTCCTTGAGCGCCTCGACATTGGTCTGCGCCAGCGGCTGGAGTTCCTCCCGGGTGTAGACCCCTTTGGTCCTGGTCTCGACGCCCTGCAGCGCGTAGCTGGAAAACATGTCATCAAAGGTCCAGGCGTAGCGCACGCCGGTGAGCGAGCCATCGGGCGCATAGACCAGCTCGCTGGTCGACGTGACCCAGACATGGGGATGCGCCTCCGCCGTGCTGCCGCCGGCCAGGAGCGCGCCGGCGAACAGCATCGAGATCAACCACAGCCGGGTGGCCGTCATCTCAGGCCGCCTTGGCCGCGTCCAACAGGCCGCGACGGCGCAGCAGGGCGTCGGGCTCGGGGTCACGGCCGCGGAAGGCGACGTAGGCCGCCTCCGGATCGACCGAGCCGCCGGTGGAATAGATATCGTCATGCAGCCGCTTGGCGACCGCGGGATCAAAGATGTTGCCGGCCTCCTCGAAGGCACCAAAGGCGTCGGCATCCATCACCTCCGACCACATGTAGCTGTAATAGCCGGCCGCGTAATAGCCGCCGGAGAACACGTGGCCGAACTGCTGCGGCCGGTGCCGCATCGCGATCTCCTCCGGCATCCCGATCTTTTCCAGCTCGGCACGCTCGAAGGCGCGGACGTCGCGGCTCGCGGCGGCCGGCTGGGTATGGAATTCGAGGTCGATCAGCGCGGACGAGACGAACTCCACCGTGGCAAAACCCTGGTTGAATTTGCGCGCCGCGAGGAAGCGGCTCAGCAGGTCCTGCGGCAGCGGCTCGCCGGTCTCATAGTGGCGGGCGAAGCGCTGCAGCACTTCGGGGCGCTCCTGCCAGTGCTCGTAGAGCTGCGAGGGCAGCTCGACGAAATCGGTGAACACGCTGGTGCCGGCCAGCGAGGGATAGGTCACGTTCGACAGCATGCCATGCAGGCCGTGGCCGAACTCGTGGAACAGGGTCCGTGCATCGTCGGGCGAGAGCAGCGAGGGTTGTCCGTCCGCGCCCTTTGAGAAGTTGCAGACATTGAGGATCAGGGGGGCGATCTCGCCGTCGAGCTTCTGCTGGTCGCGCAGCGAGGTCATCCAGGCGCCCGAACGTTTCGAGGGCCGCGCAAAGTAGTCGCCGTAGAACAGCGCCTTGTGGCGGCGGTCGCGATCGCTGACCTCCCAGACCCGCACATCCGGATGCCAGACGGGGATATCCTTGCGCTCGGCGAAGGTGATGCCGAACAGGCGGGTGGCGCAATCGAAGGCGGCCTCGATCATGTTGTCGAGCGCGAGATAAGGCTTGATCGCGGCGTCGTCGAAATTGGCTTTCCGCAGGCGGAGCTTTTCGGCGTAGTAGCGCCAGTCCCAAGGCGCGAGCTGGAAGTTGCCGCCCTCCTCGGCGATCAGCGCCTGCAGCTCGTCGCGGTCGGCGAGTGCCTTGGCCCGCGCCGGCTTCCAGACCCGCTCCAACAGGCTACGGACGTTCTCCGGCGTCTTGGCCATGGAGTCGTCGAGCCGGTAGGCGGCGTAGGTCGGGTAGCCCAGGAGCTTTGCGCTCTCCTCGCGGAGAGCCAGGACTTCGACGATGGTTTCGTTGTTGTCATTGGCGTTGCCATTGTCGCCGCGCGCGACAAAGGCCCGGTAGACTTTTTCCCTGAGGTCGCGGCGGTCGGCGCTCTTCAAAAACGGCTCGACGTAGGAGCGCGATAGCGTCACCACGGCCTTGCCGGCGAGGCCCCTCTCCTCCGCGGCGGCCCTTGCGGCTGCAATGAAGCTGTCCGGCAGGCCGGCGAGATCCGCCTCGCCGAGCTCCAGCACCCAGTCCTGCTCGTCGGCGAGCAGATGGTGGCTGAAGGTGGTGCCGAGCTGGGCGAGCCGCTCGTTGATCTCGGCCATCCGCGCCTTGGCCTGTTCGGAGAGGCCGGCGCCGGCGCGGCGGAAATTGATGTAGGTGCGCTGCAAAAGCCGCTTCTGCTCGGCCGTCAGCTCCAGGCTCTCGCGCCTGTCGTAGAGCGCTTTGATGCGGGAAAACAGCACCGCGTTCATCATGATGGGGTTCCAGTGGCGGGCCATCCGCGGCGAAATTTCCTTGTCGATTGCCAGGATCTCCGGATTGGAATGTGCAGAGACCAAGTCATAGAACACGGCAGAGACCTTGGTCAGCAGCTTGCCCGCGCGCTCCAGCGCGGTGATGGTGTTGGCGAAGTCGGGCGCCGACGGATCGCGCGCGATCGCGTCGATCTCGGCTGAGTGATCGGCGAAGGCTTGCTCGAAGGCGGGCAGAAAATGGTCCGGCCTGATCCGGTCGAAGGGCGGCGTCTCGCATGGCGTCTGCCAGGCCTGGAGGAGAGGATTTGCCTGCGCTTGCTGCTGATCTGACATCGCAAAATGATCCGTTCTTCTGGTCCGAAAGATTACCGGCAGCTATATCACGCGATGCGGCGTTTTTGAGCCTTTTGTGCTTGATAGGCCGGCACTTTTCGGAGAGATTGCGCCTCTCAACAGGATCAAATTCATGAGCTCGCAAGCCCCTTCCACCGCCTCA
>NZ_JAFATE010000435.1 GCF_019244115.1 Bradyrhizobium sp.
AACAGCATGCTGATCCTCGATACCGAGGCCCGCTATCGCCTGCCCAACACCGGACTGGAGCTGCGGGCCGAGTACGCCTATGTCCGCTTCGGCAACCCGGAAAACCTGCGTGCCAACAACGACAGCCTCGACGACAACAATGTCGGCAAGGACATGTTTGGCTATTCGGGCGAGATCGCCTATCACATCCCGATGGGCAACATTCTCGGCAGCGACTGGGAGGCTGTGCCGTTCTATCGCTACACCCGCCAGAACCTGCAGACCGGCGCCGTCTTTGGCATCGACCCCGTCAATGGCTTCAACAATCCGACCGGCCACGGCGACACGACGTTTCATGACATCGGCGTCGCCGTGTTCCCCAATCCGAGCCTGGTGTTCAAGCTGAACTACACGAAGATCACCGACAAGAGCGTCACCGGCCCGCAGAACGATCAGGTTCTCGGCGGCGTCGGCTGGCTCTGGTAACGGCTTGAGGCAATCAGATGCCGCGGCCAGAACGGCCGCGGCAGCTCCTTCAGGCGGCAAATTTGGCGGCCGGAAGGCGAGAGGTTTTGGATGACGCTCGCAAGAGCCGCTGGGACGGCCAGCTCGGGCAACCTGTACCTGGCGCGCGAATCAAGCGCGCACGCTTTGCATACGGGTCAATGGTCTGAGAGCACCAATCCCCGGCTATGATGACCGGTTTTCGCTTGCGCGCGCCCTTGGGCTCGCGGAAAATTCCTGGCGTCGTCCAGCCCGGGCGACGGCAAACGAACCGCAAGGGAAGCAGAGATGATATCCGCTCTGATCGGCGTCCTCATCATCATCGTGGTCGGAGCGATCTGCTTCTGGGCGATCGACCGCTTTGCCAACGATCGCCGGCTCGCCCAGCTGCTCAAGCTGCTGGTGGTGCTGATCTGTCTCGGCGCAATCCTGCAGCGGATTTTGCCGCTGGCCGGCGTCTACTACTAAGGCTGGCACCCGGAGCGAGACCGGCGTTCATTTCGATCCGCTCGATCCGGCAGGTGCGCTCGAGCCGGTGCCCCACAGATGGCTTCTGAGGAACTCGATCGCGCCAGAGGGTTTTGAGTTTTCGGGTGGCGCTGCATCGGCCGCGGAGGTCTGCGGCGCCGGCCGCGCCGTTCGCAAGCGATGGTGCTTGATCCGGCTGTGGGCGTGACGGACGGTGTGCTGGCGGTCCGACGCAGCGTCCGCATCGGCGCCGCTGACGGTGATCGTGATCTTCTTGGAGACGACGGGCGGGTCGAAGTTGAAGTGCTTGCCGTCGCTGAGCACGAGCTGCAGCGTATGCCTGCCGGGGGGCAGTTCGATCAGCGCTTCGGTCTCGCCGGCGCCATAGTGAAGATGCTTCCTGTCCTGCGGGATCGGCTCGCCGGGGTCGATCGGCTCGTCGGCGTCGATCAGCAGATGATGATGGCCGCTGTTGGCAAAATTGTCGCCGGCATGGCTGACGCCCATGTTGCGCAGGCCGAAGCGGCACCAGAACGCCCCCTTCACCGTGTCGCCGTCGGACGGCGAAATGATGTAGAGGTAGGCGTCCTTCGGCGACGGCGTCCCCTGCGCCCATACGAGGCCAGGCGACAGCATCAGCGCGACCACGAGCGCTACCGATCCAAGGTTCTTGACGCGCGCGATAAGAGATCCTTTCAGGGACGTCAGGCCAAGAGGCGGTGAAATCGGATGTTTGCTTGTACCCATGACTTTCCAGTTGGCAAATGATCTTGTGGCTATGTTTGTTGAATGTCTAGAAAGGGGACCGCACAGTCGATCGGCGCGTCCTAAAGCGCGGTGGGATCAAGTTAATCGCCGTCGCGCTTCAGATTCTTGATTGCGCATGATCTCTTCGGAAAACCGCTGCACACTTTTCCGGATCATGCGCTAAAGTCCCTCTAGCGAGAGCGCGACACGGAAGCCATGCGTCGGATATCTGACGCGTGCGTCGTAGTGATCGCGGCTCCCGGCGCGCACATAGCTCGCATCGTTCTTCCACGAGCCCGAGCGAATGACGCGCGCAAAACCGTCCTCATCGACCCAGGCCGAGCCATCGGCCGGCGCTCCCTGGTAGCTCCTGTGCCAGGAGTCGGCGACCCACTGGTCGACGCAGCCGCCCATGTCGAACAGGCCAAAGGGATTGGCGTTAAAGCCGCCAACCTTCATGAGCTGCGCGGGCTCGCCGGTGTCGTTGCATCCTTTGCAATTGGCCATGCCGGGGCGCATCTGGTCGCCCCACCAGAACCTGGTCGATTTTCCGCCGCGCGCCGCATATTCCCATTCCGCCTCGGTCGGCAGCCGAAACGGCTTGCCGACGACCTTCGAGAGCCACGCCAGATAGGCCTTCGCGTCGTCGTAGCTCACATTGGAGACCGGGTTGTCATCCGCGCCAGTCGCCAGCTCGGCGGCGCAGGCCTGGTCAGCCACGCACTCCTTCCACTCGCCAATCGTGACGGGAAACTTGCCGAGCGCAAACGGTTTTACGGTGACCTGATGGACCGGAAGCTCCGCCACCTCCACCCCGCCCATCGCGAACGTTCCGCCGGGAATCATCACGAGGTCAGGCAGGTGCACCTTCTCCGCTGACGGAGTGGGAGATGCATTCGGAGCGGCAGCTGCGGCCGGCGCAGACTCTGCTGGCGACGTGGCATCTGCCGCCATCGCGGCGTCTTGTGCCGGCGACGGCGTCGGCGGCTCCGGTTCGACGGCCTGGCTCTGCGATGGATCTGACGACAGCGACCGCGTCACGGCACCCGTCGGTGCATCCCGCGACGGGACCGGAGCGGCCTCGGTCGCGGCCGAAGCGGGCTGCGACACAGAGGTGTCCGGCGCGGGCTGGACCGCGGCGGGACTTGGCGAGGCATCCGACGTCTCGGAAAACTGTTGCGCCGGCGGCGGTGGGGACGCCAGCTGTGGTTCTCGCAACAGCGCGAACCATCCACCCGCGACAACGATGGCCATTGCGCCGACGCCGATGGCAACACGGGCGCGGCTGACCCGCTGGCGCTCGGCCTTCACCGCTGCCGCACGAAGCCTGGCGGCCAGCTTCGTGTGCCCGTGCGCGTCCCAGATTTCAGCGCGGCCGCGCGCCTCGTCGGCCGAATAATACGTGCTCGAAACGCCGGGGATGCGGCAGACGACCTGGCCGCTGTCGCCATCGTCCCGAGGCGTCGCGATGACCTCGACGCTCTCACAGCCGGCATCGAGCGAGCGCTTCAGGGAGCTGCACATCATCAGCAGCAGCCCACCCTCGCCTTTGCCCCGACGCTCCTGGATCTCGGGACATTCGACCTGCTCGTCGATCTGATCGAAGCTGGGCGGGCGCAAGGCGCTCATCGCCACGCGCACGATCCGGCCGCACCGCTCGCAGGGCACCGACTGCGTCACGGTGACCATCGGCGGATCGTCCCTACCCGCCGCGGGCGCGTGCAACCGCTCCAGTAGCTGATCCTCGATCGTCATGACGGGACCGCGGCACGGTGCCCTCGCCTGCTCATTGCCCCCAGGCGGCAAACGCGTCCTTGAACGCGCGCTCACCGTCCGCTCCCTTCTCGATCGCCAGAACCGCGCGGCTGCCACCGCTATACACGATCGGAATGTCGAACCACTCCTTGCCCTTGAGCAGCAGGACGTTCCGCTTCATGTCCACATCGCCGGCGGACAGCGCGATCATGAAATATTTGGGCGTCACCTTTGCAGTCATTGCCGACAGCGGAGCGCCACGTCCCGACTCGACGGCCTTCATGGTGACGCCCTTGAGCGTATCGACCCCGCTGTGCGCGGTTTCGTCCGGCCAGTTGAACTTGACCTCCATGATGTGGCTCGCCGGCATCTCGCTGTCGACGTTGCGGCGCAGCGACAAGGTCGCGTTCATCTGCTTGTCGATTTCGACATCGCCCTTGACCGAAGCCGGCACCGACCCGGCGCCAGGCTCGAGGTGCCAGGTCACGGTGCCAAAATAGCGCTTGCCGTGTGGATCGACCGGATCCTCCTGGTACAGCACCGCGTGCGAGACGATCGTCTCGCCCGTGGCTGCGCCGGTCGTGACCGTGCTGGCCGCGCCGTCGCCGGCGTTGGCTTCCCTGACTTCAGGCGTGATCCGATCGGCCGTCACCTTGCGCGGCGCGGTCTCGCCGGGCAGCGCCGCGGCCGGGGAAGCCGCAGTCCAGACCGGGAGGCGGGTCAGTGCCGTCTGCCAGGACGTCGGAAGGCTAGTCATGGCCGGCTGCCAATAGATCGACGCGCCAACCATCGCGATCGCGACGACCGCGGCCGCGGCCATCAGGTGCCGGCCGAGCAGGCGCCGCTGGCGTTTCGGAGTTTCATCAACCGGAGGCCGCCGATGCGGCGCGAACGGCGGCGGATCGATGCTGGCAAGCTCGGGCGACAAGTCGATTTCGATGCGCGGCTCCGTCTTGTCGGAGGGCGCGGCTTTTTCGGTGAGCGCGCTCACCACGGCCGCGACCGCCAGGGCGTCCACGGCTCCCGGCGCGGCGCGATCGCCAACCTTGCGCAGCTCGGTTTCCGCGCCGGCGACCGGCGCAGCAGGCTCCAGCCAGGGCAGCGCGGCCGCAGCCGATATGTCAGGCGATGCACCCGCAGGGGCGCGCCCGTCGGCGCCATCGCGCGCGAGCCAGCGCGGCACGCGAACCTCGCTGTCGAGCCCGGTCCCGCCTGCCCGGCCGCCGAGCCATTGCGGCGGGCCGTCGATCACGATGGCCGGTTCGGCGCTGCTCTCTGCCCTCGCGCGGCGGGCGAGCGACAGGCTCTCGGCCACTGTCGCGATCTCGTCCTCTAGCGTATAGGCTACGCGCGTCGCGCTCGCGGGCTGCGACAGCCGTCCGTCCGCGGAGCCGGCCATCGCCCAGTTCGGCGACGGCTCGCCGAAAGCCGGCGTGCGCGATTCTGCCGCCTGCGCCGGCAAGGCGGTGGTCGACAGAACCGCGGAATCGGCGCGGCGAACGTGCTCCCTGAGCCTGATCATCCGGTCGGGGAACAGCACCTTGACGAGATCGCAGAGCGCCGCACCCGGCAGCAGGAACTGGCGAATGGCCGGCGGAATGCGGCGCAGCAGGTCATGCTCGATCGGTTCGATGTCGCGGCCACCGAGGTCGATCAGCTGGCCGGTTTGCCGATCCTCGTCGGTGACGAGAACCTTGCGGCCCCTGAGCATCGTCGTGAGCTCGCGCAGGTCGGACTGCGAGGCATCGTCGATGACCACGAGATCGAAGGCGCCGAGCCGCGCCGGCACCTGCTCGGCGACGCGCCAGGCCGGCATGATCTGGCACGGGATGCCCTCATAACAGCTCTCGAGCGCCTCGCGCGCCACCAGGCGAAGCCGGCACGCGGTCGGACCGGAGCAGGTCGCCGCCATCTTTCGCAGCGTGATCATGAAGACGGTGAGCGCCTGCCGCACCGCCTGGCTGGTGTTCTGCGCAAAGCCGAGATGCATCCGCGCTCCGACCACCTGCTCGAACAGCTCGCGCAGCCGCGCCTCCAGCGCGAGGCGCTCGTCTGAGAGATCGCGCAGGCGCTGATGCTGGCCGAGACCTTCGGTCTGCCGCATCAGCACCGCCCAATTCCAGGCCATCAGCCAGTCCGCGACCAGCACCGGATCGCCGGTCTCGCGATGCGCCGGCTCGGTTCGCAGCCGCTTGGCGAACGCGCCCGCCCCGGCCTCGGTCATGGTCCGGGACACCGCGTCGAGCAGTTCAAAGTCCTCGCGGCGATCGCGCAACGACTGGATTCGGGCGCGAACGCCGATCCAGCGCTTTTCGATCTCGCGGGAGTCCAAATCGTCGCGGCCCATTTGCGAGAGCACATCCGAGCGCACCATGGTCGCGATCGCGCCATTGCCGGGAAACAGCTCATCCAGCCGCGTCAGCTCGAAACGCTGGTCGGCGATGCGGCTGGCCCCGCCCCTGACGGCAGCGGCGAAGGCGGCAAGCCGCCGGGGGCTCGCGAGCAACTCGGCGATCTCGCCGTCCGGCATCGACAGTTTCGGGCCGATCGCCAGCAGATTGCGCCTGGCAAGCGCGGCGGTCACGACCGCCACTTCGACGCTCTTGGCGACGCGCTCAAGACCATGGAACGAGTGCGACTGATCCGCATCGAGCGCGGGTGCAGCGATCTCCGCAGCCAGCGACCGCCATCGGGCATTCAGTGAATGCAAGTCGCGCCGCCAGGCCAGATAGTCGCGAACATGGGACCAGTCGGCCGCAGCCTTCGGCGCAAAACCCGCCACCTTGATCGCATCCACGACCGGCTTTTGCGCGCGCCCCGCCCGGGAGAACGTCGCAAAAGGCTTTTCGCCGGCAGACAGCCGCTCGACGATCCCGATGAGCTCCTGGTTGGCGAAAGCGTCCGCGGGCGCCTCCACCGGGCGGGTCAGGAAGCCGGCACGCTTCGACAGCTGGGCCGACGCATCGCGGGCAAAATCGACGACCATGTCGACATCGGCCGAGGCCGTGCCGGCCTTGGGACCGAGCGGCGACAGCGCCGCGAGCCATGCTTCGTCGGCAATCACCCGGTGCGCGGCAACCAGCGCGTCGAGATCGGCGGCCAGCTTGTCGGCCCCCTCCAATCCGAGCGCCGCAACTGCATTGCGGGCCATGCGGCCGTCGCGGCTCTCGCCCGAGATCGGCTCGGCGGTCCGCCTGCGATCCTCGTGCAGACGCATCAGCACCGCGGCGTCCGGAAGCGTCGCGATCTCCGGCGGCTTCTCGTCGATGTATTTGAGCTCGCCGCCAAGCCGCAGCCGCGCCTCGCGGGCCAGCTGGACTGCCGAAACCAGGGCGTCGCTCTCGGCCAGGATGCGCGTCGGCCGGTCGCTGAACCAGGCATACGCATCGCGATCGGTGATCAACGTCTTGACCGCATCGAACGACAGGTCGGCGGCGCCGGACGGATGCTGCAGATTGCGGCTGGCGATGTCGGCAATCTCGTCGTCGAGACGCGAGATGTCCTGACTGGTCACGATGATGTCGCGTTCCAGCCGATTGACCTGATCGACCTGGTCGCGCAGGTTCATGCTCTCGACGATCGACAGCAGCCGTCCCACCACGGTCTCGGCGTGCTTGAGCACCTCCTTGTCGGAGCCGGTCAGGTTGACCGTGAGATCGCGGATCGCGCGCGGCAGCTTTTCGAACAGCTGCGCAAGCGCAGCCTCGTTGCGCGACACGACGAGAACGCGCAACCCGAGCGCGAGATGATGGCACACGACATTGGCGATCGCCGCGGTCCGCTCGGCGCCACGCGCCCCCTGGACCACGAGGCCGTCCGAGCGCTGCAACTGGCGCACCATCTCCATCTGGTCGGAGCTGGTCGGCAAGGGAAAAAAGAGATCGCCCTGATCGGCGGCTGCGACCTGCGCGGCCGGCGCGATGTCGATCGGATGGCCGATGACGCCGGACAACTGCCGGCGCAGGCCGTCCTTGGCATCGTGCTCGGGCCCGGCAAGCAGAACGTCGGCCACGGCGGACAGGCAGCACTCGCCATTGGACGAGTTCTTGGAGTTCTTGGGCGCGTGCTCGATCGCCTGCTTCAAGCGGTCGATGTCGCGCAGCACCAGGCCGTCCGAGCGCGGCCGCGCAAAGACCACCCAGCGATCGGTCACGACCAGCTGCTCGCCCGCCTCCGGCAGCGGAAACGCCGCTTCGGTGACCGTCGGACGATAAGCCCCCTGCGGATCGAGCTGCGAGGAGATGGCGGTCAGGATCGGCTCAAAACTTGCCGGCAGGAATGGCGAAAGCTCGCCGCCGCGCTGGATCGCATCGAGCAGGCGTTCGGCGCTGTCGCGCGCCAGTTGCGCGGCAGCCGGCGCCAGCGCTTCAAAAGCCTTGAGATTGACCGTCGCACCGACCATGCGCGGCCGGATCCTGATCTCGGCATCGGGGCTTTCAAGCACCTCGATTTCGACCAGGCGTTCGAGCAGCGGCAGGTCGAGGTCGCGGCCGTTGTGCCGCCACCGCGACACGCCGATGCCCCACACGATCTCACAAGCCCGGTCGCTGCCGCCGATCCCGGACACGCGGGCCATCTCGCGCAGCCGGCGGTGAATGGCGATGGTCCTGCGGCACGGCCGCTCGGTCGTGGCCCAATTGGTCCAGGGACCTGCCACATAACGGTCGATGCGCTCGCCGAGATCGGGGCGCTGCTCCAGGCGCAATCGCATGTTCCAGAGGCCGGCGGACGCATCGTTTGCGATCGCCGGCGAGCAATCCTCCGAGCGCGCATGCGCCGCCGCGATCAGGCGATCCTTCTCCGCTCCATAAACGGTGATCAGGACGCTCTGGCGGACCAGCGGGCGCTGGTCGGGGTCTAAAGCCAGTTCGACCCAGATCGCGAGATCGGCATCGATCGCGGGCGGCTCGGTCGCGGCGAGCGGCTCGACGGCCAGCCACACCGGTCCGTCAGCGTCGAAGGTGTTGTGGGTGATGCCCGGCAGCTTCTCGAGTTCGTGCTGATGAAAGACAAAGCGGTGTCCACCCGCGAGCTGATGCTCCGGCAGGCGCTCCACCACGCGTCCGTCGTGCCGGATGATCTCGGTCAAATAGCCAAGAACATTCTGTAACGGCCCGGTCGCGGGCTCTGACTGATGGGCATCGTTCATAGTGCCTCCCCGATGCTGGCGGCGAATAAGCGAACAAAACGGTTATCGATCGACGCGGGCACTAAGGGTCACGCAATACGGCGTAATGATGGGAGGGACATCGAAGGCAACTCAGATTCACACCAAAATGGAATATTCCGATTTGGAATCGTTTGAAGAAGCGCAGTCTTTTTCGCGCTCTCATCAGTTTGGAATTTCTTTAAGAAGCGCGATGTCGGCGGGATTCGACTGCCTTGATCGCAAGCGAAGCGTGTTCGCGCACGGTCGCACCACGTACCCGTTAGCGGACGACGCGGGGTCCTGCCGCAATCGCCGCCACAATCACTCGTGCTTTGTCGTTGAATCGCAGTGCGCGGTCCCAAACACGCCATCAGCGCAACGCAATTCATCGCGAGGCGCCTCGATCGCTGACGATGTGTGGCGTGGTTCGTTCGATGGCGCAGAACGCGATCGGATGCAGCTTCGCGCTGTAACCAGCGACGATGCACCTTCGCAATCTGCCGCTAGCGATAATCCGTAGACACTGCGGCCACTTGCCGCGCGCCGACTTGCGTCGGCACGATCGCATACGCCTGGCGCGAGATCGATGCACGACGAGCGCAACGCGCGGACTGCCCAAGTGCTGACACGCGAGCATCGCGTACGAGCCCAAGTATTGACATGCGGGACTTCTAGCGCCGAACGGACTCGTAATTGCGGGCGGGTCAACGTTCACGGCGACGCGGGTGGAGGGCCTTGCATGTCCGCGCGTCAAACATGGGGAGTCTAACTAATGGTCTTGAATAACTGCACGGGGGGGCGCGTTGACTGCATCGTGTCTTCACACGAGGGTGCTTCTGATATTGATGACGGCGCCCGCCGCCTGCGCGGACGCGGCCCCGTCCTGTCGTCGCTGCTGGCGGCCGTCTCGACGGTCGCGCTGAGCACCGGGGCAGCGCTTGCAGCCAGCGATACGCCGTCGCGCTCCGCCGACGAGTCGGCAGCCGTCAAGGCGCTGATGTCGAAGATCAATTCGATGGAGCAGCGCATCAACGATCTTCAGGTCGAGCTCAAGGAAGCGAAGGCCAAGTCGAAGACGCCCGGCGTCGGGCAGTCCGCATCGCTCGCCTCCCGCCATCCGACCGACACCGTGGCGATTGCCGATCCCAACGCGGCGAAGGCCGGCGGATCGGCTGGCGGCAAGCCTGCCGATACCGCACAGTCCGCGTCCGGATCCGCGCGCAACGCCATGGCGTTCGCCGAGTCCGGGGACACCAAGGCGAGCAGCTCGAAAACCGCCGACAACGCGCAGTCGGCCACGCCGGTGTCGCGGCTTGCATCAGCGTTCGCCGATTCCGATTCCGGGGCGAAATTCATTCCGGCGGCCGATATGAGCCTCAAGGCCCCGCCGCCCGGCAACAAGGACCTGTTCGGGGTCGCGCCATCCCCCGTCCCAGGGATGAAGATCGGCATGTACGGCGAGATCAAGTTCGGCTCGATGCAGAATCCCGCCGCCAACGGCCAGTGGCAGAACGGTTTCGACATGGGCCGCCTGGTGCTGCTGCCGACCTATCAGGTCAACGACAACATCACCTTCAATGCCGAGCTCGAATGGGAGCACGGCGGCAGCGCGTTCGACAATGACGACAAGCTGCATGGCGCGGTCGAGGTCGAGCAGGCCTTCTTCGACATCAAGTTCAACGACTACTTCACCCTGCGCTCGCCGGGCGTCGATCTGGTGCCGATCTCGTTCAACAACCTCTACCACGAGCCCACGCTGTTCTACAGCGTGCAGCGGCCCGAACTCGCCAACGGCCTGATCCCGACCACCTGGTACGCGCCCGCGGCCGGCTTCTATGGCAAGATCGTCGATGGCTTGAACTACCAGTTCCAGATCAGCCAGAGCGCCGAGGACTTTGGCGACGATTTCGACCATCGCGGCGACAACGGAGCCATTATTCCGGGCGGCTATCTGGCCGGCATCAATGGAGCCGACGCGCTCGGATTCTCGCACGCGCCGATCGGCGACTTCCGCCAGCTCAGCAACGAGATCGCCTATACCTTCCGCCTGAGCTACACGCCGTCGTTCCTGCCCGGCTTCGCCGGCAGTTCGGCGGTGTACTACTCGCCGAACATCACGCCACGCGGCGCCTATGCCACCGTGCCGGATGGCGCCGGCGGCGTCATAGAGACGCCGCTCGGCAAGAACGCGCTGACGATCTTCGATACCGAGGCCCGATACCGCGTGCCCAACACCGGTCTCGAGCTGCGCGCCGAATACGCCTATGTCAACTTCTCCAATCCGGAGAACCTGCGCGCCAACAACGATCTCGACGACGCCAACAATGTCGGCAAGAACATGTGGGGCTACTCGGGCGAAATCGCCTATCACTTCAAGGCGCCCAACGATTACGAAGTCGTGCCGTTCTATCGCTATACCCGCCAGAATCTGCAGACCGGCGGCGTCTTGGGCAACGACCTCGCCAACGGATTTAACAATCCGACGGGCAGCGGCGACATGACATTCCACGACGTCGGCGTCGCCGTGTTCCCCAATCCGAGCCTGGTGTTCAAGCTGAACTATACCAAGGTGATCGATCACAGCGCGGCGGGAGCGATGTCCGATCAGGTTCTCGCTGGGGTCGGCTGGCTCTGGTAACGACCTGATGAAACGAGGTGCCGCGGCCGAACAGCCGCGGCACCTCCAGCGGCGGCGCTTCGGCACTCGCGAGTCGGAAGGCGACGGCTTTCCGGCCGGCGATGCTTCATACCAAAAAACATATTCGGCAGATTGGGTGGGCGGGCGAGTGGTAGGAGTTGACGATTTCGGCCCGGGCAGGCTGCGGGGCCGCGGGCTCGCGGCGACGCTGGTCGTCTTGTCGATGGCGCTGGCGGCGTGCAATTCCGCGACCATCGGCAGCGACTCTAGCCGCAACGACGACGACGTGATCGGCAAGATCGGCCAGCTCGATCTTTCGCCGCGTTATCCGAAGCAGGTCCTCCCCGAACAGTCGCCGCAGGCGAGACGCGCCCGGGCCGAGATCTACGGCGGCGCCGACGACGCAAGAGAGGCGAGAGCCGAGGTCACCCAGGCGGCTCCGCTTCCCATCCAGCAGGTCGCAGCGCAGTCGCAGCAGGTCGGCAACGGGTTCGAACTGAATTTCGAGAACACCCCGGTTGCGACCGTCGCCAAGGTCGTGCTCGGCGACATTTTGGGCACCGGCTACACCATCGATCCGCGCATCCAGGGCACCGTCAGTCTGTCCTCGGTGCGCCCCGTTCCCAAATCCGACGTTCTGTATGTGCTCGAGAACGCGCTTCGCCTGTCGGGCACGGCGCTGGTCCGCGATGCCTCGGGCTATCGGCTGATTCCGCTTGGCGACGCGGTCGGCGCGGGCAATGTCGAGTCGGCCGGAGGCGCGGCAGAGCCCGGCTACGGCGTTTCGGTGGTGCCGCTGCAATATGTCTCGGCTCAGACGCTTCTCAAGCTGCTGGACAGCTTTGCGCTCAAGCCGGGCACCGTGCGCGCCGATCCCGGCCGCAACCTCCTGCTGATCCAGGGCACGGGCGCCGAGCGCAAGACCGCGATCGATGCCGCGCTCAGCTTCGATGCGGACTGGATGCGCGGTCAATCGGTCGGGATCTTTCCCATCGTCAACGGCAATCCCGAGCCGATCGTCACCGAGCTCGAAAAGATCATGGACACCGGCGACAGCGGCCTCGGCCAGAACGTGGTCAAATTCCAGACCGTCAGCCGGATGAACGCCATCATGGTCATCTCCCGCAAGCCGGGACTGCTGCACACCGCGGAGACCTGGATCAAGCGGCTGGATGGTGCCAACTCGCTGCGAAACAGCGTTCACGTCTACCACGTCAAATATGGCGAGGCGCGCCAGATGGCGAAGGTGCTGAACGACATGTTCACCGGCAATTCGGGCAATGCGGACGCGGCGTCGAATGACCTCGCCCCCGGCTCGGGCGCATCATCGAGCTCGAGCATGGAACGGCTGTCGGCTGCCGGCACGCTGTCGCAGTCGAATGGTTTCGCAAGCCAGAGCCAGGCAAACCAGGGAACTAACGGCCTGGTCGCCAATCGCGGTTTTGGCGGGACACCACCCCCGACCCCGGTGAACCTCGACCAGAATTCGGATTCACGCAGTTCGTCCGCGAGCGGCAAGGCGCTGATGGAAGGCGTGCGGATCACGCCCGACGTCGTCAACAACACGCTACTGATCTATGCCGACCGGGAGAATTACCGGCTGATTGAAAGCACCTTGCGGCAGTGCGACCGTCCGCAGCTGCAGGTCGCGATCGACGCGACGATCGCCGAGGTCACGCTCAACGACACCTTGAGCTACGGCGTGCAGGCCTATCTGACCAGCAAAAACCTTGGCCTTGGGACCGACAAGGGATCGCTGCTCAACACTACCTCCACGTCGGCGCCGACCACCGTCGCCTCCGCGGCAGGGTCGATCACCAATGCCTTCCTGAACCGTGCCTTCCCCGGCTTCAACTTCCTGATTGGATCGGAATCCCAGCCGAGCGCAATCCTCGATGCCCTGCATACGGTGACCGACGTCAAGGTGCTGTCGAACCCCTCGCTGGTCGTGATCGACAACCAGGTCGCGACCTTGCAGGTCGGCGATCAGGTGCCGGTCTCGACCGGCAGCGCCACCGTGCTCACCACGAGCAACACCGTCGTCAACACGATCGACTATCGCAACACCGGAATCATCCTGCGCGTGGCGCCGCGGGTCAACGAGAACGGCAATGTCCGTCTCGAGATCGAGCAGGAGATCAGCAACGTCTCCCAGGCCACCGCCAACACCCTGACGCCGACGGTCGCCGAGCGCAAGGTGAAGAGCTCGGTTGCGGTGGCGAGCGGCCAGACCGTGCTGCTGGCCGGCCTGATCAGCGAGACCCATCAGGGCACGCGCAACGGCATTCCGGCCGTCGACCAGATTCCGGGTTTTGGGGACCTGTTCGCTCATAACGATCGCTCGCACGCACGGACCGAACTGATCATCTTCATCCGCCCGCAGATCATCCGCGACGGCACCGATGCCCACTACGTCGCCGAGGAACTGCGCTCGAAACTGCGCGGCACCATCAAGCCGGTGTCGACCAGCGCACTGCAGGGACCACGGGTGCAATGATGATGCGACGTCCGACGAGACTTTTGGTGCGCATGGCCCTGGCTGCCGGCCTCGCGGCGATCTCGCCGGCGACCGGCGGCTCACTGCGCGACGGCCAGGCGTCTTTTTCGCGCGGCGATTATATTCGGGCCGCGCGGCTGCTCGCACCGATCGCCCGGCGCGGCAATCCGCGCGCCATGACCATGCTGGGCTACATGTACGACAACGGTTTTGGGGTCCCGCAATCCTACGACGCCGCCGTCGAGCTCTACAGCGGCGCCGCCCAACGCGGCGACCCTATCGCGCAGCATCTGCTCGGCCTGATGTATGACAAGGGGCATGGCGTCGATCGGGACGACGTGCTGGCCTACAAATGGCTGAGCCTGGCCGCGGGCGCCGCGCCGTTCCGCGAGCGCGAACCTTATTTGCGTATTCGCAACGCCGTTGCCTCGAAGATGTCGCCCAATCAGATCGTCGAGGGCCAGCGGCTGGCGCTGGGCTGGCGAAGAAGCTGACGTTCACTTCGGACGTGCCATGAGCTGTAGTCCTCCTCTTCATCGATTTGCCGACCATCCCGACGGCGGCAATGCGTTGCCGCGGTTCGATGCTGATGTGTCCGGCGCTGCGCAGGACGATGGCGGAATGACGAGATCACCGGAGGCGGCCGATCTGTCGGCAGACGAGTTCGCCGACGAAATCGCCCGGCTGACTGGCTTGCCACGGATCCCATTGCCCGCGCTGCTGGCGGCCAAGCCGCTGGCCCGGCATTTTTCACGGCGCTTTCTTCGGGAGACGATGGTCTTCCCGTTTCAATCCGCCCAGCACAGGCCGTGCCTTGCGGTCACCGATCCCCGCGACACCGCGGCCGCACGAGCCGCGGAGCTGGTGTTCGGCGGCGCGATCGATATCGTGGTGGCCTCGTCCGAGGACATTGCCACCGCACTGAACCGCCTTGCGGGCGAGGACGAGGTCCAGGCGCGCGACGGTGGCGCGGACGAACCGCAACCTCGCGACGACGACATCGAGAGCCTGCGCGACCTCGCCAGCGGCGCGCCGGTCGTGCGTGCCGTCAACGATCTGTTCGAACTT
>NZ_JAFATE010000494.1 GCF_019244115.1 Bradyrhizobium sp.
CAACGCGGAGAACAGGACAGATGGCTCGGATCACGTTGCGTCAATTGCTCGACCACGCGGCGGAGCACGACTACGGCGTGCCGGCTTTCAACATCAACAACATGGAGCAGGCGCTGTCGATCATGGCGGCGGCCTCCGAGCTCGACGCGCCGGTCATCATCCAGGCCTCGCGCGGCGCGCGCTCCTACGCCAATGACGTGATGCTGCGCCACATGATGGACGCGGTGACCGAGATCTATCCGCAAATCCCGGTCTGCGTGCATCTCGACCATGGCAATGAGCCGGCGACCTGCATGACCGCGATCCAGGCCGGCTTCACCTCCGTGATGATGGACGGCTCGCTGAAGGCCGACGGCAAGACGCCGGGCGACTGGGACTACAATGTCGGCGTCACCAAGACGGTCACCGACATGGCCCATCTCGGCGGCATTTCGGTCGAGGGCGAGCTCGGCGTGCTCGGCTCGCTCGAGACCGGCATGGGCGACAAGGAGGACGGGCACGGCGCGGAGGGAAAACTGTCGCACGACCAGCTGCTGACCAATCCCGACGAGGCCGTGAAATTCGTCAGCCAGACCAGAGTCGATGCGCTGGCGATCGCGATGGGCACCTCGCACGGCGCCTACAAGTTCACCCGCAAGCCGGACGGCGACATCCTCGCCATGAACGTGATCGAGGAGATCCACCGCAAGCTGCCGAACACGCATCTCGTCATGCACGGTTCCTCGTCGGTGCCGGAGGATCTGCAGGCGATCATCAACGCCAATGGCGGCAAGATGAAGCCAACCTGGGGCGTGCCGGTCGCCGAGATCCAGCGCGGCATCAAGCACGGCGTGCGCAAGATCAACATCGACACCGACAACCGCATGGCGATGACCGGCCAGATCCGGAAAGTTCTCAATGAGCACCCGGAAGAGTTCGATCCGCGCAAATATCTTAAACCCGCGATGGATGCGATGACGAAATTGTGCAAGCAGCGCTTTCAGGAGTTCAACACCGCAGGCCAGGCCTCCAAGATCAAGAAGGTGCTGACCCCCGCCGAGATGGCCAAACGCTACGCCAAGGGCGAACTGGACCCCAAGATCGCGTAAAAAAGTCCTCCACAGAGCGGCCCCTGCGACCAACGTTCTCCTCTCAATTTGCCCGAGAACGGTCTATTTTCATGGGCAAGGCAGGGTCCGCTTTTGGAGGATACTTCCATGAATCTCAGCGATCTCAACAAGGTCGCCCTGGCCATGGTCACGCCGGGCAAGGGCATTCTCGCCGCTGACGAATCCTCGGGCACGATCAAGAAGCGGTTCGACGCCATCAAGGTGGAATCGACGGAGGACAGCAGGCGCGACTACCGCGAGATGCTGTTCCGCTCCTCCGAGGCGATGAGCCGCTATATCTCCGCCGTCATTCTCTATGATGAAACCATCTGGCAGAATGCGCGCGACGGCACGCCGCTGATCAAACTGATCGAGCAGGCCGGCGCCATTGTCGGCATCAAGGTCGACGAGGGCACGCAACCGCTCTCCGCCTGCCCGGGCGAACTGGTCACCGTCGGCCTCGACAAGCTCGCCGAACGCCTTAAGAAATATTTTGAGCGCGGCGCGCGCTTCGCCAAATGGCGGGCGGTGATCGACATCGGACCAGAGATTCCGTCGGCGACGTCGATCCACGTCAATGCGCATGCGCTGGCGCGCTATGCGGCGCTCTGCCAGGCCGCGCAGATCGTGCCGATCGTCGAGCCGGAAGTGCTGATGGACGGCGATCACGACATCGACCGCTGTCTTGAGGTGACCGAGCGCGTGCTCAACCACACCTTCCAGGAATTGCGCCTGCAGCGCGTCGCGCTGGAAGGCATGGTGCTGAAACCCAACATGATCGTACCTGGCAAGAAATCCGGCAAGCAGGTTTCCGTCGACGAAGTCGCCGAGAAAACCGTAAAACTTCTCAAGCGCTGCGTGCCGGCCGCGGTGCCGGGCATCGCCTTCCTCTCCGGCGGCCAGTCCGACGAGGAGGCTACCGCCCATCTCGACGCGATGAACCGGATCGGCGGACTGCCCTGGCCGTTGACCTTCTCATATGGCCGCGCACTGCAGGCCGCGCCGCAGAAGACGTGGTCGGGCAAGCCGGAGAACGTTGCGGCCGGCCAGCGCGCCTTCACCCATCGCGCGCGGATGAACGCGCTCGCCAGCCGAGGCGAGTGGATGGCCGATCTGGAAAAGAAGGCGGCATAATTGGCGACGAAACCTGCTCCGCGCCCCGCGCCGCGGCTCTATCTCGCGACGCCTGCCGGCCTCGATCCCGCGCAGCTCCTGGCGCAGTTGCCAGCCGCGCTGGCGGCCGCCGACGTCGCGGCGGTGCTGGTGCGGCTGAGGCCGGCCGATCCGCGCACGATGACTTCGCGCATCAAGGCGCTTGCGCCCGTGATTCAGCAGGGCGGCGCGGCGCTGCTGCTCGATGCAACCGCGCTCGACGGCCAGTTCGAGCTGGTCGCGCGATCGGGCGCCGACGGCGCGCATCTGGCCGGCATCAATGCGATGGACGAGGCCATGGCGGCCCTAAAACCCGATCGCATCGTCGGCGTCGGCGCACTGGCGACGCGGCACGACTCGATGACCGCAGGCGAGCAAGGCGCTGACTATGTGCTGTTCGGCGAGGCGGATGCGCAGGGCCTCAGGCCGTCCCGTGAAGCGGTTGCCGAGCGCGTCGGGTGGTGGGCCGAACTGTTCGAGCCGCCTTGCGTCGCGTATGCGGCCTCCCCTGACGAGGCGCGGGATTTTGTCGCGGCCGGCGCGGATTTCATCCTGGTCGACGACCTCGTCTGGTCCGATCCGCGCAGCGCGGCAGCGGCCCTTGCCGAGCTTGGCGCTGTTATCGGCGATGCCTTCGCCTCGGCCTCTCGCACGGATCGAAGCCGGACGGAGGTGAGCCAGGCATGACAGCTTGCCGTTTGTTCGTGATCGTGGTGGCGGGCGCACTCTTGATGGCGGCGGACGCAGCGGCGCAGGTGTCGCTGACGCCGCCAGGTCTCGAACCGCCGGCCACGACCAAGGCGGCACCCAATCCCAAAGCCAAGGCGCCCGGGTTCGTGAAAAAGCCTCCGGCCACGGAGGCGAAGCCGGCGCCCCCGGCTCCGTCGGCCGCCGCCGCAACGGCTCCGGCGCCGGTCGATTCCAACGCCGATCTCGTCTACGGGGCCTACCAGCGCGGCCTCTACAAGACGGCGTTCGACCTCGCCAATGCCAAGGCGCAAGTCGGCGACGTCAAGGCCATGACCATGCTCGGCGAGCTCTATTCCAACGCGCTCGGTGTCAAGCGCGATTACGCAAGGGCAATCGACTGGTATAAGCGCGCCTCAGATGGCGGCGATCGCGAGGCGATGTTCGCTCTGGCGATGATGCGCCTGTCGGGGCGCGGCGGGCCGGTCGACCGCGAGGCCGCGGTAAAATTGCTGGCCTCCTCGGCCAAGCTCGGTGAACCCAAGGCCGCCTATAACCTGGCCCTGCTCTACCTCGACGGCCAGACCCTGCCCCAGGACCTGAAGCGTTCCGCCGAGCTGCTCACCATCGCGGCCGATGCCGGCAACCCGGAAGCGCAATATGCGCTCGCGACGTTCTACAAGGAAGGCACCGGCGTCCCGAAGGATCTGACCAAGGCGGCGCAGCTGTTGCAGGCGGCGGCGCTCGCGGACAATCTCGATGCCGAGGTCGAATACGCCATCGCGCTCTACAACGGCACCGGCACTCCGAAGAACGAGGCCGCCGCGATCGAGCTGTTGCGGCGGGCCGCCAAGCAGAACAGCCCGATCGCGCAGAACCGGCTGGCCCATGTCCTCGTTGGCGGCCGGGGCACGCCGATCGACCTGATCGAAGGCTTCAAGTGGCACCTGATTGCGAAAACCGCCGGAAATGGCGATGCCCAGCTCGACGAGCGGTTCGCCCAGCTGAGCGACGCCGACCGCACCAAGGTCGAGGATCTGGTGCGCCTCTGGTTCGGCACCCTCGCCAGGAAATGAGCTTGACGGCGCCGAGCCCGCAGGGCACCCACACTTCGTTTCACCTCTCCCCGCTTGCGGGGGGAGGTCGGATCGCGTTTAGCGATGCGACGCATCGCTCTGAGGCGATCCGGGTGAGGGGGACTCTCCACGAGCGCAGCTCCCGGAGACTCCCCCTCACCCCACTCCCCTCCCCGCAAGCGGGGAGAGGAGCCGACCGCCGATGCCGCAACAGTCTAGCCTCAGCTCATCAAGCTTCATTGCCCGAAACACAGCGATCCCATGCTGCATTCCGCCCTCATCAACGTCATGGTCAAGGCCGCGCGCCGCGCCGGCCGCAGCCTCAAGCACGATCTCAACGAGATCGAGCACCTCCAGGTCTCGCTGAAGGGCCCGGCCAATTTCGTGTCGCTCGCCGACAAGCGTGCCGAGGAAATCCTCCACGCCGATCTCGCCAAGGCGCGGCCCGGATATGGTTTCGTCGGCGAGGAAGGCGGCGCGCGGGAAGGCACGGACAAGTCGCACACCTGGATCGTCGACCCGCTCGACGGCACCACCAATTTCCTGCACGGGATTCCGCAGTTCGCGATCTCGATCGCGCTGCAGCGGGAGGACACCATCATCGCCGGCGTGATCTACAATCCCGGCAATGACGAGCTCTACATCGCCGAGCGCGGCAAGGGCGCCTTCCTCAACGACCAGCGGCTGCGCGTGGCCGGACGGCGCAAGCTCGACGAATGCGTGATCGCCTGCGCCATGCCGCATATCGGCCGCGGCGATTTGGAGTTATCGCGCCGTGAAATGACTGCGATGCAGAGCAAGGTCGCGGGCCTGCGCCGCTTCGGCGCCGCCGCCCTCGATCTCGCCTTCGTCGCCGCCGGCCGCTTCGACGGCTTTTGGGAGCGCAACCTGCAGCCCTGGGACATCGCGGCAGGCCAGATCATGGTGCGCGAGGCCGGCGGCAGCGTCTCCGGGATCAATGGCAAGGACGACGCGCTCTCGACCGGCCA
>NZ_JAFATE010000625.1 GCF_019244115.1 Bradyrhizobium sp.
TCGATGAATTCGACGAATTTGGCGTCTGATTGCTGCTCAACCGCGGGCGCCTCCGCAACCTGTGCCGCCATCGTCATGACCGCTCCCCATGCTTTGGCTGCTGCACGCAAGACGCCTCGGGGGGCGCTGCCGGCCCGCGCGCCGGGCTGCCGAAATCAATCGAATCAGGCGTGATCAGCGTCATTGCTACGACCCGAAAATGCGCCCGTAACCGCCGGTTGCTTCCAAATTGTACCACCATACAATTCGGATTTGAGTGACGATATGATCGCTAGATAGCCCAGTCAATACCGATTATATGTCATACAATGCCACCCAAGTGGGTTTATGTTGCACATATTGCATGCATACAAGATTGTTTGTGTGACGTTTTGCCCTATGATAAGGAACCGTGGCGAACAAGGCTCCGGGAACACCGGAAAGAGAATGCTTGAGAATCTGGAACTGCCGGCTGGCGATCGACCGCTCTATCAGCGCTTGGCGGACGCCATCGGCGCCCGCATCGCCAGCGGTGAACTGGCGAGCGGCGACAAGCTGCCGCCCTACCGTGAGATCGCCCGCTCGCTTGGCATCAATGTCACGACGGTGACGCGCGCGTTCTCGGCCTTGCAGCAGCGCGGACTGGTCGAGGCGCGTCCCGGCCGCGGCACACTGATCGCGTCGCGAGATGCGGAGGAGGGTGGTTTCAAATCTGCGCCCAGCGATGAGGCGGGCCTGATCGATCTCTCGGTCAACCGGCCGGCGACGTCAGCCTATCTGGAGGCGTTGACGGCGATGCTGCCGCGCCTCGCAAAGGATCGCCGGTATGGCTCCTTGCAGGATTATCATCCGCCGGAGGGCCCGCTATGGGCGCGCGGCGCGGTCGCCGAATGGCTGAACGGCGTGGCCGGCGACGGCGACGCCGGCCGCGTTCTGCTGACCGATGGCGCTCAGCACGGCCTTGCCTGCGTCTTGCGTGCGCTGACGCAGCGCGGCGATGTCGTGCTGTCGGATTCGATCACCTATCAGGGCATCAGCGCGCTATGCCGATCGCTCGGCCTTGACCTGCGCGGTCTGCCGCTTGATCGGGAAGGCATGCGGCCGGATGCGTTTGAAACGGCTTGTGCGAGCTTTCGACCGCGTGCCGTTTTTCTCGTGCCCAGCCTGCATAACCCCACAACGGTCGTCCTGAGCGAGGAGCGCCGTCATGCACTCGCGGCCGTGGCGCGCCGGCACAATGTGCTGATCATCGAAGATGACGTCTACCGGCCGCTGCTCGAACAGGCGGCGCCCTCTTTCGCCACTGTCGAGCCGGAGTTGACCGTCTATGTCAGCGGTCTTTCGAAATGCGTTGCGCCGGGTCTGCGCTTTGGATTGGTGATCGCGCCACGCGCCGTTCTCGGCAATATCGCGGCGGCGCTGCGGATTGATTGCTGGAGCATCAGTCCGCTCACAGCGCTGATTGCGACAAATCTGCTGGAGGAGGGGGGCGTCGCACGAATTATCGACGTTCAGCGCGAGGAGTTGCGTCGAAGGCAGGCCGTCTTGCGGGAAGCGCTTGCGACCTACGATGTTCAGAGCCATGAGATCTCGCCGCATGCTTGGCTGCATCTGCCCGAACCATGGCGCAGCGGCGCGTTCGCGCGGGCTTGCCGTCAGCGCGGCGTCGGCGTGCTGCCCGCCGACGCCTTTGCCGTCGGACGCGAAACCCTGGTCCATGCCGTGCGGATCAATCTCGGCGCAGCGCCCTCGCTCAACGATCTGCGGCAGGCGCTTGCGATCATTGCCGGGCTTTTGAACGATGGCCATCTAGAAATTTCCGGCGCGGTCTGAAGCGTCGTGGCCGCCGCTTCAATCAAGACGGAGATCGCAATCGTCGGCGCCGGCATCATCGCGCTTGCTGTGGCGTATCGGTTGGCGGCAGCCGGACGGGACGTTCTCGTCGTCGATCCCAACGATGTAGGCTCGGGCGCCTCCTATGGTAACGCCGGCGCCATCGCGCCTTACGGCTGCGCGCCGATCGGCAATCCCGACGTGCTGCGCAATTTGCCTTATCTTCTCCTTGGTTCGGAGAGTCCGTTCGCGATGCGTCCGGCCGCGCTTCCCAGTCTGCTTCCCTGGCTGTCGCGCTTCCTTTGGCAGTCGACACCGATGCGGGCGCGTCGCAACGGCCATGCAATTCACAGCCTGCTCAAGGACGCTGCGCAGGCCTGGCACCACCTGGCCGCGCAGGCCGGTGTCTCGGACCTCATCCACAATGAGGGTTGTCTCTACATCTATCGTGAAAAGGCGCCGGCAAAGGATTGGGCGTCGCGCCTGCGCGACGACCTAGGCGTCAAGCAGGAATGGCTCACATCGGATGAGGTGGCGAAATTGGAGCCCGCGCTTCCCCACATGGCGGGAGGCCTGTTCTTCCCTGATGCCGCCCATATCGTCGATCCGCCCGCGCTGACCCGGCGGCTCGCGATGGCGGCGCGATCCCATGGCGTGTCGTTTCAACGCGCCCGAGTGGAGCGGATCGAGCCACAGGGCTCCGACCGATTCCGGCTGGCTTGCGCCGACGTCGCGATAGCGGCCAATAAGGTCGTTCTCGCCGCTGGCGCCTGGTCGCGCACCCTTGCGCGGCAAGTGGGAGACGAGGTCCCGCTTGATACAGAGCGCGGCTATCACCTCGAATTCGCGATGGATGTCTGCCCGATCACGAGGCCCGTCAGCCCCATTGACCTCGGCTTCTACGTCACGCCGATGGCTGGCCGGTTGCGGGTCGCCGGCACCGTCGAACTCGGCGGCCTGCATGCGCCGCTCAATCCTCACCGCACCGCGCTGCTCGAACGCGGGGTGCGCAAATTGTTCCCCGATCTCGGCGCGCCACAGTCGCACTGGCTGGGTTTTCGCCCGTCGCTGCCGGATTCATTGCCGGTCATCGGACCAAGCCGACGCCATCCTGGTCTCATTCACGCCTTCGGCCACGGACATCTCGGCATGACCTTGGCGGCCGTGACGAGCGTCACCGTCGCAGGTCTCCTCGAGGGAGGAAATGGCGCTTGGGATCTATCCCCATTCCGGGTGGATCGATTCAGGTGAGACGCCGAGGCGCCTCATTCCGGACGACGGTGACGAAGAGCAGGACGGTCATGACATCCTAGGCGATTGAACGTGCCATCCCTATGCGGTCCGGCCGGCGTGTCTGTCAGGGCCCTGCTTGTTCTTGTCACGATCTTGCTTTAAAGCGCGGCGTCCGAGCCACCGGGCCGTTGTCGCGCAGTCGCCGCGGACTCATGCTGCTGCTGTTCGCTGCGCAGTGCCGCCGAACTGGGGTTCGTGACCCGCAAGCAGCGAACTCGCCTCATCCAGTCCTGCGATGTCATGATCGGCAGGTAGAGGGAAATCGCGCTGGTCAGCGTCGAGGGGCTTTCGTACGGTCTTCGACGAAACCTTGCACATCATCGCAAGCAACCCGATCGCGCGCTTCGTCAGAACCAGGGCACCAGCCGATGACCTCAGGACAACGCCTGCCGGCCTCGCTCACGCCGCTCGACGCGGCGCTCGCCGTGCTGCTTCAGGGGCTGGAGCCGTCGGCCGTCATCGAGCTTCCACTGCGCGAGGCACTGGGATGCGTTACCGCCGAACCTTCGCCCCTCAGGGCGTTTCCGCCGCATGATGTTGCTGCGGTCGACGGGTGGCCGCTCCGCGCCAGCGACCTGGTTGGCGCATCGTCTTATACGCCGGTGCCGCTAATGACGTCACCCGTTTGGGTGGAAGCGGGCGATCGAGTGCCGAGCGGCTGCGATTGTGTGATCGACGCCGATTCCGTCGAAGAAGCCGGCTCGATCATCCAGGTGTTGACAGAGGCTACTCCCGGGCAGGGCGTGCGCCGAGCCGGCGGCCACATCCCTGACGGCTTTGTTGCGGCGAGCGGCTCGCGCTTTCGATCGCTGGATCTCCTGGCCGCGCGATCGGCCGGGTTGGAGAAAATCAGGGTGCGCCGGCCGCGGCTGCGCATCGTCAATGTGCCCGCGAGCAACGGGGATCTGACAACGGCGCAGCTCATCGCGGAAAGCGCGCGCTCGGTCGGTACAGAGGTGGTTTATGCCGAGGCCGCCTCGCGCGACGCGGCATCGATTGCCAAAGCGCTCGACGCCACGGCTTGCGATCTGCTTGTCATCAGCGGCGGCTCCGGTGTCGGCCGCGCCGACGCCGCCGTCCTGGCCTTGGCAGAGCGCGGCGAGGTGCTTGCGCACGGCATCGCATTGCAGCCCGGCCGTACCTCCGCCATCGGCCGGATCGGAAAGACACCCGTCATTGCGCTGTCGGGTTCGGCGGACCAGGCGCTCGCAGCCTGGTGGACGTTGGCGCTTCCTGTCCTCGATCGCTTGTCGGGACGGCAGCCCCGCGGGACCACGATCCTGCCCCTTGCGCGCAAGCTTGCCTCCAGCATCGGCATCGCCGACATCGCGCTGCTTGGCCGCGAGGACGACCGCTGGGTGCCGCTTGCTGTCGGCGACCTTCCGTTCGCGACCCTCGTCGGCGCCGAGGCATGGCTGGTGGTCCCCGACAGCAGCGAAGGATTTGCGGCGGGAACACCGGTCGGTGCCTATCTGTTGAAGGATTGATAAGGGTTCGGACATGGCCAAAGCATCCCTGCCAAATGCGCGCGACAGCCGCGATCAGGATCAATTCCTGACCATCCTGTCGCGCGACGAGGCAACGGCACGTTTCGAAGCGGCCTTGTTTCCGCGGCAGCTCACGACAGAGCCGCGGCGGCTTGCCGATGCGCTCGGCTGCGCGCTGGCCCGGGATGTCTTAGCGCCAATCGACGTCCCGCCGTTCGATCGCGCCAACGTCGATGGCTTTGCCGTCCGGTCGGTCGACCTCGCCTCCGCGACCGAAACCACGCTCGTCCGCCTGATGCTCAATGACGAGGTCATCGCCTGCGGAGTTGCGCCCGTGCGTCCGGTGTTGTCCGGAACGGCGACATCCATTGCAACCGGCGGACCCGTGCCGCGCGGTGCCGATGCCGTGGTGATGGTGGAACACACCCAGCCTTCAGGAACGCGCGCGATCGAGGTGCGGCGAGCTGCATCGCCGGGGCAATTCGTGTCCTATGCCGGTTCGGACATCGCGCGCGGCGAGGCGCTGCTGCACGCCGGCACGATCATCGGCTCGCGTGAGATCGGCATGCTCGCCGCCTGCGGGATCGCCGAAATGCCCGTCGTGCGCAGGCCGCGCGTCGCCGTGATCTCGACCGGTGACGAACTGGTGCAGCCCGGGGAGCCGCTGCGGCCCGCAGAAATCTACGACACCAACGGTGCGATCGTCGCCGCTGCAATCAGGGAGAACGGCGGTGATGCGATCTTTGTCGGCGCCGTTCCCGATGATGAAGAGCAACTCGAGGCCGCGATGCGCAAGGCGCTCGAGACGAGCGACATGCTGGTGCTGTCAGGCGGGACGTCGAAGGGCGCGGGCGACGTGTCCCACCACATCATCTCCAGGCTCGGCAAACCCGGCCTCATCGCGCATGGCGTGGCGCTGAAACCGGGCAAGCCGCTCTGTCTTGCGGTGTGCAATCACAAGCCGGTCGTGATCCTGCCCGGCTTTCCGACATCGGCGATGTTCACCTTTCACGACATGATCGTGCCCGTGCTTCGGCGCATGGCAGGCCTGCCGCCGCGCTCGGACGCGAAGGTGACGGCCAAGGTGCCGGTACGGATCGCATCCGAGCTTGGACGCACCGAATTCGTGATGGTGTCGCTGGTCGAAGGCGAGGCCGGACTGATCGCATATCCTTCCGGAAAAGGGTCCGGCGCGATCACGTCCTTCGCGCAGGCGGACGGCTTCCTTCGGATCGATGCACTGGCCGATCAGATGCCAGCCGGCACCGCGACCGAGGTGACGCTGTTCACGCCGCATGTTCGGGTCCCCGATCTGGTCATCATCGGCAGCCATTGTACCGGACTGGATCTGGTCACGACGTCGCTGGCGCATGCAGGCATGACGGTGCGGTCGATTGCGGTCGGCAGTCTCGGAGGGCTCGCGGCGGCCAAGCGCAGTGAATGCGATCTGGCGCCGATCCACCTGTTCGATGAGAAGACCGAAAGCTACAACACGCCCTTTCTTGGCGCGGGGCTCGAACTGGTACCGGGCTGGCGGCGGATGCAGGGCATCGTCTTTCGAAGAGATGACAGGCGTTTTGATGGCCTGAGCGCGCAGGAGGCCGTGCGCACGGCGGTCGCCGATCCCGCCTGCATCATGGTCAACCGTAACCAGGGCGCCGGCACGCGCATTCTGATCGACCGGCTGCTCGGTGAAGCACGCCCCGACGGTTACTGGAATCAGCCGCGCTCGCACAACGCGGTCGCCGCCGCGGTGGCCCAGCACCGCGCCGATTGGGGCATGACCATCGCGCCGGTCGCGGATGCCTACCATCTCGGTTTCATCCCGCTTGCCGAAGAGCATTATGACTTTGCGCTGGTTGTCGCGCGAAAAGACCGGCTCGCGGTGCAGGCATTTCTCGCGGGGCTCGCCTCGCAGGAGGCGCGAGCCGCATTGGAGAAGGCCGGATTCGGGCCAGCGTGATCTTGAATCCCCGCAGCGGATGTATCGGCCGGTGCGGTGCGATCGAACCGGTCAGATGGTTCTCATCTACGACGATCTGGCGGCTCTTGGGCGTTTCGCCGCGTTCCGATCGTCCCGCACGGCCAGCCGCTTGTGGTTCTTCGCATGGGATTCGGCGTGGCGAACTTTCGTGCCGTGGTGATCGGCATATTCCTTGCCGTCGATCGGGGCCACATGCGCCGGATCTCTGTCGAGATACGGTCGACCGATTCCGAACTCCTTCCCATGTTCATCGATCCATTTCCAGAGGATCTCGGAAGACGTCCATCGCTGGTCGCGTGTCCCGCCTTTGACGCTCACGACGTCAGCCGCAAGCCCGTGGCCATAGCCACCGCGGAAGCTCCCGCCATGATACGACCTGTCGGTCGCCGCCCGGAGGCCGCTGGCAAGCGATTGACGGTAGTCATCGCGGAATGCGCTGGTGATGCCGGGCGCCAGCCCATTCTCCTCCGCGGCATGAAGCGCCTGAAACAGCCTCAGTCTAAAACCTCGATCCATGCCTCCGATCACGTAATCCGTCATCGGCATGGCGGCCTTCTGTGCGGCTTTGGGATCCTTCCACGCGAAATCCTCATCGACCAGTCTGGTGAAGCTTCTGGTGACAGTCCTTGTCTTGCCCTTGCGCTTGACCGTCACTTTCCTCTGCTCCTCCACCTTGATGGTGTCCTCCTTGGGCGCGCGCTGGTAGAGTGTCCACAAATATCGGTCGATGCAGGTGTCCATGATCAGGCAGTCGTCGACGATTTCGACAGAACTCACGTCCTCTCGGATGTCATTACGCCTCATGTCAGGCGTGCTCGCTCTCGCCGCCTGCACGGGCGGCGTTTCGGGAGGCAGCGTTTGCAACGAACCGGTCAAGTCGGCCCCGGTCCGCGCCTCCTCAGCTTGATCGCTGGCAGCGTTACCCATCGCGGTTGCCTGCGGCACGTCCGCATGCTCGGCATCGGCAGCAAGGGATGATGCGCAGTCCAGCAGTGGCGCTGCACCGCTGTTCTCGATCACGGCCGAACCAAAGCCGGCAAGCCAGGCGACAACCCAGCCCGCGAGAATGACCGTCAAGGCAGCCGCCGCTATCGCGCATCGCCGCGGGTTCATGATCGCAACCTCCAAAGCCTCCAACAAACCAGATTGCAGTAGCCGATCACGCCAATTCGCCGATCTTCGGATCACCATCCGAACGTGCAAGCGCGGAAGCGGCAGGTCGCATCTTTTTTCGGCGAGTGTTACCTCAGTGCAACGTGGCGCCGCAAGCAGGTCAAGGCATGTTATCGGAAGGCCGGCAGGGAAACCCATGATCGTGGTTTGCGCATGAGTCCGTCGATAAAATGCGGCCGTGGCCTTGGCGCGCCGGAGTCTTGGCAAGGTCGCGCGCGCTAGTCCAAAGGGTGCCACTGCTGGCGGTAGAGATCGTAGCGGGCAGGCGTCCGCTTTCCGTGAAAAGGAAGAAACCGTCGGCCTGATGGGTCGGGCGATCGGCCACACGCCATCGCCTTGCCTCTGGCGCTCAAATATGAAAATGATATAATAATTACAAAATATAATTGTTGGGCCGCGCCAAACCGATGCGGCGGGAGGGAGCAATGCAAGGGATCTTCTCATTGCGGACATGCAGCATTGTCGGATCATGCGCGATGCTGCCGCTGCTGACGGCGCCGGGTTTCGCTACCGACTGCGCGACGCTGGCGAGCGCGAGCCTCAATCTTCCCAACGTGGCCATCACCGGCGCTGTGGTGTCCGAGCCCGACAAGGGCCTGCCGCGCCATTGCCTTGTCACCGGCAAGGCCAATGAGCGGACCGGCGTCGACGGCAAAACCTACGCGATCCAGTTCGAGATGCGGTTGCCGGACGACTGGAACGGACGCTTCCTGCACCAGGTCAATGGCGGCAATGACGGTGTCGTGGTGCCGGCCTATGGCGACAGAATCGATGCGCCGTCGACCGGAGGGGTGCCGCCGCTGGCGCGCGGTTTTGCCGTGCTCAGTTCGGACTCCGGCCATCAGGGCAAGGACCCCGCCAATGCGGCGCTCGGTCTCGCCGGCGGCGTCGCCTTCGGCCTCGACCCGCAAGCGCGGCGCGACTATGGTTACAGCGCCGACATCACGCTGTCGCCGATCGCGAAAGCGATCATCGCGCAATATTACGGCCGCAAGCCGGACTATTCTTATATGTACGGCTGCTCCAATGGCGGCCGCCACACCATGGTCGCGGCCTCGCGCATGGGCGAGGCCTATGACGGCTTCCTCGCCGGCAATCCGGGCTTCGATCTGCCCAAGGCGGCCGTGCAGCATGCCTGGGACGTGCAGCACCTTCTCAAGATCGACCCCGACGTCCGCAAGTCGATCACGGTGGACGATGGCAAGCTGATGTCGAAGCGGGTGATCGAAGCCTGCGATGCGCTCGACGGCATCAAGGATGGCCTGGTGAGCAATGTCAGGGCTTGTCAGAAAACGTTCGATTTCGCGAGCCTCGTTTGCAAGGCCGGTGAGGCGGATAGCTGCCTGCCGCAGATCAAGGTCGACGCGCTGAAGGCGATGTTCGCAGGTCCCGTCAACAGCAAGGGCGAGGCGCTCTATTCCGACTGGCCGCTCGATGGCGGCATCGGGCTTGGCAACTGGCGGCTGTGGAAGGTCGAGAGCCAGATCCCGCCGTTCAACAATCAATCGTTGATCGCGACCATGGGCGCGGCCTCGCTGTCCTACATCTTCACCACGCCGCCGACGCGAACCGAGGGCGGCACCGAGCAGTTGATCGCGTTCCTCGCCGCGTTCGACTTCGACAAGGACGCGCCAAAAGTCTTTGCCAAGGATCCGACCTTCACGGAATCGGCGATGGATTTCATGACGCCGCCCGATGTCGCGCATCCGACGCTGGATGGACTGCGCAAGTCCGGCCACAAGATGATCGTATTCCATGGCCAGGCCGATCCGGTGTTCTCGCTCAACGACACCATCCACTGGTACGATGCGCTCGACGCCGACACCGGCGGTGAAGCCGCAAGCTTTGCGCGGCTGTTCGCACTGCCCGGCGTCACCCATTGCGGCGGCGGACCCGGCCTTGACAAGTTCGATGCGCTCGGCGCGTTGACGGACTGGGTCGAGAAGGGCAAGGCGCCGGATCGCATCATTGCCGGCGTCAATCCGGCCAACAAGGACGTGCCTGCCGACTGGAGTTCTGCGCGCAGCCGGCCACTGTGTCCATGGCCGTCATTTGCGAAATATCGCGGCGGTGACGCCGAGGACGCAGCGTCGTTTACCTGCGCGCGGGAATGACGGCCGGCCCGCGACCGAACCGAGATCTTATGATACGCTGAGGTCGTGCGCCACGCCGCGCAGAGCCTGCATGACATCGTTCAGGCCGGGGGCGGGCTCGGTGTCCTGCCGCTGCACGAACGGGCAGGTCAGGACCGCCAGCGCGCCTTCGGGGCCGAGAACGGGCGCGGAAACATCCACCACGCCGCGCGCCTGCAGGCTGTCGCCCTGCCAATAGCCGCGCGTGCGGATTTCGCTCAAAATGGCGGCGAAGTTTCGTGGGGTCGCCGTTTCGCCATTATGCTCGGCATGTTCGCGCAGCATCACCGCGCGCGTCGCCTCGTCCTGGAACGCCAGCATCACGCGTCCCGAGCCCGTCTTCAAAAGATCGATATGCGCGCCTAAGCGGATGGTCAGGCCCCAATTGTCCGGACTGTCGACCTGCGCGACGATGGTCAAGTCGCCGCGGTCGTAGACGCCGAGATGGCAGGATTGCCGGGCCTTTTCCGAAAAACGGTTCATCAGCGGCACCGCCGGCGTGAGCAGGCGTTTGAGCGGCGGATGGCGCGCGCCTAGCGCGAACAGCTTGTAGCTCAGCGAGTAGCGATCGCCTTCGAGCGAGCGCAGCACGTAAT
>NZ_JAFATE010000629.1 GCF_019244115.1 Bradyrhizobium sp.
TCGCCGTTGAGCAGGGGTCTTAGGAATTTTTCCTTTTGATGCTCCGTGCCGTGAGCCAGAATTGTCATGATCGAGGCGTCGTCGGGGCCTTGCGTGTTCATCGACAACGCGCCCAGCATGCTCTCGCCGAGTTCCATCTGCACCAGCGCGTTGGCCAGCGGGCCGAGGCCCATGCCGCCATATTCCCTGGGCACGAACGGATTCCACAGCCCCTGGGCGCGCGCCTTGGCGCGCAGCTTTCCGAGCACCTCGTCGAACGGTTTTGTATCGAGCTCCTTCTCCGCGGGAATGCACGCTTCGTGCACCCATTTGCGCACTTGTTCGCGGATTGCCCTGGCCTCGGCGGGAATTTCGAAATCGATCGACATGACGTTTCCTCTGGCGTTTGCTTGGCTTCTTCTTTGGATGAAGCTTGCATAGCTCCGGCCCGCGCGAGCAGCAACGCCAAACAAAGTTTGAAGGGCCAAGTTGGTCGTGCCCCGCGCAAGCGGCGCATCCAGTACGGCGGGACGGCTGTTGTTGACCGAGATGTTGGTGTTTACTGGATCATCCGCTTGCGCGGATAATGACAGGGGTGTTTGTGATGCCCGATCTCGCCGACCTCTTTCCAGATTTCGCCTCTGAATGGATCAATACCTCTGGGGGCCGCATCTTCGCCCGGGTCGGCGGCAAGGGTCCGCCGCTGTTGCTGCTGCACGGCTTTTCCGAGACGCATGTGATGTGGCACCGCGTCGCGCCGCAGCTCGCCGACCGTTTCACGCTGATAGCAGCCGATCTGCCCGGCTATGGCTGGTCCGATATGCCCGAGAGCGATGCGGATCATACGCCCTACACCAAGCGCGCGATGGCACGTACCATCATCGAGGCGATGGAACGGCTCGGTCACGTGCACTTTGCGCTGGCCGGCCACGACCGCGGCGGCCGCGTGGCCTATCGTCTCGCGCTCGATCATCCGGGCCGGCTGTCGCGGCTTGCGGTCCTCGATATCCTGCCGACCTACAATTACTGGGAGCGCATGAACCGGCTCTATGCGCTAAAGATCTATCACTGGACGTTTCTGGCGCAGCCTTATCCGCTGCCCGAGACGCTGATTAGCAGCAATTCCGACTTCTTCCTGAAATACAAGATGGCGAGCCAGACCAGGAGCAGGACGCTCGATGCGATCGATCCGCGCGCGCTGGAGCATTATCTCGCCCCGTTCCGCGATCCGTCGCGGCTGCATGCGATGTGCGAGGATTATCGCGCCGGCGCCTATGCAGACTACGAAATCGACAAGGCGGATTTTGACTCTGGCAAGAAGATCACGATTCCCATGCTGGCGCTGTGGGGCGACGCGGGAATCGCCCGCGCCGCCGCAACGCCGCTCGACACCTGGAAGCTGTGGGCGACAAACGTGTCCGGCTCGCCCGTCGATTCCGGGCATTTTCTGACGGAGGAGAATCCGGACGTGACGGCGAAACTGCTGCGCGAGTTTTTTCTGGCGATGTAGCCAAGAACGTCGCCACGCATAGCGCTCGTCGTCACCCGCGGAAAGCGGGTGATCCGGTACGCCGCGGCCTATCGGCTCGAGCACACCGTCTCTGGAATACTGGATCATCCGCTTTCGCGGACGATGACAGCGGAAATTGAGACTACCGTCTCGCCCGAAAAAAATCCCGCAACAGCGTCGCCGCCTCGCTCTCGCCGACCGCGGAATAGATCTCCGGCACGTGGTGGCAGGTGGGCTGGTTGAAGAACCGAACGCCCGACTCGACCGCGCCGCCCTTGGGGTCGGCCGCGCCGTAATAGAGCCGCCGCAGCCGCGCGAACGAGATGGCACCGGCGCACATGGTGCAGGGCTCCAGCGTGACATAGAGGTCGCAGTCGACCAGCCGTTCGGTGCCGATGGCTTCGGCGGCCTGACGGATTGCCAGGATCTCGGCATGGGCGGTCGGATCGCGGTCGGTCAAGGTCCGGTTGGCCGCGGTGGCGATGACCTTGTAATCCCGCACGATGACGCATCCGATCGGAACTTCGCCGGCTTTTCCGGCATTTTTCGCCGTTTTCAGCGCCAAATCCATGAAAGAGGGGGCCTTCATGCCTCGTATCATCGCAAGAAACCTGCTACTGGATCGGCCTTCAGCACACGTGGACACTTGGGTTTTGCGTGACAATGCGGCTCGATGAACGGGCGCGCAAGAACGCGATGTGATCCACCCAAACGAGATCTCTCATGCCCCGCGACAATGACAATGACAACGCTTCCTCGCGCGGCCGGCGTGATGGTCCATCCGGTGGTAAAGGCCGCTCTGGCGCCAAACGAGGCCCCGAGAAGAAGTTTGCCAAACGGGGCTTTGGGAAGGATTTTGCGGACAAGCGCGACGGGGAGCGGCGCCCCGATGCCGGGAAAACCGACGGCACCAGATCCTACCGCAAAAAACCCCATTCCGGCGCGGGCAAGCCCTATGGTGGTGATCGCGAGGGGCGTCCGCCGCGCCGCGATGGGGCCGCACCGCGTCCTCGGGGTGATCGCCCGTTCGTCGATCGTCCATCCCGTTTCAACCGGGATGATCGGCCCTCGCGTGGCGAGG
>NZ_JAFATE010000671.1 GCF_019244115.1 Bradyrhizobium sp.
GCGATGACCCGGCGCTGATGAAGATCTACGCCGACAAGAACTCGCCGCGCGCCAATGGCGAAGGCTGGCATTCCGACGTCTCCTGCGACGTCGAGCCGCCGATGGGCTCGATCCTCTACATCAAACAGTGCCCGCCGCAGGGCGGCGACACGCTGTTTGCCAGCATGTACGCCGCCTATGAGGCGCTGTCCGATCGCATGAAGGCCTATCTCGACGGCCTCACCGCGCTGCATGACGGCGAGCCGATCTATCGCGGGCTCTACGCGAACTATGGCGTCGCCGACAAGCCGTCGTATCCGCACGCCCAGCATCCGGTGGTGCGGACGCACCCGGTGACGGGCAAGAAGGCGCTCTATGTCAACCGCGGCTTCACCAGCCATATCGTCGGTATTCCTCGCGACGAGAGCGATGCTGTCCTCGCCTATCTCTGTCAGCACGCGGAAAGCCCGCTGTTCCAGTGCCGCTTCCGCTGGACCGAAAACGCCATCGCGTTCTGGGACAACCGCTGTACCCAGCACCGCGCGATGTGGGACTACTGGCCGCACACGCGCGCCGGCACCCGCGTCACGGTGAAAGGCGAACGGCCGCAGTGAAGTGCCGGCGCGCAACGGCAAGGAATGCACCGTCGCGGACACCATGCGGTGACTGGATGCGCGACGAAACGCAATCCTGACGGTGGATGCGCTACTCGAGAAACGTCGTGAGCTGCGCGCCTTCATCGGCGACAAACACCGCGATCAGCTCGGCGGGCTCGGTCGAGCTCGCATTGGCCGAAACCAGATGGGTCGCGCCCGGCGGCTCGAAGAAGGTCTGACCGACCGCAAAAGTCTCGACCGGGCCGCCGCCGAGCTGGGAACGGATTTCGCCCCTGGTGATATAGGCGGTGACCGAGCCTGCGTGCCGGTGCGGACGGCTGAACCCACCGGGACCGTAAGTCACCCGCACGATCGTGACGCGCTTGCCCGGCACATTCGGCAGCGCATAGGAGCCGATCGGCTCGACCTTGTCGCCCGCGCCGGCGGCCTGGGCGCTGCTTGCGCACAGCGGCGCGATCGCGGCCGAGAGCGCGTCCATCGTCACCGGCAGCGCCCTGCCGAGCGCGAACGCGCAGGCGAGGCCGGCGAAGGCCGCCATCATGGCCGGACGAAAGTCGGAACCATGCAGACGCGTGGCCGAGATCTTGAACATCAGAATCTCCTTTCCAGATCCGTCATTCCGGGGCACGCGCGAAGCGTGAACCCGAAATCTCGAGATTCTCAGGTGCGCAATTGCGCACCATAGTTCGATGCCGGCGCATCGCCCCGGAATGACGAAAACAACGACTACTCCGCGTGCCCTTGCAACCCCTTGCGCATCGCCGCATAGCCCTGTTGTTGCTGGCTCCAGTTGCGGCCGCCGGTCATGGCACCATCGACCACCAGATCATGCCCGTTGACGAAAGAGGATTCGTCGCTGGCGAGAAACACCGCGACATGGGCGATGTCGTCGGGCAGGCCCGCGCGCGGAATCGGCTGTACTGATTTGAACGCCTCGCGCATCAGGGCCGGCGTCTTCTCCGCGGCCTCGGTCGAGAGCCCGAGCGCCTTGCCGAAAATGCCGGTCGCGATCGCGCCGGGCGAGATCGAATTGACGCGCACGCCGGACTCGCCGAGCTCCATCGCGACGCATTTCGTGAGATGAATCACGGCCGCTTTCGCTGCGCCATAGACGATCGAGGACGAGAAGCCGGCAAGCCGTCCCGCGATGCTGCCGTTGTTGATGATGCTGCCCGAACCCTGCGTCTTCATGTGAGGCGCGGCATGTTTCATGCCGAGCATGACGCTGCGCACCAGCGTGGCCATGGCCGCGTCGAACCGCGCCACATCCAAACCCTCGATGCCGCCGGTCTGCGCCGGACCACCGGCATTGTTGAACAAGCAGTCGAGCCTGCCGAACTTTTCGACGCTGAGCGCGATCAGCGCCTGCATCTGGTCCTCGACCGTGACGTCGGTCTGACGGAAGACGCAATTTGCGCCAAGCTTCGCCGCCAGCGCCTCGCCCTCGGCGACGCGGCGCCCGGCGATGACGACCCTGGCGCCCTCGGTCACAAAAACCTCCGCTGTGCGCAGGCCGATCCCGCTGGTCGCACCGGTAATGACCGCGACCTTGCCGTCCAGACGTCCCATGACAAATCCTCCCTTCACGGCCGCTCGATGACCGCGGCGGCAGACGGGGTGCCGTTGACGCCTTGTTAATGACGTTAGCGGGCGCCTCGCCAACAATTTCCGGCGGCTATCGCAATGGCCCCGTGTTTCTACGGACAGCTTAACTAAAACTAAGAGGGAAAAAAGCACAATCCGCAATCATGGAAAGCGTCGATAGACAATTTGCGCAGCTCGCCGCGAACGACGATGGCGATGCCACATCGCGCGCCGAACTCAGCTTTCTGCGTGACGTAATGCGCCTGCTGCCGGCTGGCGTCACGGTGCAGGATGTGGAGGGCCGCTTCCTGCTGATGAACGATGCCGCCGCGGCCCAGCTCGGCTTCTCCCAGGCCTCCGCATCGGCTTCCAAAGGGCTCGGCCATCGCCTTGATGTCGCCGCCGAGATTCTGCGGAGCGGCCGCCCCGTCGTCGCCGAGGAAGTCGCGCAACTCGCGCATGGCAGGCAGGTGCTGCTCACCACGCATCGCCCGGTCCGCATCGCCGATCGCGATCTTCTGCTGTCGAGCTCCGCCGACATCAGCGAACAGAAGGCGTTCGAGGACCAGCTGTTTCGTTCCGCCTTCTACGATGAGCTGACGGATCTGCCGACCCGGCGGGTCATCGAGCATCGCGTCAAGAGCCTCATGAGTTCCGACGGAAGCCTCGAGCGGTTCGCGCTGGCCTTCCTCGACATCGACAATTTCAAGCACATCAACGACTATTACGGTCATGCGACCGGCGATGCGCTGCTGGTCGAGCTGGCACGGCGGCTCGACCGCGAGCTTCGCGAATCCGACATGCTGTCGCGGATCAGCGGCGACGAGTTTTTGCTGCTGCTGCATCCGATCCAGAGCGCCGACGAGGTCGCCGACTTCATCCGCTCGATGCTGCGCCGCCTCGCCGCGCCGTTCTTCATCGACGGATCGGAGATTTTCGCTTCCACCTCGATCGGCGTCAGCCTCCATCCCGAGCACGGGCGCAGCTACGACGTATTGTGCCAGAACGCCGATCTTGCGATGTACCGCGTCAAGAACGAGGGCAAGGGCGCTGCCGCCTTCTTCGACGCCGCAATGGAGCGGGAAGCCCAGGAGCGGATGAAGGTCGAGCAGTCGCTGCGGCAGGCCATCCTCGAAAAGCGGTTCTGCTGCGCCTTCCAGGCCAAGGTCGACATCCGCACCCAGCAGATCATGGGGGTCGAGGCGCTGGTGCGGCTGCGCGGCGACGAGGGCGTCATCCAGGCCCCCGGCTCGTTCGTCAATCTCGCCGTCGAGCTCGGCCTGATCGACGAGCTGACGCATCTCGTGCTGACGGAGATCGTCAAGTCGATCGACCTCATCAACGAGACGTTCGGCCCGAAGGCCGTGATCAGCATCAATGTCGCGGCCAAACAGGCCGGCAACGCTGAGTTCATGCGCTCCTTCGCGCAGGCGCTGGAGGAGACCGGCTTTCCCCGCCGCTTCATGATCGAGGTGACGGAGGATGCGTTCGTCACCAAAACGCTGTTTCAGGACGAGATCCTGCCGATGTTGCGCAAGATCGGCGTCGGCATCTCGATCGACGATTTCGGCGTCGGCTATTCCTCGCTGTCGGCGCTGGCCGACATCACCGCCGACGAGATCAAGATCGACCGTTCCTTCATCACCGACATCCATAAGCGCCCACGCAGCCAGGGCATTTTGCGCGCGATCGAGTCGCTGAGCGCTGCGCTCGGCATGACCGTGATCGCGGAAGGCGTCGAGTCGTTCGAGGAACTCGCCTATCTGCAGGCGGCGACCAAAATCCGCTATGCGCAGGGCTTCTACTTCTCGCGGCCGATTTTCCTCGAAGAGCTGAAGCCGGCCACCTCGGCCTATAGCGACGCGCGCGTCAATCTTGCCAGCCGCGCCGCCCAGTACAGCCGGCCGAACTACCTTCGCGGCGACGGCTATCGCCGCTAGCGACCGTCATTGCGAGCCAACGGGTCCGCGCAAAGCGCGGCCCCCCCGGGCGAGCGCCATCAGCGCTCGCCTTGAGCTGACAGGCTTCGAGGGCGCGCCGGTCAGGGGGAGTTTCGCCACGCCTCGTCCGGAACGCGGACTCTCTCCTCCCGGCAATTTCTGCTATGCAGGACAGCCTCGAACGCGCGTTTACAAAAATTGAGGATGGCCCATGTCTCCGCTCTCGCTGCTCCTGAACCTATTGTGGATCGTGCTGGGCGGCGCGCAGATGGCGCTCGCCTGGCTGGTCGCCGCCGTCATCATGGCGATCACGATCATCGGACTGCCCTGGGCGCGCGCCGCCTTCAACATCGCGGTGTACACCTTCCTGCCGTTCGGCACCGCCGCGGTGTCGCGCACGGCCGTGACCGGGCGGGAGGACATCGGCACCGGACCGCTCGGTCTGATCGGCAATATCATCTGGCTGGTGCTGGCGGGATGGTGGCTGGCACTCGGACATTTGGTCGCGGCGGTGCTGTTTGCGATCACCATCATCGGCATCCCCTTTGCCTGGGCGCATCTGAAGCTTGCGGGCATCGCGCTCTGGCCGATCGGCAAGACCATTGTTCCGATCGATATCTGACCGCAAGACGGCGGCCGGGTGGACAATCGGTTTCGCCGGGTGGCAATCCGGCCGTTGCCGACGGCGGGGCAATCGGCTAATGAAAGCGCGACGCACCCGTAGCTCAGCTGGATAGAGCGTTGCCCTCCGAAGGCAGATGTCAAGCTGTTTCGTGCGGGCGCAAGACTAAAAAGAGATCGACGTTTCAAAGACTTAAGGAATCGGCGCGGATCGCTTCACACTGACGAAGTTTCCGCGTAAGCACTGCGTAAGCAGCGCAGGCACCCGTAGCTCAGCTGGATAGAGCGTCGCCCTCCGAAGGCGAAGGCCACACGTTCGAATCGTGTCGGGTGCGCCACTTCGGTATTCGCTGTCGCAGCCAAGATGCGCCGATCTCCCGGTCAAAAGCGGTAAGCAATCAATTGCGAGGACGGAGCGCGAATCAAGTGCCCTGTCACCGTAATTCCGGTTTCGCATGATCAATTGAAGCAAAAAGGCGGGAGCCGTCGGCTTCGACCAGGCTGGCGTAGATCGGGGCCGGGAAGCTCGGACCATCCCAACAGGCGGGCCATTGTTGGGAGGCCACGCCTGCAGCTGCAATGTAGACGGAACGCCCTGCTCGATTGGCAATCGAAGTGACAAGATAACTGGGTTGAAAATGCCGGACCGGGTCACAGCTTCGAATGAGGTTGCTGATCCGCTGCTTGCAGTCCCGGTAGGCTCTTGATCCAGGGATAACCATGGCTACCCATCTCGTAGCCGCGTTCGAACAATGCACTCATGTATTTCCGATCGAAAAGCTCGTCCATTGGTACGTTGAAATCTGGCGGGATGCTCGCGAGATTGAATTCGATGCCTCTTGCTTTGCTAACTGAATAGATCCTGTAGAGATCCCCGATGCCTTGGTTCTTGATCAGGGTCGAGAGCGATCTGAGCGTAACCGAGACCATATTTGCATTTGTTGACTTCCATTGCGGGTCAATACGACCGTTTCTGATGACGAACAGGCGAGCTCCATTGGCTATTGTTCGGTTACCAGATGCGAGGTGCAAGATTGAGGGCGCCATAAACACCTGCCGTGTCACGCCGCCATCGACGTGGAGTTCATCGTAGACCTCGCCTCCCACTCGCACCTTTATTCGAACGGGCGCGAAGACGCCGGGAAGGGTGGCGGACGCCAGCAGCACTTTTCGAAAGAGGTTCAAGGCTTCAAGATTATCGCGCGCCGCAATCAGGCCCATATCCCACAACACCGGTCTTTGAGCATCAAGATTTGTTGTTCCGATGAGCAGCACTCTCCCTCTGCTCCTCTCAACGGCGATCTCGCGCATGAACTCGCGGTCAACATACCTTTCGATGAGATGCGAAAGAGGGTCGTTGTCGAGGATCGCTGAGCCCTGCAACAGGCTGGGAGTGTCAAAGTCGACAATGTCCTTCGTGCTGTATTTCGTAAAAATCTCCTTGAGTTGGACGTCCCGCTGCCGACCTAGAAAGACAAATGGCGCGATCAATGCTCCCGAACTGACACCAGTTACGAGATCGAACGGAGGCCGATTACCAGCGTCCCCCCAGCCCGCCAGTAGCCCGGCGCCGAACGCTCCGTCCTCAGCTCCTCCCGATATGGCGAGCAGATTTAACCGGCGCGTCGCGTCATTTCGCCCCCGCAGCACCTCTGATTCGACTTGAGGGCTTGCAGCCGATATCGTTACGTCAGATGCCCCCTCGTCGCCCCAATACCGGATATGGCGGAATTCGTTCGGTTGGCCCTGAGCCGCGGTTTCAGGCAGTGCATTTCGCGGGGTGATGGCCGCGCAACCGGTTACAAGGACAGCGGTGAGCAACGAGACCAGCAAACATCTCAGTGCTCGCAGGCGACGCATGAGAGAAAACAGGGATCCATTTGATATCTGGTCAGGGCAGCTATCGAAAAAGCAGACCATCGATTCTCCCGTCGGACGCTAACGAGATCCGACACCCATATTCCCGCTGGCGAAGTTGACTTCATGGACGCCCAACCGTCTCGCCCGACCTATGACGTTAGGTTCGGGTCAAGAGCCTTGTTGCTTCATCTGGCAAAATGCGCTGTGGCCAACGTCCGGCACGCAACAGGAAGGCCGGCAGGGAAACCGGCCGTTTTCTCCACATTGCGCGCTCAGTCGCGGGTCGTTAGCTGCCTTGGCTGAAGCGGTAGTTGATACCGAGCTTGACCGTATGCTCGTCATTCCTAAAGCGGGAGCCGACGAGCGCGGCGGGCCCGCCGGTGAAGTGATTGTCGCCGAAATTGTAATATTGATATTCCGCCTTTGCGGACCAATTTCGCTCAAACATATATTCGAGACCGCCACCGGCCGTGATGCCGCTTCGGTGCGGGCCAGCGGTTGTGACGGTCATCGGAACTCCGCCGACGCTGGCGTGGACATCAGCACTATCGCGGACCGCGTAGCCGCCCTTGGCGTAGAGTAGCAGCGAACCCCAGGTGTAGCCGAGCCGGCCGGTGACCGAGCCGAGCAGGTTGGTCTTGCTGCTCACCATCGCGCCGCCCGGAAAAGTCTTGCCGTTGCCGGCATTGCCGGCGAGTCCGCTGAACTGAACTTCAGCGCCCATCAGCCAATTCCCAGCAAATGTGCGGTCAATGCCAAGCTGCACGCCGCCGAACAAACGGCCGTTTTGCCGTTCCTCCAGGCTGTCCGGGCCGGCGAGCGCGCCGCCGATATGGCCGCCGACGTAGAAGCCGGTCCAGTTGTAGAGAATCTCCGGCACTGCGGATGCCGGCGCTTTCGTATAGATTCGCGCCGGAAGATCGGCCGCGAACGCGGGCGCCGCGAATGCGATGCAAGCGGTCGTAGCGGGCAGAAGTTTCTTCATGAGCAGTTTCTCCGTTGTGGCGGTTGCATGGTGGTCTTCAACTCATTTTCAGCATGACCGGCCCAAGGCTTCAGCACGG
>NZ_JAFATE010000007.1 GCF_019244115.1 Bradyrhizobium sp.
GTCCCGGCCTTGTGCGCAATTGCGCACTGGCGCCGGGACCCATAACCACAGGTTCAGCCAAATCATCCGGCATTCCCTGTGCGATGGCTTTAACGCTTTTGGCGCGCTCTCCCTGGGAACCGGGCTTTCTTGCTCCCATCGCCCGCGAGATCAGCGTCGGGAGGCCGGGACCACGCGCTTTCGCAGTCCGCGCCGACGATGCTCGTCTTGCATCACCCTCGCGTCCACCGCATCCCCGCCTCACGTGTCGTGACGATCGCGATACGCCCTCTGCATCGAGGCGGGATGACGGGGAAAGGACCACATAGTTCCGAAAAACGGAAGTAAAATATTTTTGCACCGAGGACTGGACAGCCGAATCAGCATTGAATCGCCAAGTGAATTTCGCTTTTTCGCGCAGGCGATTCTTCGCGTTTTGCGTCGGCATCGGGCCGGCCGACGAACCGTTGGGCAAATCAGTTTCGTGCCCTCCCGAGTCGGCGACGCGCAATCGGCGCCATCCGCGTGACCTCACGGTCGTAGACCTTGCCTGTCGGGCAAATCGATTCAATCCTGCCCCATGCGACGTCGCGTCGTCGCAAAGGTCACCTCTGCGCCCTGCGCCTGGAGTTCAGCCCCATGGACATGCTGGTACGCCTCTATGATCTGCCGGACTCCCGAAAGGCCTCAAACCGGCTGGCCGCCGCCGGCGTATCGATCCGCCGCGCGTTGCCTCCCGAGAAGCACAAGGTGCTCCATTGGGTCCGCAGCACGTTCAGTGAAGCCTGGGCCAGCGAGGCCGACGTTGCGTTTGCGCGCCAGCCGGTCGCCTGCTTCGTTGCGATCGAGGGAGGGAACCTCAAGGGCTTCGCCTGCCATGACGCGACCTGTCCGAATTTCTTCGGTCCGATGGGCGTCGATCCTGCCGCCCGCAAGAAGGGAGTCGGGGCTGCTCTGCTGTTTGCCTGTCTCGAAGAGATGCGGCACCAGGGTTTTGGCTACGCGATCATTGGCGGGGTCGGCCCCGCCGCCTTCTACACCAAGACCGTCGGAGCGATCCCGATCGAGGGATCCGAACCCGGCATCTATCGCGGCCTGCTCTAAGGCATGATGAAGTTTGCTCGATCGTCTCTCCGCGCAAACGGTACACCTCTCCCCGCTTGCGGTCCGCTTGCGGGAGAGGTCGCATCGCTTCGAGGTAGGCGCTGGCCAAGGTGAGAGCCAAGGCAACAGCCAAGGCAACAGCCACGGCCAGCGGGGGCGGGCCTTGCGGCAGCAGTCGAAGAACAACGGCGGACGCCGCGGTCGCCGCGAGCGCGGCATCGCGCCCGCAAGCTGCGGTGTGCGTCGAGCCTCACACCGAGAAAACAGCGCGCGTCGTTCACTACAACCTGCGGTTACATGCGCTGCTCGCATCGGGAGCGTCCGACGCTCATTTTCAATGCAATCCTGGGCACAAGCGGGTGAGAGCGCTCAATCATTGGTGTTGCGGCACAGCAGCATTATGGTTAAAGTTTGGTTAGATTGAAGCTAAATTTTTACTGTTATTTGTCGCCAAGAAGGAATTGCTTCCATGGAAGCCTGCCGGTTTTTCCGCATCCCTCGTTTCCTGGATTACCGTGAGTGTCCGCCCATCCCGCGGGTTTTGAGCTGCTGATTTCGCGGGGGCCACGGTGGCAATTCTCGCAGGATCAGAGTTGCGCGCCGAAGCGCCAGATGCTTTGGCCGAGCAGGACACCGTCGCTGCTGTAGCCAGCGTGCAGCAGCACGCGCGGTCGCAATCGCAAGTCGCGCGCCGACAAAACGAGCAGCGCGCTGCGCGCGACGCCCAGTTCAGGACGCTTCAGCTGCCATGTTCGGCGATCGGCGCGGTGTTCGCCGGTGTCGATTGCAGCGCTATCGTGCTCTCCAGTCTCGCGGGAGCGACGGGCTATCAGGTGCTGGCCAATGCGTCGTGGAATCTGCACTTCCAGCTCGGCGCCGGCGTCGCCGCCGCGCTGCTCTATTTGCTGATTGGACGATCCTCGGGCTTTTACCAGGCGCCCGAGCTTTTCTCGTCGGGACGCCGAGACGTCTCCGACGTGCTCCAGCACTGGCTCCTGACCAGCCTGCTGCTCACCTTGCTGGCTTTCCTGTTTCGGATCGGCATCGAATTCTCGCGCGGCGCCATCATCTGTTTCTTGGTCATGGCACTCGGTTCGCTGCTGGCATCGCGAACCGCGATGCGGGCGCTGCTGTCGTGGTCGGTGAGGAGCGGGCGGCTGCAGGGCCGGCGCGTGATCGTGGTCGGTCCGCGGGACGAACTTGCCGCCGTCGACCAAGGCGAACTGCTCCGCCGGTTCGGCCTGACGGAGGTCGAGCGCGTCGCCCTTCCGGAGCTTGGCAACTGGTCGCTGCCGGTGTCACGGCGAATTGTCGCCGCGCTGGACGAGTCCTTGCGGGTCGCGCGCGACCGCGGCGCGGAGGAAATCGTCCTGGCATTGTCCTGGAACGACACGCGAAGCATCGAGCTGATCCGCGACCGGCTGCGCAGCTCGCCGCTGCCCGTGCAGCTGTTGCCCGACCAGAAGGTCCGCTATCTCACGACAAATCCTGCGTTCTCGGTCAACCGCTCGTTTTCGATCGAGGTGCAGCGGACGCCCCTGTCAGCGCTCGAGCAGTTTGCAAAGCGCGTGCTGGACATGGTCGGCGCCGCGGTGCTGTTGCTCGGTCTGTTGCCGCTGATGCTGGTGACAGCGCTTGCGATCAAGCTCGACTCGCCGGGGCCGGTGCTGTTCCGCCAGCGCCGCTCCGGCTTCAACGCCAAGCGGTTCATGATTTTCAAGTTTCGCACCATGACGGTCATGGAAGACGGCGAGAAGGTGAGCCAGGCGACGGAGCACGACCCGCGCGTCACGCCGTTCGGTGGATTTCTGCGGGCCTCGAGCATCGACGAACTGCCCCAGCTCATCAACGTGCTTCGCGGCGACATGTCGCTGGTCGGTCCGCGGCCGCACGCCGTGGCGCATGACGATCAATACGGCCAAGTGCTCGCCGAATATGCCTACCGCCATCACGTGAAGCCGGGGATTACGGGCTGGGCGCAGGTGCACGGCTATCGCGGCGCCACCGCGCAGGTCGAGCTGATGAAGCGGCGGCTCGAATTCGACCTCTGGTACATCAGCAACTGGCACCTCGGCCTGGATGTCATCATCCTGCTCAGGACCATGTTCGAAGTGTTCCGCCGCCGCAACGCGTACTAGCGCGGAGGCGGCGATTTCGGGATTGCGGGTCCGAAGATGTTTGCGGGTAAGGAGAGCGCTCGCGCGCGAGAGCTCCGGGATTGCTGCTGAAGAGGGCGGATTGTAATGCGTATCGTCCATGTCGTCCGCCAGTTCTTTCCCGCAATCGGCGGATTCGAGAGTGTTGTATTCGAGCTCGCATCGCGGCAGGCGGGCGCCGGCCACGCGGTGCGCGTCGTCACGCTGGACCGGCTGTTCAAGCAAGCGGACGGAGGGAAGCTTCCACCGCGGGACCGAGTCGCGGGGATCGAGATCGTCAGGATTCCGTTTTTCGGCTCACCGCGCTATCCGATCGCCTTTTCGGTGCTGAAGCACATTCGCGATGCGGACGTCGTCCACGTCCACGCCATCGATTTCTTCTTCGATTTCCTGGCCTGGACACGATTCCATGGCAGGCGGCTCGTGGTCTCGACCCACGGCGGCTTCTTCCATACGTCCTTTGCGGCGCGGCTGAAGCGGCTCTATTTCGCAACCGTCACGCGGGCGTCGATGCTCTGCTATGACGGCGTTGCCGCCGTCAGCGAGGTCGATTACCACGAGTTCAGCCGCATCCGACCGCGCGGTCTGGTTTGCATCGAGAACGGCGTGAACATCGCGAAGTTTCGCGATGCAGGCAGCCGCTGTCCGGTCAAGTCGATGATCTGGATCGGGCGGTTCTCGGAGAACAAGCGGCTCGATCGCCTGCTACTCTTGCTCGCCGCGATGCGGCGCATCGATGCGGACTGGCGGCTGGTGATCGCCGGGCAGCCCTGGGACCTCGGCCTGCCCGCCCTCAAAGAGCTGGCCGCGCGGGCCGGGGTTGCCGACGCGCTCCGCATCGTGCAGTCGCCTGACGATGACGAGATCCGCAGCCTGATGGGCGGAAGTGCTGTGATCGTCAGCGCCTCCGACTATGAAGGGTTCGGGATCGCGGCGATCGAGGGCATGTCGGCGGGGCTTTATCCGTTGCTCTCCGACATTCCCCCGTTTCGGCGGCTGGTCGCGCAGGGCGGCATCGGGCTGACCATCGACTTCGACGATGCCGACGCTGCCGCGGCGGCATTCCTGTCCCGCTGGCCGGAGATCGCGGGCGATCATGCCGCGATGCGGGCCCGCGCGGTCGCGGCGGCCGCAGCCTATGGCTGGGACAGCGTCCTCGCGCGCTATCAGTTGCTCTATGATGACGTCTGCGGCGCGCGCTGCCGCACCATCCTCGACGTCCCCGTCTTCGTCGGAACCAGGAGCGCGGCGGTCGACCGGATCGACGCTGAATATCAGACGGGCAAGCCGGCCATGGTCGCCTTCGCCAACGCCAATGCGCTCAACATCGCCACCAATGACGGCGCGTTCCGCGACGTCCTGAAACGCAGCCTGGTGCTCAATGACGGGATCGGCGTCGATGCCGCGAGCCAGATCCTGTTCGAGCGGCGCTTTCCGCAAAACCTCAACGGCACCGATTTCACGCCCTATTACTTTCAGCATACCAGGCACAGCTACCGCATCTTCTTCCTCGGCGGCTCCTCGGGCGTCGCCGAACGCGCGGCCGCGAAGCTGATCGCAATGTGCGGCGGCCGCCACCGGATCGCCGGCTGCCAGAACGGCTATTCGCGCGCCGGCGACGCCATCGGGATCACGGCCAAGATCCTGGGCTCCGGCGCCGACGTGGTGCTGGTTGCCATGGGCAATCCCCTGCAGGAGATCTGGCTTGCCGAGCATCTTGAGGCCACCGGATGTCGCCTCGGCTTCGGCGTCGGCGCGCTGTTCGACTTCCTTTCGGGTGACGTCGCGCGCGCCCCGCGCTGGGTCCGCGCCGCGCGCCTGGAATGGGCCTATCGGCTGGCGCAGGAGCCGTCCCGGCTCTGGCGCCGCTACGTCCTCGGCAATCCGCTGTTTCTGATGCGCGTGCTCGGCCAGTGGCTGTCGGGCGAGAGGGTCTGAGGGGATGGCCCGCCTTCATTTCTTAAATGCGGACCGGCGAACCTCGCTTGTTCCTGATAGCGCGATCATTCCGACGTGTAGGTTCACATTGCACCCGCTCGGCATCCAGGGAGTACCAGGCGATGGTCGCTGACAGCTATCCCTCCAGCTTCTACGAAAATCAGACGTCAGGCTCAGGAGGTCCGCACGGATCGTGCTCCTTATCATTATCTAGTCTGGTTGATGTTGACGGTGGCGCAGGTACCGCAGGAGCTCCTGCACATTTTCATGCCGACTAATTCTCGCAATGACCCGATCAGCGTGCGCCGAAGGCAGCCCAAGGGGTTGCTGAAATCGCTGCTCGCAGTCGGATGGGGCGCCGCTGTCGTCGTCGCCTCCGCCGGCTGGGCCTATTTCATCTTCTGGATCATCTGGCGTTTCGTGTGGCCTCTGTTTGCATGAAGGCCCGCACCATGAACGCGAAGCGCAGCGCTACGCGCGGTCCGCCGGTGTGGCTGTGGTGCCGGCGAGAGGCTCCCTGAGCAGATCTGAAAGAAACGGCATGTTGCATTGGTTCTCGTCGTATTTGTTGATGTCGGCGACCGCGCTCGTTACCGGTGGGCTTGCTGAGTGGGGGTGGCCAAATCCGGCCCGGACCGAACAACACCAGCCGCCCACATGGAGCACCTTTGCACAGAACAGTTCGAAGCAGCCGACGGCAAGCCAGGGCGAGCCACCCGCCGCGCGCTGGGCACTTCTGCGCTCGGTTCCGAGTATCGGGACGGGCAACGCGGTCACGTTCGAAATTCACGAGACCAACCATGCGTTGACATCGCCCACCAGCCTCAGGCTGGCGATGGACGGCAGCAGTACGGCGGGTGACGTCGATTTCGTCGAAGGGCTGAATGAAGCTGTCGCTGCGGCGCTCGGTCCCGATGTCAGCTACGCCCCGGACACGGGTATGCTGACATTCAGTCCCCGGGCTGTCTTTCCTTTCAGGTTCACGATGACGGCGAGCTCCTTCAATTCCGAAAAGGACTACGTGCTCGTCATCAAGGACAATGAAATCGGCCAAATCGACGTCGCGCGGGCGGGGATCAGGCTCGGCTCGCTGGCGAGGCCCTCGGCGCCTCCCTTGCTCGGCCTCAATGAGGCCTCCGGAGATTTTGGGATCGGACAATACAAGTACGCCTATCCCGGCAAGAACCGCGTGGATTGGGCCGCAGCGCTGGGATTCGGCATCATCCGCCTGCCGTTTCTGTTTCAGAACATCCAGCCTGCCTCCGGGGCAAATCTCGACGAGGCGGCGATGCAACAGCTCGATCCGGTGCTCGCCGAATGCGGGCGAAGGACGCTCGTCTGTCTCCTGGATATGCACAATTATGGCAGCTACTATCTCGACGACAGCGCGGCGGCCCAGGCCCTGCCAGGCACCCCGGGAGTTTCCAATGCGCGGCTCGCCGAGCTTTGGGCCCAGATCGCCCGACGCTACCGGGACAATCCGTACGTCTGGTTCGGCCTGATGAACGAGCCTCACCAGCAGACCGCGCTCGAATGGGTCAAGACCAGCAACGCGATCGCGGCCGCAATTCGTGCGACCGGCGCAACCAACAAGATCGTCTTTTCAGGGACGGCTTGGGATGGCGCCTGGACTTGGACAACGAGTGGAAATGCGACGGAGATGCTGAAGGCCTACGACCCGGCCGGCAACTTCGCGTTCGAAGCTCATCAATATCTCGACGGCGACGGCTCAGGCACGTCACCCATTTGCGTCGCCGGTGCGGGAGCCGCGCGCATTGCCCCCTTTACGGAATGGCTCAAGACCTATCGGCTGCAGGGAATCCTGGGGGAGGTCGGTTGGGCCGCCAATCCGCAGTGTCAGGCCGAGGGAGCCGCGCTGCTCGAGGCTTGGCAAGCCGCGGCCGCCGTCTCCGATACCGGAGGTTATATCGGCCTGACCTATTGGGCGAACGGACCGTTATGGCCCGACAGCTACATGTATCTGGCCGAACCGCGGCCTTTTCCAGGAGGACCTGAGCCTCCGCAACTTGCCACGTTGAAACGCTTTCTGCCCCAACGCCCCAATTGAGCGCCCCTTCGGGGCGACAATGTCTGAGCTTCGGCAAGCTGGTGCTCGGGGAGGCGAAAGCAGAGCCTGCGGCCGTGCTGGCCTGCTCGGCCAATCGAGGCACGAGCAGACGCTCCTCGATCGGCTGGCGGAAGATCTGCGTGCTGCACTCGAGTGCAACCTTGCTTGCGACATCTGATTCGATACATTTGCCTCGAGTTTCGCGCCGGCCGGGGCAGGAAACATTGAACCGAGATCATTCTCCCGCAACGCGAGCCTACC
>NZ_JAFATE010000108.1 GCF_019244115.1 Bradyrhizobium sp.
ATCATGTCACCTATGTCCGCAACATCACTGACGTCGACGACAAGATCAACGCGCGCGCCGCGCGCGACTTCCCGAACCTGCCCCTGAACGAGGCGATCCGCCGGGTCACCGAGGTCACCGACCGGCAATTTCACGAGGACGTCGACGCGCTCGGCGCATTACGCCCGAGCGTCGAGCCGCGTGCAACCGAGCATATCGCGGAGATGCGCGCGCTGATCGAAAAGCTGGTTGCCGGTGGCTTCGCCTATGTCGCGGAAGAGCATGTGCTGTTCTCGCCGCAGGCGATGAACGCCGCCAATGCCATACTGCCGCGCTATGGCGCGCTGGCCAAACGTTCGCTGGACGAGATGATCGCGGGCGCGCGCGTCGATGTCGCGCCCTATAAGCGCGATCCGGCCGATTTCGTGCTGTGGAAGCCGTCGAAGCCGGGCGAGCCGTCCTGGTCGTCGCCGGCGGGAATCAAAGCGGAGGGTCGTCCCGGCTGGCACATCGAGTGCTCGGCGATGGCCTGGAAGCATCTGGGCGAAACATTTGATATCCATGGCGGCGGCATCGACCTGGTATTTCCGCATCACGAGAACGAACTCGCGCAGACCTGCTGCGCCTTTCACGCTTCGCGCATGGCCAATGTCTGGATGCACAATGGTTTTCTGCAGGTCGAGAGCGAGAAGATGTCAAAGTCGCTCGGTAACTTCATCACCATCCGCGAACTGCTCGGCCAACGGCCGAGCAACCCCAGATGGGGTGAGATTCTGCGCTTCAACATGTTGAGGACGCACTATCGCCAGCCCATCGACTGGACTGAGGCTGGACTTCTCGAATCCGAAATAAGCTATGGTAAGTTGCGTCAGGCGGCTAGCGGAGCAAATCGACTCAGGATCAAGCCATCGGAAGGTGTGCTCGAGGCTTTAGCCGACGACCTGAATACGTCAGAAGTCATGGCCGAGCTACATCGGCTCGCCAACGCGGCTCGTTCCACTTCGCCGTCCGACCTTCCCGTTGACGCGGCGAATGAGCTGGCCGGCTCTTTGCAGCTATTGGGCTTCGAAAAGTCAATTGATCACATTCGGAGCGACGACATAAGAGGTGATATTCAGCGTACTTATCAGGAAGTTGCTGCGCGAGAGAGAGGGCTAGATCCAAAGCACCTCGACGAACTGCTCGTATCCCGTACCGCGGCCCGTTCGCGAAAAGATTTCAAAGAGTCGGACCGCATCCGCGACGAACTCGCCGCGATGGGCATCGTGCTGAAGGATGGCAAGGATGCCGAGGGCAAGCCGATGACCACCTGGGAGGTCGCGCGATGAACCGGACCGCGACACCTGCGCTGCGTCCGTTTCTCCCGGCCGACACGCCGGTGCTGGCCGCGATCTTCGCCGCCGCGATTGAGGAGCTGACTGGCGACGACTACAGCGAAACCCAGCAGGAAGCCTGGGCGGCGACCGCCGATGACGAGGATGCTTTTGGCAAGAAACTGGCGAGCGAGCTGACGCTGATCGCCACCTTGCAGAGCGCGCCGGTCGGCTTTGCCTCGCTGAAAGGCAAGGACCAGATCGACATGCTCTACGTGCATCCGGGCGCGGCCGGGCAGGGTGTCGCCTCGATGCTGCTCGACGCGCTGGAAAGGCTTGCCGGCAGTCGCGGCGCCAACAGCATCACGGTCGATGCCAGCGACAACGCGCAGTCCTTTTTCGCCAGGCGTGGCTATGTGGCAAAGCAGCGCAACAGCGTGACCGTCAACGGCGAGTGGCTCGCCAACACCACGATGCAGAAGACGCTCTCGAACGGCGGACACAAGCCATGAGCCGCGAACGACTCTATCTGTTCGACACTACGCTACGCGACGGCGCGCAGACCAATGGCGTGGATTTCACGCTGGCCGACAAGCAGGCGATCGCGCATATGCTCGATGAGCTCGGCATCGACTATGTCGAGGGCGGCTATCCCGGCGCCAATCCGCTCGACACCGAGTTCTTCGCTGACAAGCCGAAGCTGAACCACGCCCGTTTCACGGCCTTTGGCATGACGCGCCGCGCCGGGCGCTCTGCGGCGAACGATCCGGGGCTTGCGGGCCTGCTGCAGGCGAAAGCGGACGCGATCTGTTTCGTGGCAAAGTCCTCCGCCTATCAGGTGCGGATCGCGCTGGAGACCACGAATGAGGAAAATCTCGCCTCGATTCGCGACAGCGTCAGCGCGGCAAAAGCGGCCGGCCGCGAGGTCATGCTCGACTGCGAGCATTTCTTTGACGGCTACAAGGAGGACCCCGCCTTCGCACTGGCCTGCGCCAAGGCGGCATATGAGGCCGGTGCGCGCTGGGTGGTGCTGTGTGATACCAATGGCGGCACCATGCCCCACGAGGTCGAGACCATCGTCGCCGAAATGGTAAAGCACATTCCAGGCAGCCATATCGGTATCCACGCCCATAACGACACCGAGCAGGCCGTTGCCAATTCGCTCGCTGCGGTGCGTGCGGGCGCACGGCAGATCCAGGGCACGCTGAATGGGCTCGGCGAACGCTGCGGCAATGCCAATCTCTGTTCGCTGATTCCGACCTTGAAGCTGAAGCCGGAGTTTTCGGAACGGTTCGAGATCGGCGTGTCCGACGAGAAGCTTGCGTCACTGATGAGGCTGTCGCGCACGCTCGACGACATGCTCAACCGTGCGCCGAACCGCCATGCGCCCTATGTCGGCGAGAGCGCCTTCGTCACTAAGGCCGGCATTCACGCCTCAGCCATGATGAAGGATCCGCAATCCTATGAACATGTGGCGCCCGAAGCCGTCGGCAATCATCGCAAGGTGCTGGTGTCCGATCAGGCCGGCCGCTCCAACGTCATCGCAGAACTCGACCGGGCCGGCATTACCTATGACAGGAACGACCCAAAACTCACCCGCCTGGTCGAGGAGCTGAAGGAGCGCGAGGCCGCGGGCTTTGCCTATGAATCCGCCGATGCCTCCTTCGAGCTGCTGGCGCGCCGCACCCTCGGCACGGTGCCGGACTACTTTCGTGTCGAGCAGTTCGACGTCAACGTCGAGCAGCGCTACAACGCCAACGGCCAGCAGGTGACGGTGGCGCTCGCGGTTGTGAAGGTCGATGTCGCGGGCGAGCGGCTGATCTCGGCGGCCGAGGGCAACGGTCCGGTCAATGCGCTCGACGTCGCGCTGCGCAAGGATCTCGGCAAGTATCAGAAGTACATCGAGGGTTTGAAGCTGATCGATTACCGCGTGCGTATCCTCAATGGCGGCACCGGCGCAGTGACGCGCGTCCTGATCGAGAGCGAGGACGAGAAAGGCGAGAGCTGGACCACCGTCGGGGTGTCGCCCAACATCATCGACGCCTCGTTCCAGGCGCTGATGGATTCAGTGATCTACAAGCTCGTCAAGTCGGGCGCGCCGGCCTGAGGCCCGCGCAGCATCGAGCTGCTGCAAGCGACCATTGTTCCGGAGTTAAGACATCCACCGCCGAAGCCAGTCCAGCAGTCCTCTCGACTGGGTGGGTTGCGGGGCGGGCTGGCTGGGCGGAATGGAGGTCGGCTGACCGGCGGACTTGGGGCTGCGAGCCTTGCGCGAGCCACGCGAGAGGACGGTTTTCGGCTTCGCTTTCGTCGCTTTTGCCACGGCCGGCGGTCTAGCCGGTTTGCTCGGGGGGGCCGCAGCCGGCGCTTTGGCCGGTGAGGTCGCCGGTTCTGCTGCGGGCGCCACGCTACGGCTGCGCGGCGGGGGTGCGCTCGACATGCTCGCCAGCCGGAAACCGGCTTCGGTCTCGCTGAGCTGTTGAATTTGCCCGTCGTCCTGCACCGTGATGCTCAGGTGCTTGTGGCCGGACCGCTTGTTTTCGTAAGGCACATCGATCAGCCCGGTAACGCTCACCCAGCGCCCGACCCAGGCCGTCGACGGCTTCTCCTTCAGCTTGGCGAGCCCTTCGGACCAGATCGAGATTTTTACGACATTGCCGCGCGACGAGCCGAAATTGATGAAGACGTAACGCTTGGGCGAGCCTTTGCCGGCCTTGCGCGCCCCCGGCTTGACCTCGACGATACGCCCGATCAGCTCGACCCGGTCCCCGACCCGCTGCATTGCGGCGGAGAAGTTCAGCGCATCGACGACCGGGTAGGCGGAGATGTAGCTGGCAGGAGCGGACCTCGCCGTTGGCGAAGGCCGCGTCGTGATCTGTGTCTTCGCCGCCGGAATGTTTTGTCCGGCCAGGAACTCATCCAGCGTCGGAGCGGCCGCCAGCGGCGCTTCGCAGATCGCTGCAAAGCGGCGCGTCTGCTCCTTGAGCTTCGGCATCGCCAGCAGCCGCTGGAACACCTCGCTGTGATCAGGGTCGGCGAAATCATTCGCCTTGAAGACGATCGTCTCGCCGCCCTCGCGGAATTTCGGGTACAGTGACTTGTCCTCGACCACGGCCCTCAGGCTGAGATCGAGCGCAATGAAGCTGAAGCGATCCATCTTGGGCCCGAAATCGGAAACCTTCCGATCCGGATGCTGGAAATGCTTGTGCCCGGCTTCGCTGCCATTGCCCGGGCGCATGCCAGGGACGAACATGCCGTCATAGTCGATCAGCTTGATGTCGCCGCCCGCGACCATCACGTTGCCGTTCTGGATGTCGCCATGGGCGATGCCCTTGAGCTCGAGGAAACGTGCGATCGCCGCAAAATCGGTCCGCGCCTTTTCCAGCGCGGGCGTATCGCCAAAATGCTTGTCCAGCCAGATGCCCAGCGTATCGCCCTCGACCCAGTCCATTCGCACGATCGGAAAGGTCTGCTGGCGGACATTGATCCCAGACTGCTGGAAATCGAAATGGACGAAACAGTCGTTGCCGAGCGAGCGCAACTTCTTGGCGATTGCGTCGTATTTCTGCTGGATCGCCGGAATTTCCCGGTGGAAGCAGCGCACGGCACACTTTCTGCGCGGCGTCGTGACGGCGTAAGTGAGGGCAAAGCCTCCGGACATTACCAGCGGCAGGCCAAGATTGTTTTCGGCCACCGCGCCCTGCTTCAATTCCGGGTCGACAAAGGCTTGCGAGGGATGTTGCACCGCCTCGTGGTATTCGACGATCTGCGGATAGGACATTTTCCACCTACCACAACGCAATCAATGTGGTGTCGTCGCGCTTCATGCGCCCCGCCGCGCGCTCCTCCTGTACGAAACGGGCGAACCCGCCGGATGTTCGCAGCTTGCGCAAAATGCTGATCGGGGACGAACCGCGATCGCGTTGCGACAAGAGCCAATGGCCCAGCGCGTCGGTCATGCAGAGCAGCGCCGGCTGCTCCAGCCCGCGGAAGCTCCAGTCGGCGACAAGATCGTAGGCGAAATCCATTTTTTCCAGGAACGCGTTCTGTATCGGGTTGGTGCAGATCAGCTGCGGTGATCTGGTAAACTGCGCCGCACTGGTCAGCGGAAAGGTCGCTTTGATCGCGTCGCCGTCGCACAGCACCGCCAGGCTGTCGCCGATCGACAGCACCTGGATCGCCCTGCCGCCGTCGGCGATGCGAACGCCGAGCAGCGAGGCAAAGCTGCCTCGGTCGAACGAGGCCTGCTGCATCCACGGCAGGCTGTCACGGTCATAGAGCTTGCGAAACTCGGCGATCGCCGCCGACAGCCACTCGCGCGTGAACTCCGGATTGCGCGTGTAGCGGCGCACCAGGATCCGCGCCCAGGACGCCGAGTCGAAGGACACCGAGGCGCCGTCGCTCACCGCGTAGACTCCATTCGACGAGCGCCGAAAGCTGTCCTCGTTGTGCTGGTCCTCGCGTTTGGGGACGCTGAACGCCAGGGGCAGGCGCGATTTCGAAGGCACGTCCGCGACCCTCAACGGTCGGCGCCGAGCCTCGGCCGGGTGCCGATCTCGAAGAAGTCGACCACACATTGCGGATCGCCGTTGAAGATGAAGCCGCGTGATCCATCGGCGATCGTGTAGCCTTTGTCGCCGGCGAATTTCGCGAGATGCGCGGGTAGCGGGCTCGACATGCGGAACAGGGCCCGCGAATAGTCGTCGAGGAGCGCGGTTTCGGCGGTCGGGAACACGATCTCTAGTCCGGCCGCGGTATTGAGATGCAGGTTGAAAAGCAGCGCCTCACCGTCCTTGGTCGAAATTCGCCGCAGTCCGTCAGCCATGTCCTCAGGTCCCCCGTCGGTCGATTGGCCGTCGGTGACGTGCAGGATCGTCGGCGGGTAGGAGGTAGGGTGCTGTTCGCACCAGTTGCTCACGGTCTCGATGGTCTTGCCGAGAGCTGCGCGCATCGGCGTGCCGCCTTCGCTCTTCGGGTCGAACCAGACCGGAAACTTGGTCTTAAGTTCGACGATGCCGCCCGCCCCGTCATCCACCTTCTTCTTGCGCTCCTCGACCCGCAGTGTGTTTTCGCTGATGGCGTGGATCGGATGCACGATCTCGGAGGACAGGGCGCCGCCGAAGCCGCTTGCGACCTGCGATCCCGCATATGAGATCACGCCGACGTCGAAATAGTTGCGCACGCCGTCGGATTTCGAACAGCTCGTAACCAGCGTGTAGAGCGTCTTGTTCAGCACGTCGGCCACGAACGCCGCCTTCGAGCGGCCCGAGTCCATAATCTCGTCCATGGACCCTGACTGATCGATAACGAACAGGATGCAGGTCGGATTCTCTCTGCTGATCTCAGCCTGATAGGCCATTGCTTTTCCCCTCGATAAGATCGTCAACGATCGGCCGCGATGGCCGGCCGCGTGCCGATGTCGAAAAAATCAGCGATTGCTTCGATACCTGCATTGAAGACGAATCCGCGCGCACCGGGGCGGATGTCATAGCCCTTGCGCGCGGCGGCCTCCACGGCGTGCGGCGGCAGCAGGCTCGACATCCGAAACAGCATCTTGCCGAAGCGATCCTTGATGGCGCGCTCGTCATTCGGGAAAATCAGCGGCTCGCCTTCGCCGGCATCAACGTGCAGGTTGAACAGGAGACAGCCGCCGTCGTCGGTCGCCACGCTCTTGAGGCGGTCGGCGGTCGGCTCGGGATCGCCATCGGATGGATGGCCGTCGGTGATGTGCAAAACTGTCGGCGGAAATGCTGACGGATGCGCCGCGCACCATTGATCGAGTATCTCGACCGCCTGATTGAGACCCGCGCACATCGATGTCTTGCCTTTGCTGCGCGGCTCGAACCAGATCGGAAATCGCACCGACTGCTCGGTGAGATCGCCATTGGGTCCAGCGAGTTTCTTGGTGCGCGTTTCGACTCGCAGCGGCGCTTCGGCGAGACGCGAGATGACGTGCAGCGGCTCCTCGCCCAGCGCGCCTTGAAAACCGTTGCCGGCGTCCTTTTCTCCACCATAGGCAACCACGCCGACATGAAAGTAATCGCGTACGCCGTCGGCCTTGGAGCAATTGGTGATGATGGTATAGAGCGTCTTGTTGAGCACGTCCGCCAGGAAGGCGGCCTTGCTCTGTCCGCTGTTCAAGCGATGGTTCATCGACGTCGACTGATCCATCACCATCAGGATCGCTGTTGGCGACGCGCGGCTGATTTCGGCCTGGTAGCTCACGCTTACACCCCCTGTGAAACGCCTTTGGCGGTGTCAGGCAACAACCATCGCGTGCTCGCGCATGTTCGCCTGCAACAGCGTGAAAGCAGCGCCCATTCCCGCGCTCGGCAACGCGCAAACCGCGCTGGAGTTTCACACCACGGCGGACCGTTTCGACTTTTCCACAGCACGTGAAGAGCACAACGCGTGCAACTAGGCAGATCGCCTAACGTATGGGCACAAGCTCGATGCAAATCATTGGGCCTAGCCCGACATCGGGAACCCGATGCTCGCGTGTCGCGTTCTCTCTAGATCCCGGAGGGTCTGGCCATGAAACAGGTTTTCGACGAGCTCCTGAGATTCTTGCACCAGGGCATCGCTGCGATCTTCCGCTTCGTCGAGCTGATCTGGACCTGGTCGGTCGATCAGATCGCCCGCCTCGCCGCCGAGCCGTGGCAGCAATGGCCGCTCTGGAAAGAGCTTCTGCTGGTCGTGATCCTGGTGGCCGTGGTCTTTGCGCTCTATCAGGCCGGCCGAGAGCTCCTGGAAGCGGGCGCCGAGATTCTTGGCGCGTTCGCGCATCTGCTCGGCGTGGTCGTGCGCACGCTGCCCCATGTGCTGCTGGCCGGTGTCATCGCGCTGGGTGGTGTGTGGCTCGTCAATCACCTCGACAATTCGTTCGTGCGCATGCCGATCTGGCTGCAGGCCGAACAAACCAGCCCGCAGGAAAAAAGCCCCGCTCCAAGTCCAAGTCCAAGCCCGAGCTCGAGTCCCAGCAGCGCGCCTTCAGGGCAGCAAAAATAGCTCGCCTCGTGTTCAGACGTTTTGAGTGTGCTTCGGGCTGAGGCCAAAGCGTGCCATAAAGCGAGAGTCCGGAGCCAGCACGGGCGACGCGTCCGCGAACTTCCAAGCCGGCCCTACGATGAGCGGTCCATGATCGACCACATTTCGCTCGGCGTTGCCGATCTCGATCGCGCGGTGCGCTTCTACGAGCCGGTGCTGGCTGCGCTGGGCTTGGCGCGGCTGGTGAGCCGGCCGGCGACGATCGGCTTCGGCAAGAGCTATCCCGAGTTCTGGCTCAATCTGCGCGTTGGTATGACAAACGTCCCCCATGAAAGCGGTACGCATATCTGCCTGCGCGCGCGGACGACCGGTGACGTCGACGCCTTCCATGCCGCTGCGCTCGCGGCAGGCGGCCTATCCGACGGCGCGCCGGGCCTGCGGCCGCATGATCGCGTCAAATACTACGCGGCCTTTGTCATCGATCCCGACGGTAACCGGATCGAGGCGGTGACATTTCCGAGCGAATAGTTGATCTGCCGTCGTCCCCGCGAAAGCGGGGACCCATAACCACAGGCCGTTGTTTCGTGCGAGATATTAGCCGCGTGCCTCACTGATAGCTTCCGCGGTATGGGTCCCGGCGTTCGCCGGGACGACACCGAATGATTGACGCCGTCGTCGCGCACGATGTGCAGAAATTACAGCCGCCGCGCGATGTCCGGCGCCATTTCCTTTTCGCTGTCCGCCACCCGCGCTGCGGCGGCGCGCAGCCGGGGCAGGATGTCCTCGACCCGTTCGGCCTTGAGGATCTCGACCGACATGTCGGTGCGGATGAACTGGGTGGCGCGC
>NZ_JAFATE010000149.1 GCF_019244115.1 Bradyrhizobium sp.
GCTGGCTCCGCTCGAACGGAAGTTCGACCAGGTCAGCATGTCCAGCGAGATCCGCTCGCGGATCGCGGCCTTTCGTGCTCATCAGGAGCGCTTCAACCGCGAGCGCCACGAATATTTCAACGCGACGCTGGCAAGGCTGCGCGCGGAGATCAACGAATTGCCCGCACCCGTGCGGCGACAGGCGGACGGCGCCGCGAATGGCCGGCGGCCCGACGTGACGCTCGATCAGTCGCGCGCGGCGGCGGGCGCGCCGCCTCAGCGCCGCCCAGAGGGGCGCACCTAAACTTTCCTCCACGGCCACGCCGGTTCGCCGTGGCAGGGTGTGCGGTGATGGAGCCAGATCAAATTTTCCGAGAGATCAGCGCGTTCGCACGGCGGCGGGCCATGATCCTGAGCAATTAAAGCTCAGAGCCAGGCCAAACACAGCGCCAGATTGGCCACGCAAGCCATTAGCAGCCCGATGCTCAGCGGCAGCTGCATGCCGTGGCAGAATGTATGTGGGGTGGTTCCCATGGCGGGGACCATCCGGCGATTCTACGCCGGGAGTCCCGGGGATTCTTTTTTTCGGAATTTACCACTCGTTAACGACTCAAGGCCGCCCCGGCCCCGTGCAAAAATGCACGGACTGCAGCGATCCACGCAGACACGCCGCCCGCGAGCTGTTGCCTGCGTATCGAAACAGCAACTGACAAGGGGTGACGTGCGCGGGGGAGCCTGGGAGACTAAGGCGTCGCCGCGGCCAGCGAAGCCTGTTCTGAGGGAAGCTCGACGCAAACCTTCTTGCGATGCAGACCCCTGATCGCTCCGGTCACCTTGAGCACCTTGCTCGGACCGCATGAGGCATCCTGAACGAAGGCGACCTCGTAGGGCACCAGCACCAGAGGTTCGGATTTCAGGACAGTCTGGCCAAGGCAGGGCTGCGCAATCAGAGATAGAAGGAGTACCGACGCCCAAATACGCATTGTTGCTTTTCCACCCAGCCCGGCGACTCATAATAGCCGATTGCTGAAGAAAGTTTCACGACGGCCGCAAATTTTTTTGCAGAGCAGCGCGGCGGTCCGGCGGCGCAATGGCTATTCTGAAAAAACGGGACTGAGTTGCGCCCGGCGCATTGCCGACGGCAGAACATCGAGCGGGCGCAAGCCCAGCGCCCCGCCTACTTCCCACCTACTTGTTGACGACGGGACCGCCCCAGCCGAAGCGATAGCTGACGCCGACCTTGACGGAGTGTTCGTCATCCTTGACGCGGGTTCCGACGACCGTCGGCGGGCCTGCGGTGAAGGTCGTGTTGCCGAAATTGTAGTACTGGTACTCGGCCTTGGCCGACCAGTTCGGCGCAAACATGTATTCCAGGCCGGCACCGACGGTGTAGCCGTCCTTGTTGTTGCCGGTGGTGGCAAAGGGCACCGGCGCCCCAGCAACGCTCACCCCGATCGCATTGTTGTCGCGCCAGGCAAAGCCGCCCTTGGCATAGACCAGGGCCGGTCCCCAGGTGTAGCCGACGCGGCCGGTAACGGAGCCGAGCTGGTCGTTCCGCCCGGTAACCACGGCGCCGCCCGGAAAGGTCACGCCGGTGGTGTTGCGGTTCAGCCAGCTATATTGAGCCTCCAGGCCCATCACCCAGTTCGGGGCGAACTGATAGTCGAACCCACCCTGCACGCCGCCCAGGAAGCGGCCACCGCCACCCTCCAGGCTGTTGTTGTCAGCGAATGCCCCGCCGAGATGGCCGCCGATATAGAAGCCGGTCCAGTTATAGATCGCCTGTGGAGCGGTCATGGCCGGCGCCTTGGTGTATTTCGGCGTGATGTCGGCTGCCGCGGCCGGAGCCGCGACGGCAGCGCACACGGCCGCTCCCACCAGAAGCCTTTTCATGACGATCCCCATAGTCTCGCTACGCCCTTTAACAAACAACATGGGCCGTAATTAGTTACGGTTTGGATATAATTCGTGAGCCCCTTCCTGAGATGCGAATTGCGGCGGGCCTTTGCAACTGTTGCACTGCAGCAACAACCGGTTCCGTTCATCCTTCGGCCAGGAAAACGCCAAAACGCTCCCTTGGTTTCGTCGCGGCTGTGAAGACGGCGGCTCGACGCGCTCGCCGGAAAGTGATCGGACGGCGCTCCCTACCGGCCCATTTTCTCGAGCTCGGGGAACGGCGCGTAGGTGACGCCGGAGCATACCTCCGCCGCTTTCTCGATAACGCGGTCGAGGCGGCCGTCGACATAGACGACGGCGCGCTCCCCCGCACCGTGATAGCTGCCGTCAAAATCCCGCGACGAATAGCGCAGGCAACTGACGTAGCGAATCCGGCCGCCGACGGTACGCTGCACCGGCTCGGCCATCGCGGCCTCGCGGACACCCACCGGATTATTGAGATAGGTGTGCATGAAGGCCAGGATCTCGGGGCGATAATTGTTCGGATAAGGCTGGTCGGCGACGCCGCGATCGCTGGTAAAGGCCATGCCCCCAGAACTCTCGCCGCCGGCACAAGCCGCAAGCGCGATCGGCAACAGCACGACCGCCAGATATCTTGCTGACCTCGACAAGGGCACCCCGCCTTCGAAACCACCCGCGATTCCCAGACGCTTTCTAGACCGTCCCTCAGCAAAAGAAAATCGGCATGCATGCCAACGCTTCGCAGGGACTTGGACCACAAGATTTGGACCACAAGATTTGGACGGCGAGGACGGCCGGCCCGCATCACCAGGAACAGACGCGGGCCGGCCCAAAGCTCTTGATCAGTACGACTTGATCAGCATGGCCTGATCAACACGCGGTGAGCAAAATTTGATCAGCCGCGCTTGCTCGACGGCTGAGCCTGCTTGAAGCTCACCTTCGGGCTGCTCTTGACCGGCGCCTTGGCCTGGATCTTCGCGTGGCTCTTGGTCTTCAAGGCCGCCACCTTGTGCTGCTTGTGATAGCGCAGATGGCTGATATGCTTCTTGTGACGCTTGCCCATCTTGGCATTGGCATTCAGCGCCTTCGACTTGGTGGTGGTCGCCGCGCCGGTCTTCAGATCAGTCTGCGCGCCGGTCGTCGCATCGGCCTTGCTCTGCGTGGTCTGCGCGGGAGAAGTCGCGGTGCTCTTCGTACCGGCAGCAAAGGCAGGCGCGGCGATGAGCGAGGTCGCGAGCAGAGCCGCGGAAATCGTTTTCAGCATGGTCATCTCCTGTTCGAATGAGGATCTTCAGCTGGCCGGAGTGCCCGGGCTGTTCGATCATGGTGAGGAGCCTATTGCCGGCGCACTGAATGCCCCCTGAAGTGATGCGCCAGCTTCCGTTCATCTCCATGACAATCTCGTCATGTTTTGCGCTGCCTCACTGGTCACGTTATGGCCGGCATCTTGTGCCATTGTCGGCACACTATCTTCGCAAACATACGCGAAAGGCTGGGAATGTTCGGCGCGCTTGAGGGTTCATGTCCCCAGGCATCCATTGCAAGATCGCCGAATGGAAACCAGGAGAAATGCATGAACAAAGTTGCGACCAGGCTCTTGACGCTGGCAATGTTCTCGATGGCGGTGACCGCCGCTCCGCTGTTCACGAAGGCCTATGCGGCTGGCAGCGACACTCCCTCTCCGCCGGCATCGAGCTCGAAGGACAAGAAGAAAGGCGACAAGAGCTCCAGCATCGAAGACCCGAAATTCCTTGCGGGTTATCGTACCGCCTACACGACGATCTATGATCGCCACGACTATGCGAATGCGATCGAGCAGTTGAAGGCGCTGGGACAGGACGACCGCGCCGACGTCGCCAACCTGATCGGCTACTCCTATCGCAAGCTCGGCGACTACAAGCAGTCGCAGGTCTGGTACGAGCGCGCGCTGGCGGCCGATCCCGACCACGTGCGCACCTGGCAGTATTACGGCCTTTGGGCGCTCGAGCAGGGCAACCGCGAACAGGCGCAGTATCATCTGAACCGCATCGCGATGCTGGTCGGCACCGAGGCTCCGGAATACCGCTCGCTCGCCGACGCGATGGCCAAGCCCCCGGGCACCGGCCTCGTCTACTAAGTCTCAAGGGGTCCCCTCCAAAGCGGCGCAACCTCCCCGGGTTGCGCCGTTTTCCTTTTTACGGGATGACACTACCGCGACCCAGTTCTTATCCATCGGATGCGAGCCGGCGCGCCGCACGCGCAGCAAGAAATGGGATCTTGAGCGACATCAGGGTAAGGGGTCGACCACGAGGGTCGCCCCTACCGTCGGGCACCGCGTAAGGCGCCCTACCGTCAGGCGCCGCGTAGGGGCGACCCTCGTGGTCGCCCACTAGCCTCGTCACTTCATCAGCGCCTCGGCCGCGCTCCGGAACGCCTGTCGCGAGGCGTCGCGCGCATAGAACATGTGACCGCCCGGAAATACCACGAGCTTGACCCGCGGCGGCGCCGCAAAGGCGGG
>NZ_JAFATE010000151.1 GCF_019244115.1 Bradyrhizobium sp.
TCGTCACCGATCGGCGGACCATCTATGTTCATTCTCAGATCGGCGCCGAGACCCGGCTTCTCACAATTGCCCAGCGCGAACGCAATCATCCTGTGACCCTGGATGAGGCCCTCGGCCGACTTTCCGACCATCGTGCCGTCGTGCTGATCAATGAGCGGTCGGGCCGCGCCGCCGTACAGGTCCCCTCGCCAAGCTTCATGCTCGATGACGGCGAGATCGAACGGCGCGTCCGGCTGATCCGACCGATGCAGCAGCACAGCCTTCCGCTGAAGACGATGGCGGAAAGCCATTGGGTCGAAGCTGATCGCGAGCGTTTCAGCGCGGCTTGGCAGAGCGAGCTTGCAGAGGTGCCTGAGTTCACGGAACGCACGATTCATGTCGTAGCGGGCTTGTTGCTGCCGATCTGGAAGCGGCTGCCGAACGAATCGACGCGGGTTTACCGGCTGCGGACCGACGCCGGTGAGCGCGTCATCGGCCGCAAGGTCTCGGCAGCCTGGGTCGCGAATGTCCTTAGCTTCGATGCGCCCAAGCTGGCCCCGGACACCGCCTTTGCGGCGCTGTTGGAGGGCCGGACCGTCCTCGACCTCGCCGAAGGCCTCCAGCTCCGCCGCGTCCGGGTCATGGGCGCATACCGTATCGAATTGTCGGGATTCACCGACGCGATGCGCGATCGACTGCGCACCTACGGGCTCTTTGGGGAGATCATCTCCTGGAAGCTGCGCATGTTCGTGCCAACTGACGCGAGCGGCATCGAAGTGCTGGCGAAGCTGCTCGAGCAGTACCCAATCGAGCGCATCGCCGAACGGGAGGCCGCGTGATGCCCCGCGACGCCTCCGAACTGGCGCATCGCCTCGCGCGCGAGGCCGAGGCGGTGTGCCGCCACTATCTCTCCAATGGCAAGCGCGAGGGGCGCTATTGGCTGGTGGGCGATGTCCAAAATACACCGGGGCGCTCCTTGTACGTGCGGCTCTATGATTCACCAAGGGGACCTGCAGGTAAGTGGACAGACGCGGCGACTTCAGAACACGGCGATTTGCTCGATATCATCCGCGAAAGCTGCGGACTTCACAATTTCCGTGATGTTGCCGAGGAAGCGCGACGATTTCTGAAACTGCCTCGTCCCAACCACGAGGTCGCCCCCAAAGTCGCGCGCCCAGCGGTGCAGCGCGGATCGCGCGAGGCGGCCGGCCGGCTCTTTGCAATATCGCGCCCGATTGACGGGACTCTCGTGGAGCTTTATCTGCGCCGTCGCGGTATCGAGGAGGTGCACCACGGCGGCAGCCTGCGTTTTCAGCCGCGCTGCTACTACTACCCCCATGATCAAGATACGCCCGAGATCTGGCCCGCGATGATTGCCCGCGTCACGGATCTGGACGGCACGATCACCGGGGTACACCGCACCTGGATCGATCCCGAGGGTTTTGAGCCCCACCGTCTCGGCAAGGCGCCGATCGACACCCCTCGACGCGCGATGGGCGATCTGCTGGGAAATGCCGTACGATTCGGGGTAGCGGAGGACGTACTCACCGCTGGCGAGGGCATCGAGACAATGCTGTCGCTGCGCTTCGTGCTGCCGGCAATGCCGATGGCATCGGCGCTTTCGGCCAATCACCTCGCTGCCATGTTGCTTCCGCCGGGTCTGCGCAGGCTCTACATCGCCCGCGACGCCGATGCTACAGGAGACACGGTGCAAGCTGTTCTACTGCAACGCGCCGAAACCGCCGGCATCGAAGCAATCCCGCTATCGCCTCGGCTGGGCGACTTCAACGAGGATCTGCACATCTTTGGCCTCGATGCCCTGCGAGCAGAGTTGCGCAGACAGCTCGCACCGGAGGATATCTCGCGCTTCCTCCTACCTGTGACCACCGTCGTATAGCTGCGATTGGCTTGGACCGACGTCGACAGATCGGTCACGGCGGAGCCATGCCGGAGAGGCGCGCCCACGGCCTTCTAGAGGGCGATCGGACGGCAGGCGGAGCGGGCAAGCAATGGCTGAGGTGCGGCTATTTTCCGCCGCGCGCCGCCAATGAGAAGACGATCATCGATAACTGAATGGCGCGCTTTGCATCGCGAAGCAAAATAGCCGCACCTCAGCCATCCTCCGCTGAAGCTTCGGCTCTTCGCCTTGCTCCGGGTGCTGGCCCGTTCCGCCCGCCGTCTGAGTGATCGCCACGAAGGCCGCGATGGGCGCGGCAGATCCGGCGAAGGACCTCATCCCATGACCGATCACGACGACATCGAACCACCGCACGCGGCATCTCCGACCGACCACGTCGTCACTGAACTGCAGCTCTTTGGCTACCGTCCATTCGACGACGATCCTGATCCGCGTCCGCTGCCCGAGGGCAAGATGATCGCCGGCGCCATCGCCGACATCTTCGACGCCCTGGTTGCGACCCTAAGCGATACGCGGCTCGAACCGGACCTTCCGGATCTGCTGTGGTCGACCGTCAATCTGTTCCACCGTGCCGCGGATCGCATCGGACGCGAGCTCGACGACAACGAGCAGGCGCAGCACAAGAGCCAGCGCGAACAGAACGGCTCGGAAGTACGATCGGTCGAACTCGAGCGCCTGACGGCCGAAGGCATCACGCTGATTGAGCGCCGCAATTGCCTGGAGCTCTTCCGCGATCAAGCCATCGAGCACTTTGAGCTTCACACCGGCGCGGCCTGGCGCCCCCGATCGGGATCACTGGTCAACCACCGAGCGCTCACCGCGGCGATGATCGACTCCCGAGACTTCATCGCTGCCAAACGCCGCGCCGAGACCGAGGTGATGTTGCCACCGGGGCCGAAGATCGCACTCACTGGCGGCCTCGGCTTCAATGACCACAGGCTGATCTGGGAGCGTCTCGACAAGGTTCATGCCAAGCATCCTGAGATGGTCTTGATTCACGGCGGCTCGCCGAGGGGCGCCGAACTGATTGCCTCCAAATGGGCGACCGCCCGGAAGGTCCCACAGATCGCATTCAAGCCGGACTGGACGAAGCACGCGAAGGCGGCGCCATTCAAGCGCAACGACGCCATGCTCGAACTCCTGCCGATCGGCGTCATGCACTTCCCGGGTACGGGAATCCAGGACAACCTCGCCGACAAGGCAAAACGCCTCGGCATCGCCGTCTGGAAATTTGGCGACGCATGAGCGTCGCCATACACCCTTCCGACGCCACCCCGGCGGAGTTGCATCGCCGCAACTCCGCCTCGTTCCGATCGTATATCCAAGGATGCGCCGCGGTGGTGGTGGAAGGCGCGACCGTTACACCTATGTGCACGGAGCCACCACCATGCTCGTTCTTGGACTCCTCCTCAACACCGTTGGCATTGGCTTGTTCTGCTGGCTGATCTTCACGCTGGCGGTATACGCTTTGCCGCTTTTCGTCGCAGTGAGCGTCGGCATTCCATGGTGGTGCCGGTGTGCTTGGCGCGCCGCTGGTTGGCATCTGCGCTGGCGCCGTGGCGCTCGCCATCGGACAAACCGCGTTCGCAATGACACGGTCCGCGATTTTGCGCGCAGCAATTGCGGCCGCGTTCGCCATCCCGGCGGCCGTGGCCGGCTATCACGCCCTTCTCGTCATGTCACAGATCGGAGTGCCATCGCTGGCTTGGCGCCAGGTCTTCGCTTACCTCGGCGCGGCCTTCATTGGCGCAACGGCGTGGACACGCTTGACCGTCTTCGCGGAGCCCCGCCCATCGGAATCGGGCAGGCTGATGGAAAATACGTCTCATTCCGTTCTCACGGCAGCCGCGCGCGAGGGATAATCTTCAGCACCATTGTCGTCGAATGGATTCGCGTAGATCGGCGCGCTGAACGAGAGGCATCGAGCTTGAGCGAGGAGGTATTCGCTCCCATTCTTGGTGCGCTTCGGCCAGGCTGCTCCTATTTCCACTTTACCCAGATAGATGCGGTGGCTCGGAGCATTCTCGCTCTCCGCCGTTTCCGAGCTGACGATAGCGCCGTTTGCCGCACATTGTTTCTTTCTCTACCCCCAAACGTTCCGACCTCTTGTGTTGCCGAGCCGAGACCCGCCACGTCTTCTCCCGGGATGTTGCTTCAGCACGCGGACGCACCTGGCCTCTTGATGGCTTGATCTGGCCGAAGACCGGCTGTGCCTCGATCGTCTGAGCCGCAACGCCGTCGGCGCGACTTTCTTCCCCTGGGCTTACGCCCATTCCTCGCGAGGCAAGAAAGTCGCTCCGCCAGCGTCCTCCGCTGTGCTGCGGTCCGAAGGCGGGTGCGTCGCCGATCGTCTTCGGCCTGTCCATCGCCATCGAGGCCGCGGTGGTCGCGGGCTCGAAACACAAACAGGAGAAGTGACATGGCGAATATCGGTTCCTTCAAGAAGGTTGGAAACGACTTCCAGGGCCAGATTATTACCCTCAGCTTGCAGGCCAAGGGCGTCCGCATCGTCGCAGAAACGAGCCGTACAAGCGAGAATGCCCCGAGCCACCGCATCTATCTGGGTAAAGTGGAAATAGGAGCAGCCTGGCCGAAGCGCTCCGAGGAAGGACGCGACTACCTGTCGCTCAAGCTCGACGATCCCTCGTTCAATGCGCCGATCTATGCGAACCTGTTCGACGACGAGGGCGGTGAAGGCTACACCCTGCTGTGGTCGCGCCCGCGCAAGACCAGTGAGTAGACTTAAGCACCGCTAAGCCCCGCCCGGACTGCTCGGGCGGGGCTTCAAAGCCGTCAAACAGCGACGAAAACCAGGCAGAGCACGCTGACGCTAGAGCTGCGCGGCCAGTTGGCGCGGTGACGCTCCGGCCGGCCAGCTCTGAATCGTTCGACTGCTGGCAAAGGAGTGTGCTCGCACAATGCGAGTTTTACTTTGCGGAGCAGGACGAATTTCGTCCCTTCTTGCCTTCTGGAGTCGGGCGCGTGAGCAGATCCGACGCTTCGACCCCAAGAACCCGCGCAACCCGGTCCACCACGTCCACGCCGGCCGAATAGCGGCATCTTTCGATCGAGCTCACATAAGTGCGATCGATTTTCGCGCGATGCGCCAACTCTTCCTGCGACAAGCCGCGCGCCTGCCGAAGCTTCCTCACATTCAGCGCCAGGACCTCTCGGATCTTCATGACCGAAAAGCCAGCGCCTTGAAGAGTATTTCTCCACGGAGTATTCTCTACAAACGCGCAGATGGACGCTCTTGGCCTGCGGTATCCGAAGAATAATTGATCGCTGGCATGCAGAAATCCTGTGGACCAGTCGACGTGTCGGTACGAAAATGACTTAAGTGTGCAGTCAGGATCCGCCGGGTCGAAGTTTCTAAGACCATAGGTGTTTCAAGTGGTGCCGCCGCATAATCCAAAAGTTGCAGATCTGGCGCCCGACGAGCCGGTGCTTACGCCGTACGACGAGCAACACGCCGTCACGTACATGCGTCTTCTCGACGCCGAAGCGGACGACGCCGACTGGCGCGAGGTCGCGCGCATCGTTCTGAATATCGACGCAGCCCAGGAGCCTGATCGCGCTCGTCGTGCGTTCGAGAGTCACCTCGCTCGCGCGAAATGGGCAGCCCGCCACGGCTATCGTCTCCTGCTTCAGCGCGGCTGGCCGAAGAATGAAAAATGAATGCTGTTTGAAGCAAACGTGGCTTGTTCTTGATGCTCGATCGCGAAAGCAAATCGAGTGATCGGCTTGACAAATTAGACGCAACCTTAAATCGTCACATTTGTTGTGCTGCAATTCCTCTGTTTTTGTGCAGTGAGGAATGCGTACGATGTCAGCGTTTGATTGGAGATCAGAGCCCGCCTACGACAAGGTCCACGATGCGGAGACGATGGACATCGCCTGGGAGTGGCTACGCCGCGACGGCGAGTATCAAGCAGCCTACAGCCGGCTGACCAGCGAGCAGCGATCCGGTGGAATGACTGACGATTTCCGCGATCTATGGGGGCTGTCTTTTCGCGGCTGATCCGCGAAAGGCTTTCGACAAACAAGCTATCTTCTGGTCGCCCGAGGCTCTGCCGACGGTGCTGCCGCTCCGCGGGATCGTCACGCCTGCAGTGTCCAGCCGCTATCATGTCGACCTGACCGGGTTGCCGGGTGGCGAGCTCCGCCGTGCGGCCGATGGTTGGCATGCCATCGTGTCGCTGAGAGGGGCGAACCATCGCCTTTGGCTCCAGGAATTGCCGCCCGGCGGCGCATCATTCGCGGTCGAACTGCAGCTCGATTCCAACTTCGACATTCGCGCGCAGGCAGCACATCGATTCTGGTCGGCGCTCGAAGAGCGGCCGCTCGGACCTCCACTTCTTCCTCTCCCTGTCAAGCGTCGCCAGCGGCTGATCCTCGCAATGCGCGCGCTGGACGGATGGTTGGAAGGAAACAGCTATCGCGAGATCGCAGCCGGACTGTTTGGGCGACACCGGATACCCGACCTGGGCTGGAAAACCCACGATCTCCGCAACCGCACCGTACGCCTGGTCAAAACGGGGCTTTCCATGTTGCGCGGCGGATACCGCGCCTTGTTGCGTCGCCCATCCCGGAAGAAATAGCCGCGTCCAGGGGTATCGAAAACCCGCCCCCCCATCTTCGGCATCCCCCTTTGCGGCTCTGCTCCGCCATTGTGCCCGTCGACGCGCCGCCGACTTCGGTGGCGCTCCACACGACGACGGAGCTTTCAGATGTCCGATTCGAACGCCGCCTTGCCGCCGCGATACCTGCGCACGCCCGAGGCCGCCCGCTTTCTTGGTCTATCCGGCCGCACGATGGAGAAGCATCGCATCTATGGCACCGGCCCGACCTACCGGAAGCTGGGCGGCCGCGTCGTCTATGCGCTCGATGACCTGAAGGCGTGGGCCGATCGCGGTACCAAAACATCAACCGGCGATCCCGGCGCAGATACGGTCCTGCCCGCCAAACGTCATCCGCCGATCCCGTACGCTGGCAAGGAGCGACGCTGACCGATGTCGGATCGCAAAGGCTGCGTGAGGCTTACGCTGACGGCGCAGAGTTTCGCGAAACGGCTCTCATTTCTCCCAAATGCAAACATCGAGGTTCATCGTGAACGACGTCACCACGGTTGAGCTCCTGTGGCTCGACAAACGTATTGAGAACCGGATTCGGTTCGGTCACCCGGTGTCGGAGCGAATTCTAGATCGTGGTCGCCGGGTCCTGTCCTTCGCTCCGGGCAGCATCTTCGCTTTCGTGCGCTGGACGTCAAATGACTTCGGAACAGTCCTGTCTCGCGTCGATATCTTGCGCGCGGCGACACCCGGACAGCGATATTCGACGATCCCGTGGATCAGTCCAGGCGGCGACATCCTGCTTCGACTGTCTGGCTGGCCGAAAGTCGAGCGGGTGCTGCAATTGATCGATGCGGTTGAAGCACTCAACATTGATCCCGTCGATGTCGCGCCCGATTATTGGCACCACATTCACAACCGTCTGTCAGTCAACGAAACACCTCGGCCGTACACCCGCTCGCGTCACGGCGCCTGGCTGCGTCGCCGGAGGATTGCATCATGAATGCGCGGTGCGGGCCAATTCTGGCCGCGCTAGGGACGACCACCCTTCTCCTCTCAACGCTCGGGGGAGCATCACCGCGCTACATATGGAACGCCTCGAACAGCGTCCCGATCGGTCTCTATCTGCTGCAACCGGCGACAAGGTTGACTGTTACCGAACTCGTCGCCGTTCAACCACCTGAGCCGCTCGCCACCTTCCTTGATCTGAACGGCTATCTGCCGATTGGCGTTCCCATGCTCAAACGGGTGCTGGCGCTGCCAGGCCAAACGGTCTGCCGAGAGGCGCTCACCATCATTGTCGATGACATCAAGATTGGAGAGGCGCGCGAGCGCGATGGCCGCGGCCGCCCGCTGCCGGTCTGGCAAGGATGCCGCATTATCGGCGAAGGCGAGCTCTTTGTCATGAACTGGCAGACGGCGAACTCCCTGGATAGCCGCTACTTTGGGCCGATACCAGCATCCTCTGTTATCGGCCGGGCAGTCCCGGTGTGGACCGGCGAGGAGTGACGATGCGCTCCATTCGCCGTCAATCGTCCGGCTCGGGCTCATCCCGCCGGCCCTCCACCCTTCCTTCCCGGCCTGATCTGAGAGCAGCCACGCGGTCATCCCGCCCACAGCAGAAGAATCATAGCCATACATGGGCATTGTCGACAGCCTGCCTGCGTTCACTCCGCGCGACGGCACGCGTCGTTGCTACAGTCACGGCATTGGTGTGCCCGATCGCGCCTTTACCCTTCTTCGAGGGAGTTGCATGTGCACAGAACGCCTCGCGCGGGGAACCCGCCGATCGGCTTGCCGAGTTCATCGCCGAAGCGTCTGAGCGTTTTGTCGTTCCGGCGTG
>NZ_JAFATE010000296.1 GCF_019244115.1 Bradyrhizobium sp.
CTGGAAGATTGGCGACTCTGGCGCGGCCACAGCCGGCGATAGGCTCTGTAGCAACGGCATTCGCTCAGGCCGGCGCGTGTTGGAGCGACCGACCTGGAACGGAATCCGTTCGAGTCAGGGAACGATGACGGCCAAACCGGCGACGATTCCGGTGATCCCTTGATTCCAATATTCGCGAAGGCTTCGCCGAAACGGGATGCGAATGTTAGAAACGGACCACCGCGTCAGCGCATCAGGCGTGTGATTGACGCAAACATGGTTCCAAGAGGGAATGAGGCATGACGGCCAAACCCCGGCCCGGCGGCCGCAGTGCCCGCAACAAGGCGGCGGTTTTCGAAGCGGCAGCCGCCCTGCTGGCTGAACGGGGACACGAGGCGGTCACCATGACCGATATCGCCGAGCGTGCCGGGATGGCCGCGACCAGCCTCTATCGGCGCTGGGGCGACGTGCGCGCGTTGATCATGGAGGTCGCGGTCGAAAAACTGATGCGCGAGCGGCCGCTGCCCGATACCGGATCGCTGCGCGGCGACCTGCTCGCCTGGGCCCGCCCCATCGCAACCAGCCTCGCGAGCCGCGAAGGCTCATCGTTCTTTCGGGCCGTGATCGCAACGACCACGCCCGCCGGTGCCGACGGATCACTCCGCCGCGCCGCGCTGAATCGCCGGAGCGAGCAGATGGAGCTGATGCTGGAGCGCGCCCGCAAGCGTGGTGAGAAGGCGCCCGATCTCGTCGAACTGTTGGATCATGTGCTGGCACCGCTCTACATGCGCGCGCTGTTTGGCAGGCCTCTCGGCAAAGCCGTCGCCGATCGCCTGGTCGACCGGCTGATCGCGCGACCCAAGCGGCCCCCGGGTGGGTGATGATCACTTGCCCGTAACGCAAATTTTATTGCGTTAAGGCGGCGCCATTGATGCAAGACATGTCGCATCGGTGTTATCGACATTGCTGCGCGAGACCTCTGCCATTGCGGCCCTTCCACCAAGTGCGTGAAGCCATCCACGCCGCCGCGAACGCTTGACGAGGACCCATATGCCTCAACTCGATCGCCGCGCTTTTGTGGTCGGTGCCGCCGCGGCCGGGGCCGGTCTCGCGCTTGGTTTCGACCTGCCGTTTGGCGGACCGGCCGTGGTTCACGCCGCCGATGGCACACCGGAGATCAACGCCTGGGTGGTGATCCGGCCTGACGATACGGTCGTGATCCGCATCGCCCGCTCCGAAATGGGTCAGGGCACGCTGACGGGGCTTGCCCAGCTCGTCGCCGAAGAACTGGAATGCGACTGGACCAAGGTCACCACGGAATATCCGACGCCGGGCCAAAGCGCGGCGCGCAAGCGCCCGTGGGGCAGCTTCAATACCGGCGGCAGTATCGGCATTCGCGCATCGCAGCAATATGTCCGCAGGGGCGGTGCGGCGGCCCGCATCATGCTGATCCAGGCGGCGGCCAATCAATGGCAGGTGCCGCCGGCCGAGTGTCACGCGGCCGGCAGCATCATTACACACACGCCGACGGGCCGCAGCGTGACCTACGGCCAGGTGGCGGAGGCCGCGGCGATGCTCGCGCCGCCAACGGATGTGAGGCTCAAGGATCCGAAGGATTGGAAGATCGCCGGCCGGAGCGTGAAGCGGCTCGACACCGCAGACAAGACCACCGGCAGGATGATCTACGGTATCGACGTCAGGCTGCCCGGCATACTCAGCGCCGCGATCAAGGCCTGCCCGGTGTTCGGCGGCAGATTGAAAAGCTTTGATGACGCAGATATCGCCAAGATGAAAGGCGTCAGGAAAGTCGTGCGGGTCGACGACAACGCCGTTGCCGTCATCGCCGACACCTGGTGGCGCGCCAAGTCGGCGCTGGATGCCTTGCCGATCGTCTGGGACGAGGGGGACAATGCCCAGGTGTCGAGCGCGTCCATCGCAAATTGGCTCGAGGAAGGTCTCGATCCCGCGCAGCCCGCGTTTGTCGCCAACAGCAACGGCGACGCCAAAACCGCCATTGCCGGCGCCGCCAGGACGATCGAAGCGGTGTACGACTATCCCTACCAGAACCACGCGGCGTTGGAGCCGCTCAACGCCACCGCGCTCTATACATCCGACAGGTGCGAGGTCTGGACCGGCACCCAGGACGGCGAGCGTGCTTTCGCGGCGGTCGTTCAGGCCTCGGGCCTGCCCCCCGACAAATGCGATGTCCACAAGGTGATGCTCGGCGGCGGCTTTGGCCGTCGCACCGTCGCCGACTATGTCCGGCAGGCGGTCCTGGTCGCCAGGCAGATGCCGGGCACGCCGGTCAAGCTGCTGTGGTCACGCGAAGAGGACATGACGCAGGGCAGATATCATCCGGTCACGCAATGCAGGCTGACCGGCGCATTCGATGCCGACGACAATCTGACGGGCCTGCATATGCGAATCTCCGGTCAGTCGATTTTCGCCGGCAACATGCCCGAGGCGCTGAAGGACGGCATGGACCCGTTCACGTTCCAGGGCGTCGCGTCATCTGCAGAGGTGTTCACCAACATAGGACCGGCGCGGCTGGGCTACTCCATCCCCCATCTGCTGATCGACCATTCCATGCGCAATCCTCACGTTCCGACAGGCGTCTGGCGCGGCGTCAACGGCAACCAGAACGCAATCTACCTCGAATGTTTCATCGACGAGCTTGCGCATGCGGTCGGGCAGGACCCGCTCGCGTTCCGCCGCAAGCTGATGGCGGATCATCCGAAACATCTTGCAGTTCTGAGCGCCGTTGCGGAGCGGGTCGGCTGGGACAGGCCTGCAGCGAAGGATGTGTTTCGCGGTATCGCCCAGCAGATGGGGCTCGGAAGCTATGTCGCCGCCGCCGCCGAAATCTCCGTCACTGACACCAGCAAGATCAAACTGCATCGTATGGTTGCCGCCATCGATCCCGGCACGACAGTCAACCCGGCGCAGGTCGAGCGGCAGGTCGCCGGCTCATTCGTATTCGGTCTCACCGGATTGTTCTATGGCGGCTGCACCGTCAAGGACGGCCGCATCGCGCAGACCAATTTCGACAGCTATAATTCGATGCGGATCCGCGAAATGCCGAAGGTGGAAACGATCGTGATGCCGAGCGGCGGTTTTTGGGGCGGCGTCGGCGAGCCGACGTCAGCCGTTGCCGCGCCGGCCGTGCTCAACGCCTACTTCGCGGCGACCGGCAAGCGCATCCGTTCGGTGCCGCTGTCCAATCTCGATATCGTATTCGCCTGATCTGGAGGCACTAATGTCGAAGAGGTACAGCGCTGCTGCAATTTTCGTCATCATCGCGGTCAGTTGCGCGGCGGCGCATGGTCAGATCGCGCCGAAGGGGCCCGAGCCTGCGACATTGAAGGCCAACGCCGAACTGGCGAAGACGCTGCCATTCGCCGATCGGCAGGATTTCGACGACGCCATGCGCGGCTTCATCGGCACCACGCCCGATGCACTGGTGACGGGCACCGGTCCGCGCCCGGTGTGGACCATGAAGCCTTACGGCTTCCTCGAGCAGAACGAGGCGGCCGACAGCGTCAACCCGAGCCTGTGGCGGCAGGCGCAGCTCAACGCCATCCATGGCCTCTTCAAGGTGACCGAGCGCGTCTACCAGGTGCGCGGTTTTGACATCTCCAACATGACGATCATCGAAGGCGACACGTCGCTGATCCTCATCGACGTGCTGCTGACGGCCGAGACCGCGCGCGCCGCGCTGGAGCTGTACTATCAGCAACGGCCGAGGAAGCCGGTGGGCGCTGTGATCTATTCGCACAGCCACGCCGACCACTTCGGCGGCGTCAAGGGCGTCATCAGCGAGGCCGACGTGGCCGCCGGCAAGGTCCAGGTGCTGGCGCCCGCGGGCTTTCTGGAAGCGGTGGCAGGCGAAAGCGTCATGGCGGGCACTGCGATGAGCCGGCGCGCGCAATATCAGTTCGGTTCGTTGCTGCCGCCTGGTCCCCGCGGCCAGGTCGATACCGGGCTGGGCAAGACGATCGCGATCGGCACCGTCACATTGATTGCGCCCACCGCCACGGTCGACCGGACCACGGAAAGGCGCGTCATCGACGGCGTGGAGATCGTCTTCCAACTGGTGCCCGGCTCCGAAGCGCCATCGGAGATGCTGATGTATTTTCCGCAGTTCCGCGTGCTCGACATGGCCGAGGACGTCACCCACAACATGCACAACCTCTACACCATTCGTGGCGCCGAGGTGCGCGACGGCAATCTGTGGTCGCGCTACATCAGCGACGCGCTGGAGAGATTCGGTGACAAGACCGACATCATCATCGCGCAGCATCACTGGCCCGTTGCCGGACAGGCGCGCGTCGTCGCCCTCATGAAGAAGCAGCGCGACATGTACAAGTTCATCAACGACCAGTCGCTGCGGCTGTTGAACCTCGGTTACTCGCCCGGCGAGATCGCCGAGACCCTGCATATGCCCGCGAGCCTTGAGCAGGAATGGTCGGCCCGCGGCTACTACGGCACGCTGCGTCACAACGCGAAGGCCGTGTATCAGAAATACCTCGGCTGGTACGACGCCAATCCTGCCGACCTCGACCCGCTGCCGCCGGCGGAAAACGCTCGCAAGACCGTCGACTACATGGGCGGCGCCGATGCCGTGATCGCACGCGCGCGCAGCGATTTTGCCAAGGGCGAATACCGCTGGGTGGCGAGTGCGATGAAGGAGGTGGTGTTCGCCGATCCGACCAACCGCGCCGCGCGCGAGCTGGGCGCCGATGCGCTCGAGCAGCTCGGCTACCAGGCCGAGGCCGGCACCTGGCGTGACGCCTATCTCGTCGGTGCGATGGAGCTGCGCGGCGGCGTGCCGAGAATTGCCGGCAACAACATGGCCAACGCCGAAACGCTGAAGGCCCTCAGCAACGAGATGGTCTTCGACGTCCTCGGCGTGCGGCTCAATGCCGCCAGGGCCGAAGGCAAGACCATGGTGATCAACTGGAACTTCACCGATTCAAATCAGCGGATCGCACTGAATCTCGACAATTCCGCGCTGACGCATGTGGCGGGGAAAGAGGCGCCCAACGCGGATGCGACCGTGACGCTGGCGCGCGGAACGCTTGACGCCGTGATCCTGCAGCGGACCACGTTCGCCGACGCTGTCAAAGCTGGCCTGGTCAAGATCGATGGCGACCCGCGCAAGGTCGATGAACTCATGGCGATGCTCGACACCTTCAAGGTAATGTTCGAGGTGGTCGAACCAAAGCCGAACGGTCCATGAGATGTGCCGGACGCACCTCAGCCTGCCGCGCGTGATGATGAATGTCCGCTCGGCCTAGAACGGGCTGCGCTTCAGTCCGGGGACGACGGCGGCGAGGCGGTCCCTGATCCATTGCGCCTTCGGCGGACGGCCGCCTTCGCGCGCGCCTGCCGGTGGCGGACCGGGCGGGGCAAAGCCATTGGGTCCGTCCGCGCTCACCTTGGCGCTGCGATCGACCACCAGAGTCAGCATCGCGACGTAGCGCTCGCGCTCCTCCTTGACCGCGCAATAGGCGCGATGCTCCGGGTCCTGTTCGGTTGCGACGCCATCGTTGGCGTTGATCACGAGGCGCTGCTGCGGCCGCTTGGTATAATCAGGCACGTTCGTATAGATGTACTCGTTGAGCGCCTCCGGAAAGAAGGTCTGTCCGGTCAGCACCGTCCGCTCGTCGAGAAACGCCTTGAAATGGATGTGCGTGGCGCGCCCGGCGTACCAGCCGGGATAGATCGTCTTGAACGTGCTCCAGCCGCTGCCATCCGCGATCTGGGTGCCGCGCAAAAACGTCTTGCTGGTCATGTCGATGTTATGACTGTCGCCCTGGCCGGGGAAGGCGGAATAGATGCCGCGGGCGTCGCAGTGCCAGATATCGACGCGGGCGCCCGTGATCGGCGTGCAGGATCCACCTTCGATCACGCGCAGGCGAAGTGCCAGCGGCACACCGGCCTTGCCCTCGGTGACATCGGCGCGCACCAGCTTGGGATCGAGATAATAGGGACCTTCCTCGGCCTGCGGCGTGAGGATGCACGCATCGTCCAGGCCAGCCGCGGGATTTTCTGAGGCCGCCTGCGCGCGCCCGCCTTGGAGAAGACCTGCGGCGCTTGCGGACGCGAGGGTGAGAAAGCCGCGGCGGGTCGACGTGAGAATCGACTTGGACACGAGCGCCTCCGTTCATTGTGATCGAGCACACTCACTCAATCACGCGCGAATGGCAACAATCAGACCGCGGTTGGGTTGCGATTGCCGGCGAAGCCACCACATACGGCCGGCCGCTCTGGTGTGGCAATTCAGAAATAAGTTCGTTTACAATTATTGCATCGCATGTCCTGAGATGTCTTGGGAGAGGTCGTTTGACCCTGCACTATGCCGCCGAGAAATATGGGGCCGCTGGACTGTTGGCATCTTCGGTCGATCGAGGCTGGTTGACCCTGTCAGCGGAACTTCGCACTCATCGCAATGGCGTGATCGCCTGGAAGAACGCGCGGCCCGACACGGAGATTTGTATCGATGTGACCGGCAGCCGATCGATCATCACGCGACAGGGCGCTGGGATCGTCGACCGTACGCTCGCCGAGCGCGGGACCATCTGGCTGTCTCCTGCCGGCGTGCAGGAGGATCTGATCAACATCTCCGACCTCCTGCCGGGAATCCTGCATATCTATCTTCGGCCGGATCGCTTCTCACCGGCCGCCATCGGCATAGATCTCGATCAATCGGTGCGGGCGTCGCTGCGTTATCGACATAGCTTCAAGGACCCGCTGCTGGCTGAAATCGCCTATGCGATCTCGTCCGAGCTCCAATACGAGACCGCTGCCGGCGGGCTGCTTGCCGATACTTTGGCGACCAGTCTTGCGGCTCGGCTCGTTCAGGCCCATCTCGGCGTGTCTTTGTCGCAGGCGGCAGTCCGGCCAGACGGTCGTCATGCCGTCGATCGGCGCCGACTGGCCCGTGTGCTTGACTATATCGAGGCTCATCTGGAAGGCGATCTGACGCTTGATCGCTTGGCGTCGATTGCGTGCCTCAGTCAGTTCCACTTCGCCCGGGCTTTCAAGGCCGCCATCGGTCAGTCGCCGCACCGTTATGTGAGTGGAAGGCGGCTGGAGCACGCCAGGGCCTTGTTGGCGGCAGGCGACCGGCCCCTGGTCGACATCGCGCTCGCACTCAAATTTTCCTGCCAGGCCAATTTCACCCGGGCCTTCCGGCAGGCCACGGGTCAGACGCCTGGTCAGTATCGGCGCAATTTCTCGGTGTGATCAGCGACGCCGCAGCTGTTTCTGTTTCCGCTGGCGGCCCGTGGTCATCAGCAGGAAATGACAAAAGCTGAGCAAGCAGCGCAAAGCCGCGCGCCGCCGATGCGTTCATCCTTCCGGCCAGCTTCACCGATCAGCCGGAACAGGAACGATCATGGCCACCGAACGAAAAGTCGCAATCATCACGGGTGCCTCGCAGGGCATTGGCGCCAGCCTGGTGCAAGGTTTTCGCGGGATCGGATACGGGGTTGTCGCCAATTCGCGAACGATCAGCAAGGTTCACGATCTCCGCGATCCCGACATCATCACCGTTGACGGCGACGTTGCCAGTCGTGAAACGGCCGAACGCATCGTCGACGCAGCGGTTGAGCGTTTCGGACGCATTGATACCCTGGTCAATAACGCCGGACTGTTCCTCGCAAAGCCGTTCCCCGATTATTCCGAGGCCGACTTCGCGGCGATCACCGCGGTGAATCTCGCCGGGTTTTTTCACGTGTCGCAGAAGGCGGTGGCCTGGATGCTGGGCGCGGGCTTCGGCCATGTCGTCAACATCACTGCGACCATCGCCGAACAGCCGATGGTATCGATTGCGGCGGCCCTTGCCGCGCTGACGAAAGGCGGACTCAACGCCGTCACGCGCGCGCTCGCCATCGAATTTGCCGCCCGCAACATCCGGGTGAACGCCGTGTCGCCGGGCGTCATCAAGACGCCGATGCATCCGCCCGCGATCCACGAGTTTCTCGCAGGGCTAGCGCCGATGAGCCGCATGGGAGAGCCGAAGGATATCGTCGACGCCGTGCTGTATCTGGAACAGGCGACGTTCGTGACCGGCGAGATCCTTCACGTCGATGGCGGCGCCTCGGCCGGCCAGTGGTAGGAGATTTGCCATGTGGCCCGACCGTCGACTGATCGAACTCTTTGCGATCGAGCATCCCCTTATTCTGGCGCCGATGGCAGGACTGGGAACAGTCGGACTCGCTGCCGCGGTGTCCGCTGCTGGTGGGCTCGGTTCGATTGGCTGTGCAACGATGCAGCCGCATGTCGCCGCACA
>NZ_JAFATE010000327.1 GCF_019244115.1 Bradyrhizobium sp.
CTGATCATCATGAAGGACGGCGTCATCTACAAGAACGCCATTTTCAGGTGATCGGACCCGCCAACATGTGATCGACGGCATGGGGTCGGACCATGACCAAATCGCCCGGGGATCTCGGCTCATCTGACGAGGCTGCCCCTTTCGGGCTTCCACTCATCGATCCACGCGAGGGCGATTTCGAAGACGACATCGCGAGCCCCGGGCGAAGATCGCTGCTCGCCATCGCCGGCAGCCTGCTGGTGGAAATCAGCCTGCCGAAACTGCTGTTCGCCTGGACGATGACGCTGCTGCTGCCGGCCACCCTGCTTGGCCTCGCACCGCTGGTGGCGAAGACCTGGCTTGCCAGCGTATCGGCCCACATCGTGGCGTTGACGGAAATCGGCGCTGCACTCGTGCTCGCCGCCGCGATCGCACTGGGATGGCTGGGGTGGCGGCCGCTATGGCGGCTGGCGGAAGACAATTTCTGGTCACTCCATGCGCTCGTCGTTCAGCCTGCTTACGCGTTCGGCTCCGAGCTGCTGCGCCATTTGGCTGAGCGACTGCTCGCTCGCCACTGGACGGTCCCGGCGCGGATGCGACTACGCGCGGCGAGTTCGGCCACCGCAGGGATCGTCATCTGCGGATGCGCGGCGGTGCTTGTCATCCTGGTGTGGCCGCACTCGCGCTGGATTGGCACAGCGAGCGACCTCGCATCGCCGTATGGCCTCATCGTCCCGACCGTTGCCAATGCCGCCATCCTGGTGCTCAGTTATTTCGCGATCTCCTCGCTGATCTGGGGTTTCGCGGACGCCGGCATGGATCAGCCTGCCGACCTGACCGCATTCGATGCTCCGCCTTCGGATCGTCGCAGCTGGCGTATCGCGCACGTTTCCGATCTCCATGTGGTCGGCGAACACTACGGCTTTCGCATCGAAAGCGGTCGCAGCGGCCCACGCGGCAACGAGCGCCTCCATCGCGTCCTGGCACGCCTTGCGGACATCCATGCGGCGCATCCGCTCGACCTCGTGCTCGTCAGCGGCGACATGACGGATGCCGGTCGCGCGGCAGAATGGGCTGAATTCCTCGATGCGCTCGCGCAATATCCGGCTCTTGCCGCGCACATGATCGTCCTGCCCGGCAATCACGATCTCAACATCGTCGATCGCGCCAATCCGGCGCGGCTCGATCTCCCGTTCAGCTCCGGCAAGCGACTCCGGCAGATGCGGACGCTGTCGGCGATGGCAGCGCTCCAGGGCGATTGCGTGCAGGTGATCGACGACCGCAAGAGCTGGCTGACGCTCAACGAGGCACTGAAGCCGCATCGCAAGAGGATCGCGAGCTTTGCGGATCGGGGCGGCCTGCTGCTCTCAACCAGCCTCGGGACCGTCTTTCACGATCAATTTCCGATGATCCTGCCTCCCCGGGATGCAGATGGCCTTGCGGTGGCTATCCTCAATTCCAATGCGGAAAGCCATTTTTCCTTTACCAATGCGCTGGGATACATTTCCGCCGAACAGGGACATCGTCTTGCCGCTGCGATCGACAGATTTCCCAGAGCCAGGTGGATCATCGCGTTGCATCATCACCTGCTCGAATATCCGAGGCCCGTTGCCCTTTCCGAACGCATAGGCACCGCGCTCGTCAACGGCGGCTGGTTCCTGCGCAAGCTCAGGCCGATCGCAGCGCGGACAGTCGTGATGCATGGGCATCGCCATGTCGACTGGATCGGCGCCTGCGGGATGCTCAAGATCGTATCGGCGCCCTCGCCGGTGATGGGCGCGACCAATGATGCGCCCACGCATTTTCACATCCATACCCTCGCCGCGGGCCCGGATGGGCGGATATGTCTTTTGGCGCCTGAGCGGGTCGAAATCGCCGGTTCGAACATGGGCTAGAGCGTTTTCGAGCGAAGCGGGTAACGGTTCGCGTGAAGAAAACGCGTCAAAAACAAGAAGCTGGAGCCTCCGTTCCGATTCAATCGGAACGGAAAAGGCTCTAGCCGGTCTTGCTCTGACCGGATCCGCCGAGGAGATCCGCAAGCCACCGGCTCGATGGATGCTGGCTGCAGAAGCTCAGTATCGCAAGTGCGATCGGAACGCCGATGAAGGTGCCGAACAGACCCCACAGAAATGTCCAGAACAGCGTCGCGAACAGCACGACCAACGGCGAGATCGAGAGCACGCTGCCCGAGAAGCGCGGCTCGATGTAGCTGCCGATCACGAATTGAATGACATTCAGACAGACGAAAACGATCACGACCGACTCCCAACTGTCGAATTGTGTCATCGCCAGTAACGTCGGAAACAAGGTTGCGATGAAGGGCCCGATGAATGGGATGTAGTTCAGGGTGAAGGCGATCACGCCCCATTCGACCGCGAACTGCAGGCCGGAGAGCCAGGCGAAAGCGCCGACGAACACGCCGGTCATCGCGCTCATCAGCGTCCGCACCAGCATATAGCGTCTCAGCTTCTCAGCTGTCGCGGCGCTTCCGTTCAGCAGAACCCGCGCAGCTTCGCGGTTGTCGAGCGCCTCGACGTTGCGCCTGATATCGTCGACCTCCAGCAACCCCAACGTTACATAGACCAGCGCGATCAGCCAAAATGTCAACGTGGTGTTGACGCGGCCCGTCACGTACTGCGTCGTTCGCAGCAGCCAGCGAACGTTGAAATGCTCGGCCCACAATCCCGCGACCGAGACGCCGTGACCGTCGAGCCAGCTCACGATGCGGTCGTACACTGACTGATAGCGTGCAGCATCCGTGAAAAATAATCCGCCGACCCGCCCAAAACCCCAGGCGGCCATCGAGGTGAGAGCAAGGCCTATGGCGAGGGTCATGACGATCGTGACCGCCAGCGCGGGCAGTTTCGAAATCCGCGCCTGCAGCCAGCTCTGGACCGGCCAGACCAGCGCGATGATGAAGAGCGCAAGCGCAACCGGAGCAAACACCGTGCTGGCCAGGCTTGCGGCGGCAGCGACAAGCACTGCCGCTATGATTGCGATACTGATTTTCATGTCCACCGGCTGTCGTTGTTGAAAGCCCCGGAGATTTCGCCTCTTCGAAACGGGTCGATGGCCCCGTCAGCCAGAGTCCGATGGCAATTCATGCGCCGCCTTGCGGTGAGCGCAGCGGTGAAACCATTGAATTCACAAAGCAAACAAGGCCTGCTCGGACCCCGGAAAAGCGGAAAAGGCCATCGTGGCCGCCATCGCATGTTTGTGCTATCCTTGCGTGTATCGAGCTGACAAGACGTCGGATTGGTTTTTCTCATCGGAGGACCGTCATGACAAGCGCTTCAGATACTCTGCACAATCTTCGAGCCGGTTCTGACATCACCCCGCTTCGCGCCAAATGGGGCTGGATCGTCGCACTCGGTGTCGTCTACGTCATCGCCGGCTTCATCGCGCTCGGCAGCATCGTGATGGCGACCGTGGCGAGCGTGTTCGTCGTCGGCGTCATGATGATCATCGCCGGCGTTGCCGAACTCATCAATGCCTTCCAGATCAAGAGCTGGGGCAAGTTCCTGATATGGGCCTTGCTCGGCGTGCTCTATATCGTTGCGGGTTTCGTGACATTCGAGAATCCGATCTTTGCTGCGGTGCTGCTCACACTGATACTGGGCGCATCGCTGGTCGCCTCGGGCGCCGTGCGGATCTTCCTGGCGTTCAACATGAAGCGGGAAACCCCCTGGATCTGGGTGGCGCTATCCGGCGTCATCACGCTGTTGCTCGGCCTGCTGATCCTGGCGCGCTGGCCGATCAACAGCATCTATATCCTGGGCCTGTTCCTTGGCATCGACCTGATCATGGCGGGCGCAGGCTGGATCGGGCTCGGCTTCGGCCTGCACCGGCGACCGCTGACGTCACAGGCGCCATCGCGGGCCTGATCGCGCGCGGACCGCCGCGATGCGACTGTCTTTGCAAGGCTTCCGCATGGCGGGAGGAGGATGGGCCTATGCGATGGATCTATCTGGCCGTGATCGTTCTATTCGCCGTCACCACGCTGGTCTTCGCCCTGCAGAACCTTGAAGCCGCGACGGTGGCGTTCCTCGGCTTCAGGATCCGTGCGCCGCTCGCGGTGCTGACAATCGTCGTCTACCTGCTTGGCGCGGCAACGGGTGGCAGTCTGCTGGCCTTGCTGCGCCGGTCCTACGCAGGCTCGAGACAGGCCATCGTGTCGCCCTGAAGAATCCGGAGCGCCGCGTGGACCAGCCACCAGAGGGGACGACGCGGACGCCGGTTCTGGTCGACCTTGCGCTGCAGGGCGGCGGCTCGCATGGCGCGTTCACCTGGGGCGTCCTGGATCGCCTGCTCGAGGAGCCGTGGCTGAAGATCGAGGCGATCTCCGGCACCTCGGCCGGCGCGATGAACGCCACCGTGCTGGCGGATGGCTGGACGGAAGGGGGCGCCGCGGGCGCCAAGCGGGCGCTCGACGCCTACTGGAGGCGCGTTTCGCGCGCTGCCGCGTTCAGCCCGTTGCAGCGCTCGCCGCTCGATCGCCTGATGGGCCGCTGGACGCTCGACACCTCACCGGCCTATTTCGCATTCGACCTGATGACACGGATACTTTCTCCGTATGATCTAAATCCGTTCGGCCTCAATCCGCTGCGCACCATACTCGCGGAGAGCATCGATTTCGAGCGCCTCAAGCGCAGCCCGATAAAACTCTTCGTCACCGCGACGAGCGTGCGCACCGGTCGCGGCCGCATCTTCCGCTGCGGCGAAATCACGCCCGACGTGCTGCTTGCCTCCGCCTGTCTGCCAACCATGTTCCAGGCGATCGAGATCGAGGGCGAGCTTTACTGGGACGGCGGGTACGCCGGCAATCCCACCATCACGCCGCTGGTCCGGGAGAGCGATGGAGAAGATACGATCCTGGTCCAGATCAATCCGCGCGAGCGCGCCGAGCCACCGCGCACGGCGGCCGAGATCCTCAACCGACTCAACGAGGTGTCCTTCAACTCGCCGCTCATGAAGGAACTGCGCATGATCGCCTTGCTGCGTCAGGCGGCCGACCCCGGCAGCGGCGAAGGTGCACGCTGGGCTCGGATGCGGACGCATCGGATCAAGAACGATCAGCTCGCGGCGTATGGCGCATCCTCGAAGCTGAATGCGGAATGGCAGTTCATCTCGTTGCTCAAGGACGAGGGGCGCCGCAGCGCTGACGAGTTCCTTGTGGCCCATGGCGACGATCTCGGCCGGCGCTCCACGGCCGATCTCGATGCGCTCATGGCGGAGTGCTGAGCCCATGACGTTGATCGGACTTGCCGGAATCCTTGGCGGGCTCGGCGTCCTGGTCGCGTTCGCCTATCGCGGCTGGAGCGTGCTGCTGCTCGCGCCGCTGGCCGCACTGGTTGCGGCGTTGTTCTCCCGCGAACCCCTGCTCGCGCACTGGACCGAAACCTTCATGGGCAGCGCGGCCGCGTTTCTGGCGCGGTTCTTCCCGTTGTTCCTGCTCGGCGCGTTGTTCGGCAAGCTGATGGAGGACTCAGGGTCGGTGACCGCCATCGCGCGCTTCATGACGCAGCGGCTGGGCCCGGAGCGGGCGATGCTGGCCGTCGTACTGGCCGGCGCGCTCGTGACCTATGGCGGCGTCAGCCTGTTCGTCGCTTTTTTTGTTCTGGCGCCGATGGCGCAGGAGCTGTTTCGCGCGGCCAACATTCCGCGCCGGCTGATGCCGGCCGCCATCGTGCTGGGCACCTCGACCTTCACCATGTCCGCCCTGCCCGGTACCCCGTCGATCCAGAACGCGATCCCGATGCCGTTCTTCGGCACCACGCCATTCGCCGCGCCAGGACTAGGTGTTCTCGCCTCGCTGATCATGCTCGCCTTCGGCCTGTGGTGGCTCGATCGCGAGACGAAGGCGGCCAAACTGAGCGGCGAAGATTTCGGCGGCGGTGCGCCGACGCCGGCCGACCGTCTGGCGACCGACGAGACGCTGCGCGAGCGTGCCGTGACCGCCCGCGAGTTCGACCCGGCGGAAATCGCGCACGGCCAGGAAACCGACACGCCACCGCCAATCGCGCTCGCTGCCTTGCCTCTCATGATGGTGATCGCCGTCAATCTTGCGATGTCGCTGTTCGTGCTGGGGGCGCTCGACACGCGCTATCTGGCCGAGTCCCGCTTCGGCGGCGTGTCGCTCGCCGACGTCGGCGGTGTCTGGGCGGTCATCACCGCGCTCGCCTGCGCCATCGCTACGGTGCTTGCGCTCCATCATCGACGGCTGCACGCCTTGCGCGCGACAATGGATGCCGGCGCCAATGCGGCGGTGCTGCCGGCGATGAGCGTCGCGAGCCTGGTCGGCTTCGGTGCGGCCGTGGCCGCGATGCCTGCATTCGCCGTGGTACGCGATGCGGTCCTCGGCATCGGCGGCGGCCCTCTGGTGTCGCTTGCGGTCGCAACCAACGTCCTCGCCGCTCTCACCGGCTCGGCATCGGGCGGGCTGACCATCGCGCTGGACGCGCTGGGCGCGACCTACATGGCCCGCGCCGCCGAGATCGGACTTGATCCAGGGCTCCTGCATCGCGTGGCGGTGATCGGATCAGGTACGCTCGACAGCCTGCCGCACAACGGCGCCGTGGTGACGCTCCTATCGGTCTGCGGCGCGACCCACGGCGAAAGCTATCGCGACATCGTCATGGTCGGCATCGTGGGCGCCATGCTTGCGCTCGCCGTTGTGATCGCGCTGGGCTCGATGGTCGGATCTTTCTGAACCATGTGCCTTCTGGACGCCGCGCGCCCAAGCCCAAGCGGACACTACTCTCCCAAGTCTAATATGTGGTGCGCAAGGGACTTGCTTCAAGAGCGGCATCATCCCGTAGAACCCGCCGGCCGAATCCACAACCGACGGGGTCACGACATGAGTGCATTGCTATCCACGCAGGCGTCGCACACGGCCGACAGGAGTGCGGCGATCCCCGACCATGCGGCGGTGATCGCCGGTGCAGGTCCGACCGGGCTGATGCTGGCGGGCGAATTGGCGCTGGCGGGCGTCGACGTTGCGGTTGTCGAGCGGCGCGCCAGCCAGGACGTCGTCGGCTCCCGTGCGGGCGGGCTGCACGCGCGGACCATCGAGGTGCTCGACCAGCGCGGACTGGCCGATCGGTTCCTCTCGGAGGGAAAGCTGACGCAGCTCACAGGCTTCGCCTGGAATCCCCTCGACCTCAGCGATTGTCCGACGCGGCACAATTACGGGCTCGCGCTGCGGCAACACCATATCGAACGCATCCTGGCGGGCTGGGTCGAAGATTTGGCCGTGCCAATCCATCGCGGACGGGAGGTCACCGGGTTTGCGCAGGACGACACCGGCGTGGACGTCGCGCTGTCCGACGGCCGGTCAGTGCGGGCGAAATATCTGGTCGGCTGCGACGGAGGACGCAGCGTGGTTCGCAAGACGGCGGGCGTCGAATTTCTGGGCTGGGATCCGACGATCAGCAATCTGATGGCGGAGGCTCAGATGACCGAAGAGCCGGAATGGGGTCTCCGCCACGATGCGCTCGGCTTCCATGGCCTCAGCAAGTCGGAGAATGGGCGTGTGCGGGTCCTGGTGACGGAAGGGCATCTTGATCGCACCGGCGAACCTACTCTGCGCGACCTCAGCGAGGCCCTCATTGCCGTGTACGGGACCGACTACGGACTGCATAGTCCGACCTGGATCTCGGGATTTACCGATGTGACCCGGCAGGCGGCGTCGTACCGCAAGGGACGGGTGCTGCTGGCCGGCGATGCCGCGCACGTCCATCATTCGGTCGGCGGACAGGGCCTCAACACCGGGGTGCAGGATGCCGTGAATCTCGGATGGAAGCTGGCCCAGGTGGTCAAGGGGACATCTCCGGAAAGCCTGCTGGATAGCTACCAGGCCGAGCGGCATCCCGTCGCGGCGCGGGTGCTGCGCAACACGATGGCGCAGATCGCGCTGCTGCGCCGCCAAGACGACCGCCTGCAGGCCGTGCGCGACATCATTGCCGAGCTCCTCGGCATGGACGAGCCGCGCAAACGTTTTGCCGCGACGATGTCTGGCCTCGACATTCACTACGACCTCGGCGAGGGGCATCCGCTGCTCGGACGCCGCATGCCCGATCTCGACCTCGTCACAGCGAATGGTCCGCTGCGGATCTTCACGCTTCTGCACCGGGCGCGGCCGCTGCTGCTCAATCTTGGAGAGTCCGGCGGCTTCGACATCACACCATGGGCGCATCGGCTGCAGTCGATCGACGCGGACTATTCGGGCCGGTGGGAGCTTCCGGCGCTCGGCGCGGTCACCGCACCCAAAGCCGTGCTGGTTCGGCCGGACGGATATGTCGCGTGGGTGGGAGACACGGCGCAGCACGGGCTGGCCGAGGCGCTGACCGCCTGGTTCGGACCGCCCGCCACGACGTAGCGCGCGCGATGGCGGCAGGCCCCGCCCCTGGTTCATCCTTGCACCGCCTGCGCAGGTCACCCGGCCCATTATTGCCGAATGCGGTGCACTTGCTGCTCTTCCATGTGGACAGTAGGCTTTGCCCAACCCGACAGGAGGCTTTTCGTGACGCAAACCGACGAATCGAAAATATCAGAAGAGCGCCGCGAGGCGCTGCGCTATGCGCTGGCGATCGGCAGCGGCGCGGCACTGGCGGCCGCGACAGTGGCGCCTGCAAGAGCGGAAGATGCCGCCGACAACACGCTGGACCGCGTGCGCGCCGCAGGAGTCATGCGGATCGCGGTGCTGCCGGGCGAGCTGCCTTATTTCAACAAGGATCTGGCGAGCGGCACCTGGTCGGGCATGTGCATCGAGATGGCGAATGACATCGCAAAGCTGCTCGACGTCAAGCTCGACTATATCGAATCGACCTACGGCAACTCGATCCTCGACCTGCAGGCCAACAAGATCGATGTCGGCTTCGCCCTCAATCCGACGCCGCAGCGGGCGCTGGTGGTCGATTTCTGCGGCGCGGTGTTTCATCACCCGTTCGGCGCCATGCTCAAGAAGGGCATGGAGGCGAAAACCTGGGCCGACATCAATAAGCCCGAAGTCAAGATCGCGGTCGACGTCGGCTCCGCCAACGAGGCGGTGGCGCGGCGCTTTGCGCCCAATGCCACCATCAAGTCGCTGAAATCGCGCGACGAGGTGATGCTGGAGATGTCGTCGGGCCGCGTCGACTGCGTGGTCAACGCGCTGGTGCTGGGCCTGACCGCGATCGCCAAGAACCCCAATCTCGGCACCTACAAGATCCTTCAGACGCCGTCGGTCGCCATTCCCTCCAGCATGGCGGTGCGGCGCGAGAGCGACAAGCGCTGGCGGGATTTCCTGGCCGTGTGGGTCGACTACAACCGCGGCATCGGCCAGATGCGCGAATGGTTCGTCAAGGGCCTCGCGCTGAGCAATGTGAAGCCGGAAGACGTGCCGGTGGAGCTGAATATCTAGCGCAAGAGCCGATCGCCCCCTGATGTCTCCGCGTCGTCATGGCCGGGCTTGTCCCGGCCATCCACGTCTTTTGCCTCTAGTCCAAGCAAGACGTGGACGCCCGGGTCAAGCCCGGGCATGACGAATGTGTGGGAACGGTCAAATCCCCAACTCACACCGCCATCACTCGCCGGGAGCGGCCGAGGCTTCCGTCCGCGGCGGCGCGCCTGAGCTGGCCTGCTGCGTGGTCGGCGGAGCGACTTTGCCGAGCTCGGAGGTGAGGGCCGCCGCGCCATTGTCGAAGCGGACGCGATAGACCTGCACGTTTTCCATCACGCGCTGGACGTAGTTGCGCGTCTCGGCGATCGGGATGCGCTCCACCCAGTCGATGGCATCGACGTTGGGATCGCGGGGATCGCCGTGGCTCTTCACCCAGTCGCGTACCCGGCCGCGCCCGGCATTGTAGCCGGCAAACGTCATGATCTGCGAGCCACGATATTCGCTGAGCAGCGCGCTGAGCTCGGCCGCGCCCATCTGCGTGTTGTAGACGGGATCGGACACCATCTTGTCCCAGTCATATTCGACGCGGAAGCGTTTTGCGGTGTCACGGCCGGCCTCGGGCGTCACCTGCATCAGGCCGACGGCGTTGGCAGAGGACCTGTCTTTCTGGTTGAACGCGCTTTCGGTGCGCGCCACCCCATAGATGATGCTGCGGTCGATCGCCGGCCCGATCGGATTGTGCTGCGGAATCCCGATGGTCGGAAACGCGTAAGGGTCGAGCCCCAGGCCGCGCGCCAGCGCGGTCTTGCCGAGCTCCAGCATGGCATGGGCGTCGTTGTGACGGCCGGTCACCTCGGCCACTGCCGCAAGCGCCGCCTCGTCCGTCGAGTTCTCCGCGAGATCAGCGACGAAGCACATGACCGCTTCGCGCTCGCCGATCGTATACAGGACGTCGGCGGCGTGGGCGAGTTCGTCCGCGAACGCCGAATGCGCGGTCGTCTGCGGCTCGCCCGGCGTGCGCAGCTCGATCCGCTCCAGGCCAAGCCGCGCGCGGGCGAGCTGTCCGTAATAGGCCGTGCCGTGCTGTGCGGCCGCCTGGTAGGCGTTGCGCATCGCCTCGGTCTCGCCCTTCGCTTCCGCGGCCCGGCCGCGCCAGTAGTTCGCGCGCGCCAGCACGATCGGATCGGCCGAGCCGTCATCGATATGGGCGAAACGCTCGGCCGCGGTTGCAGGATCGTTCAGATAGCGCAGCGCGATCCAGCCCGGCAGAAAATAGAATTCGGCCCGGTAATTCTTGTTGGCCGGCAACGCCGCTTCCCGCGTCACCTGATAGGCCCCCTTGATGTCGCCGGCATCGAGCAGTTTTCGCGCGAGGATCCGCCGGACTCGCCACCACTCGTCCGTATCCTGCAGCGCCATGCCGTCGCGCGGTGCACTCTGCACCAACTGAAGCGCGTCCGCGATCTGATCCTTGCGCAGCATCTGTTGGATGCGGCAGAGCGTGAAGCCGAGATCCCGCCGCGCGTCGCCAGCGACATCGCTCAGCTTGTCGGCCGCCTTGTCGTCGTTGCCGGAGACCGCGGCGCACGCCTTCACGATCGCGACATCGTCATCGCCGACCCGGCGCGCGGCGCGCATCGCGCCGGCAAAATCCTTGGCGCCGATGCGCCGGTCCATGCGGGCGCGATGGTCCTCGCGCGTGAACAGGTCGTGGAACGTGTCGAACGCATCCGCCTCGCTGCGCTCGGTCAATTCGTCCGACCGCCAGGCCTCGCGCGCCAGCCGCGCGGCGCCGTCGCGGTCGCCCTCGCCGAGCAGGACGCGGGCCAGCGCAAAGCGGCCCTTCGCGGTCAGCGGCTGATCGCCGATGAATCGGCGCACCGTCGCTGGATCGCTCTTCTCCTGCCACAGCCGCGCCTCGGCGCGCCGGCGCATCAGCCCTGTGCCTGGCCAGCCCGGATTGTCGGCGACGAACGCCGCATAGCGGTTGAAGGTCGCCTCGGACTCGGAGTGTCTCAAGATGAACCACTCGGCGAGAATTTTCGCGACGGGATCGCCGATGGTCTGGGCGGTTGCGGTCGCATCGCTGGTCTTGCCCTGGCGAATCAGGTCGAAGGCGCTCTTGATCAGCGCGGGATCACCCGTGAGCTCTGGAGCTTTCGCGCTGTCAGCGGCTGCCTCGCTGCTGGGCTTGGCGCGGGCCGCGACCTGGTCGGCATGTTTGCCCTGCTTCGCCGCAGCCTCACCATGCCGTGCCTCATGCGCGGGAGCGGCCTTCTTGCCGTGCGAACCATGCTTTTGTGGCGTGCGGGCAAGCCCTTGGCTGGACAGGCCTGCGCACACGGCCAGGGTCAGGACACACGTCAGCGGACGGAAGGTGTGGGTCATTCCGTGGCCCCCCTGCGAACCGCCGGCACGAACCATGAGATCGCATGATCCGTCCGGTCAAAGCGAAATGAAGCTAGCACAGCACGCACGCGCAACTGTCGCGTGTATGCAACACCAACAGGGAAAAAATGCGGCACCGCGGGCGCGTCCCGGGGTACCGATGCGGTAATTTCGTCGCTTCCGCGTTCGATCGGAGATCCTACGCCTTGTCGTAGGTCATGCCGCGCTCGAGCGTGCGCCCGGCAAGGGTCGCCGGAAACAGGATCGCGAAATAGATCAGGGCCACGATCGTGTAGACCTCCAGCGGCCGGTAGGTCTCGGCATTGATGAGCGTGGCGTTGTAGACGAGGTCGGGAACCGCGATCACCGACACCAGCGAAGTGTTTTTGAGCTGCGTCACGGACTGATTGACATAGGGAGCCATCATCGGCTTCAGCGCCTGCGGCAGGATGACGAGTCGCAAGAGATGCCAGCCGCGAAAACCGAGCGCGTGCGCCGCATCCCATTGCCCGCGCGGCACGCTCTCGATGCTGCCGCGGACGATCTCGGCATAGAATGCGCCGCCATAGAGCGTGAGCACGGTCACCGCTGCGACGTGAGCCGGGATGTTGAGCCCGATCACGACCGGGAAGGCGTAATAGAACCAGACGATCTGGACCAGCAGCGGCGTGCAGCGGAACAGTTCGATGTAGGCGATCAGCAGCCAATCGATCACCGGCCAGCGTTTAAGGCGCAGCATGCCGACGATCAGGCCGAGCAGCGTGCCGAGCAGGATGGTGCCGATCGTATACGCCACCGTCCAGCCCAGACCGAGCCAGAACAGATGGCTGTATTTGCCGAGAATGGAAAAATCCCAGACGTAGTGCATGTCCGCTCCGCGCTACGACACACCAATCGGATGAGAATCGTTGATGGAATCGATCGCGGCGAACTCGGTCTGCTCCCCTCCCCCTTGCGGGGAGAGGTCCGGGGTGGGGGTCCCGGGATTGAGCTCGTCGTGGGGTACCCCCCTCCCCAACCCTCCCCCGCAAGGGGGGAGGGAGCGCACCGCCGTTGCCGTTAATGCCGCGCCTCCCTTTCCGCAGTTGTTAGTCATCAAAGATACCGGCTCGGCAAGAAGGCAGCGACGTCGAACGGCGGCGCCACCCCGCCGATCATGGCCGCGATGGCAAGGCCGGTGCCTGCTCCGGTCGTGAAACCGATGTGCTGGTGGCCGAAGGCGAGCCACAGGCCGGCATGTCGCGGCGCCGGCCCGATCATCGGCAGACTGTCCGGCAATGTCGGCCGCGAGCCGCGCCACGGCTCGCCCACAGCCTCGCCGAATTCGACGACGCCGCGCGCCTGCGGCACCACCGCATCGAGCTGCGCGAGCGACGACGGCGCGTCGCGATCGGTCAGCTCGACACCGGTCGTGATGCGGATGCCCTGCTCCATCGGCGTGATCAGGAAGCCCTTGTCGCTGTCGTGGATCGGCCGCGCGAGCGGACGCGAGGGATTGGGAGAAAAATGCTGATGATAGCCACGCTCGAAACCAAGGGGCACGCGATAGCCGAGCGTCTGCAGCAGGTCCTTCGACCAGGGGCCGAGCGCGACCACGACATGGCGCGCGCGCACCTCGCCCCCCGCCAGCATGACGCGCCAGCCGTCGCCATCGCCTGCGATCGCCTGGATGTCGGCGCGGCGGATCTCGCCGCCGCTTGCCGCAAACATCTGCGCATAGGCTTTGACGACGGCGCCGGGCGAGTCGACCGACGCCGTCTCGGTGTGCAGCAGCCCGACGCTGTAGACCGGCAGGATGCCCGGCTCGAGCGCGGAAATCGCCTGACGATCCAGCAGCTCGCTCTTGATGCCATAGTCGGCGAGCGCCGCCTGCTCTGCTTTGGCAGTTGCTGTCGCATCGCTGCGCCAGGCCTTCAGCCACCCAGTCTCGCGGATGCGCGCCGCCGCGCCGGCCTCGACGATCCACGCGCGGTGCACGCTGAGCGAGGCGGCGATCAGGCCGCGCAGCGCGGTCGCGCGCGGCTTCGTCCGCTCTGGCGATGCATTGGCGAGAAAACCCGCGACCCATCGCGCGTTGCGCAAGGCCCAGGCCGGATTCCAGCGCAGCGCGGCATTTCGGTTGGTCAGGTAGGCCGGAAGGTTGCGCCAGAGGTTTGGCATGTTGAGCGGAAAGATCGAGCCGCTCGAGAGAATGCCGGCATTGCCGTAGGAGGTTTCGCTGCCCGCCTCGCGGCGATCGATGAGGACGACCGAAAAACCGCGCCGCCGCGCTGCATTGGCGGTGGCCACGCCGACCATGCCCCCTCCCAGGACTGCGACATCCGCTCGCTCAGCCGTTTGATTCACCGACATTCCCACACCATAAAATCTTCACATCAGAGCAAGACCGCCATCGACCGGCAACATTGCCCCGGTCACATGGCTCGCCTCTGGCGAGACCAGAAACGCTACAACCGCTGCGACCTTATCGGGCTCCGCCAGGCTCCCAACCGGATGGCCTTGGCGACGCGCCCAGGCCTGCGCGTCCAGCGCACCCGAACGATGCCGGAGCCGCTTCCGGTGATGATGGAAACGCGCATGAGCTGCTTGTCTTCGCGTGATCAGGGGCGAACTATAGGTTCGGCGATGACAAAAGCAAATGATGCACCAGCTTGCGTTCGCCTCGGACCGCGGATGGGGCCTCTCGTCCGAGACGTCGCGCAAGAAAGCGCGGCTCCTCACGATGAGCGGTTTCGCCTCGCGCCGCGCACACGAGCCGGATCACGCGATATCGTTCAGGGGAAAAAGGCTCAGGCGTTCGGCGAGGACTCGCCGGCGGCGGTCAGAAGCTGCGAGCGGCGCACCCGCTCGCGATGCGCGGTGTAGAGGCCGCTGCCGACGATGAAGGCGGCGCCAATCACGGTCCAGAGATCCGGCACCTCGCCAAAGATCAGAAAACCGAGGATCGAGACCCAGAGCAGCTGAGTGTAGGAGAATGGCGCCAGCACCGAAGCGTCGGCGTAGCGGAATGCGAGCACGACGATCCACTGCCCCGCGGTGGAGGCCACGCCGATCAGGAGTCCGAGCAAAATGGCGTTCAGGCTCGGCGTCACCCAGACGAACGGAACCATGGCCGTGAGGATAGCGACACCGGCGATCGACGAATAGATCATCGTCGTGGTCGCATGCTCGCGGCCGCTCATCATCCGCGTCATGATCAAGGTCGTGGCCCAGCAGAATGCCGAGACGATGGGAAAGAACGCGGCGGCATGGAACGCGCCGGTGCCCGGGCGCAGGATGACCAGCACGCCGAACAGGCCGACAGCAGTGGCGAGCCAGCGGCGAATACCGACCTTTTCGGACAGGAAAATGATCGACAGCGCGGTGACGAACAGCGGCGAGACAAAGCCGGTGGCGGAGGCTTCCGCGATCGGCAGATAGCGCAGTCCCGTGATGAAGAACAGCGACGAGCCGAGCAGTGCCGCTCCGCGCAGCAGCTGGAATCCGGGCCTGGTCGAGCGCAGCGCATAGATCGGCGTGCCCGGCACCATCGCCGGCACCATGATCAGCGCGAACACCAGAAAGCGGATCCAGGCGATCTCGATCGAGGGCAGGCTCGTCGAGAGAAATTTCGCCGTGATATCGGAGGTGCCGAGAAACACGGTCGAGAGCAGGATCAGCGCGATGCCCTTGAAAGGCCGGTCCGCACGCGCGGGCGCGCGCCGCACGGCACGTCTTTTTACGGGCAATGTTTTTACGGGCAATGGCAGCGATGCGCTGTCGAGCCTTGCGGCTGCAGCGGCGGCAGGAGGCGGGGTCACGGTCTGGCTCGGGATAACGGTCGAATCGGCAGAGACGAAAAAACGCTAATTGATCGAGGTGAACAACACCCGAAAACAGGCAGCCGATATGCGCGATTGGGCAGATCGGGGCGCCTGTTGAAACACTTTGTTAAGAAGAGTGTCTTGCTACCACCTTGTGAGAATTGATTCAACGCGAGCAAGGTCGGCGGTGCGCTCCCTCTCCCCGTTCTTACGGGGAGAGGGTTGGGGTGAGGGGCTTTTTCACGCACCAAGACCCGTGGAGAGTCCCCCTCACCCGCATCGCATCTGAAGATGCGATGCGACCTCTCCCCGCAAGCGGGGCGAGGTGAACGGAGCGCGCGGAACGATCGACCAAGCAATAATGATCGCTCTCACAGCATTGGCAGGCTGCGCGGCGGCGCGCCGCGCGGAAAGGCCTGATCGAGCGCCGCGATTTCTTCTGCTGTCAACGCGAGATCGCCGGCCGCCGCATTCTCGGCAGCATGCGGCGCCGTGCCGGCCTTCGGGATCGCGAACAGCGCCGCCTTGCGCGTCAGAAAGCTCAGCGCGACCTGGCGCGGCGTGGCCTGATGCGCATCCGCGACTTTTTGCAGCACGGCGCCGGCGCGGCTCGTTGGCCCAGGAAAATCATTGTGGCCGAACGGCGAATAGGCGACCACCGCGACGCCATGGCGTTCGCACCACGGAATCACCGCGTGCTCGATGGCGCGTTCCTTTAAGTGATAGAGCACCTGATTGCAGGCGATTTTGCCGTCGCCCGCGACCTCGTGCAGTTCGTCGAGATCGTCGACGTCGAAGTTGCTGACGCCCCAGGAGCGGATCTTGCCGTCGCTCAGAAGTTCCTCGAACGCGGCAACGGTTTCGGACAGCGGAAACGAGCCGCGCCAGTGCAACAGATAGCAGTCCAGTCGGTCGGTCTTCAGCCGCCGCAGCGAGCGCTCGCATGCTGCGATCGTGCCGCGCCGCGATGCGTTGCTCGGCAGCACCTTTGAGACCAGAAACACCTCGTCGCGGCGGCCGGCGATCGCATCCGCGATCACGGGTTCGGCCTCGCCATACATCTCGGCGGTGTCGATGTGGCTCATGCCAAGGTCGAGGCCGCGGCGCAGCGCTGACACCGCCGCCTCGCGATCGCCGCGGTCGATGTACCAGGTGCCTTGTCCGATCACGGATGTCGTCTGGCCGCTATGGCCGAATGGTTGTTGTTTCACGTTGACCTCTCGTCGTTCCCCGCGACCCGATGCCGATGTCCTTGACCTGGACAGCCCCGGTCGCCGACTCCGTGATGTAGAGGCGGGCGCGAGTTTTTCCAACTATGGCGGCATTGAGTATCGGAGAAGCACGGTCATTCCGGGATCCGCGAAGCGGAGACCGCAGATGCGCAATTGCGCATCGGGGATTCTCGAGACTCCGGTTCGCATCTTCGACGCGCCCCGGAATGACGGCGAGAAACTAACGCGCAGCCACTGCTTGCTTCGACGTCGAGCTGACGCCCGCTTCTGCGATCAGCCGCTTCATTTCCGGGATGCAGGAACCGCAATTGGTCCCCGCCTTCAGCCGCGCGCCGATCTCAGCGGCCGATCTGGCGCCCGCGGCGATGGCATCGCAGATCGCCGTGCGGCCGACGCCGAAGCAGGCGCAGACGATCGGCCCCGAATTGGCGAGGCCCTCGCTGGCGCGGCCCGACAGCAGCATGCGGCGTTCGTCGTCGCCGAGTTGCTCCTTGGCAAACAGGGCCTTGACGACCTCCCAGTCGCCGGCATCGTGTGCAGGGCCAAGGAACAAGCACGCGTCGATGTGGCCCTCCGCAAAGCTCGCCGCGCGAAACACACCGCCGCCGAAATCGCGATATTCGGCGACGTCATCGCCTGACATGGCCTTGAACCATGCCGGCCAGCGCGCGAGATCGGCATTGTCGGCGAAAAGATAGCCATAACCGCCGGTGATCGCGGCGCGGACCCACCAGACATTGTCGGGCAGCTTGAGGAGCCGGCGCGACAGCGCAAAACCACGGAACACATATTCGTACGGCGTGATCGAGACCGGCGTCGCCTTGGCCTCGGGCTGGCCGGAGAACGGATCGGTGAACGCTGAGACCAGCGCGCCGACCCTGGCATGCGACGCCATCTCGTCGTTCCAGTGGATCGGGGCGAACAGCATGCCGCGCTGCTGCCGCGGACTGAGCACGACCTTGAGAATGCAATGTCCGTGATCGGTCGTGACGCGCGCAAAACTGTCGTCGGTGACGCCGAACCGCGCCGCATCGTCGGGATGGATCTCGACATAGGGTTCGGGCAGATGCTGGCCGAGGCGCGGGCTGAGGCCCGTGCGCGTCATGGTGTGCCACTGGTCGCGGACGCGCCCGGTGTTGAGCCGAAGCGGCCGCCCGGCATGGGTCTCGCTGCGCAGCGCCGGAATGTCCGGCGCAACGAAGCGCGCCTTGCGATCCGCGGTGAAGAAGCCGCCCTTGGCGAAGAAGCGCGGCGAGTTTTCCACGCCCTCGCGCATCGGCCACTGCACGGGCGCCATCCTGTCGAACGCCTCGTCCGAGAGCTGTGCCAGCGCGCCGATGTCGAAATCGCGCGCGCCATCGTTCTCGAAGGCGGACAGCCGCGCATGTTCGCGGAACACGTCGGCCGCCGAGCCGTAATCGAACGCGGCCTTGAAGCCGAGGCGTTTTCCCACCTCACTCAAAATCCACCAGTCCGGCCTCGCCTCTCCCGGCGAGGGCAGGAAGGCGCGCTGGCGCGAGATGCGCCGCTCGGAATTGGTCACGGTGCCGGATTTCTCGCCCCAGGCCTGGGCCGGAAGCAGCACATGCGCGCCGCTGTTGACCGTGTCGTTGGAACGCACATTCTCCGAGACGACGAACAGCTCCAGTTTTGCGAGCGCGGCGCGCACGGCATCCGCATCGGGCAGCGACACCACCGGATTGGTGCCGATCACCCACAGTGCCTTGATCTCGCCGCGGCCGATCGCCTCGAACATCTGCACCGCCTTCAATCCCTCATGGGTGGCGATGCGCGGCGCCTGCCAGAAGCGGCGGACGCGATCGATCTCGGGAGGCGTAAACCCCATATGAGCGGCGAGCTGGTTGGCAAGCCCGCCGACCTCGCGGCCGCCCATTGCGTTGGGCTGGCCGGTCAGCGAGAACGGGCCGGCGCCTACCTTGCCGATCCGCGCCGTGGCTAGATGGCAGTTGAGGATGGCATTGACCTTGTCGGTGCCCTGCGCAGACTGGTTGACGCCCTGCGAATAGAGCGTCACCACGCGCTCGGTCTGCCGGAACATTTCGAAAAAGGCGGCGACATCGGCCTCGCTCAGACCGGTCGCGAGCGCGGTGGCCGCCGCGCTTCCCGCCATGCCGCGCGCCCGCGCCAGCGCCGCGTCAAAACCTTGCGTATGGTTCTCGATATAGCCGCGATCGAGTGCGCCGTTGTCAGCGAGATGAACAAGAAGTCCTGCGAACAGCGCAGTGTCGGTGCCGGGCCGCACACCGAGGAACAGGTCGGCATCTTCAGATGTGTCGGTGCGGCGCGGATCGACCACGACGATGCGGGCGCCGCGGCTCTGCTTGTTGGCGAGCATGCGCTGAAACAGCACTGGATGGCACCAGGCCGCATTGGAGCCGACCAGCACCAATAGATCGGCGGTGTCGAGATCCTCGTAGGTGCCGGGCACCGTGTCGGCCCCGAAGGCGCGGCGATGGCCGGCGACGGAGGAGGCCATGCAGAGCCGCGAATTTGTATCGACATTGGCGGTGCCGACAAAACCCTTCATCAGCTTGTTGGCGACGTAATAGTCCTCGGTCAGCATCTGCCCGGAGAGATAGAACGCCACCGCATTGGCGCCATCGCGGGCGATGATGTGCTGCAGGCGATGGGCGACATGGTCGAGCGCATCGCTCCAGGCGACGCGCTCCATGACGCCCTTGCAGCGGATCATCGGATGCAGCAGCCGGCTCTCCAGCGCGAGCGTCTCGCCGAGCGCCGAGCCTTTCGAGCACAGCCGCCCGCGATTGGCGGGATGCTCGCCATCGCCTGAGATCGCGGCACCGCCCTTGCCGTCGGGGGTTGCGAGCACGCCGCAGCCGACGCCGCAATAGGGACAGGTGGTCCGCGTCGTGCGCAGACTGGGATCGATCGCGGTCATGGCAACAACACGCTTCCTTCGGGACTACGCGGCCGTCGGCAATGCAAACGAGCGGCCGAACATCATGTCGGACCGGATCGCCGCGACCTGTTTCCGCTCCCGGATCAGTTCGAGATACCAGAGCGCGTCCGCCGTATCGCCGACCAGCACCGCACCGACCAGCCTGCCATCCGCGATCACCAGTTTCTTGTAGGTGCCCCGCCTGATGTCGCTCAGCATGATCGCTTCACTGCCGTCCGTCCCTAAGAAATCGCCGGCGGAAAACACGCTGACGCCGGACACTTTCAGGTTGGTCGCAACCACGCTGCCGGCATAGGCGGCCGGCCGTCCCGCAAGATGCCGCGCCAGCACGCGTGCCTGTTCATAAGCGGGTTCGACCAATCCGTAGCAGACGCCGCGATGCTCGGCGCATTCGCCGAGCGCGTAGATGTCGGGCGCGCTCGTCTGCAGGACGTCGTCAACCATGATACCGCGGTTGACCGCAATCCCGGCTTGCTGCGCCAGCACCGTATTCGGCCGGATGCCGGCAGCAAAAACCACGGCGTCGGCCTCGATCTTTCGTCCATCGGCAAGCTCGACGCCCTCGACCCGCGTCGAGCCGTAGATGCGCGCGGTATCGGCCTTGAGCAGCACCTCGACGCCCTTGCGTTCGACCATCATCTTCAGGAGGTCGGCCGCAGGCGGATCAAGCTGGCGCTCCATCAAGCGGTCCATCAGATGCAGCAAGGTGACGGGCGTGCCAGCCTTGGCGAGCCCATAAGCCGCCTCCAGCCCCAACAATCCGCCCCCGACCACGACGACCGGCCGCTTGCGCATGGCCAGCGCCAACAAGAGATCGACGTCGCGGCTGTCGCGGAACGTGTGCACGCCGGCAAGGTCGACGCCGGGCAGGTTGAGCCTCAGCGGCGAGGAGCCGGTGGCAAGCACGAGGCGGGAAAACTCGACCGACTCGTCGCCCGCGATCTTCAGCTCGCGCCGGCCGACATCGATCTCGGTGACGAGGGAGTTGTATTTCAGCGTGACGCCGCGGTCGCGCCACCAGGAGGCCGGCTTCAGCTCGATGTCGTGCGACGCAATCTCGCCCGCGAGCACGGACGACAGCAGCACGCGATTATACGCAAGCCGCGGTTCGGCGCCGATCACGGCGATCGCGTAACGGCCGAGCGAGGTCTTCGCCAACTCATCGACCAGTCGCGCGGCGGCCATGCCATTGCCGACGATGACGAGCGGTTCACTCATTGGACTTCCTCATTCCGCGGCTTCACGGCCGCCATAGGCGACCGAAATCATGTAGGTAGACAGCGTCCCGTAGGCCGCGCCCCAGGCCGCGGCGAGTTCTTCCGTCCAGGCCTCGCCCAGCCCCTGCTCCAGTGTCCACAGCAGCGTGGCGCCCACCACCGGATAGTGCTCCGCCTTCGCGCCATAGGCGACATGACGCGTCGCCAGGGCGCTCGCGGCCGGCAGGATCGAATCCAGATTGGACAGCCCGTTCACGACGGCGGCGAGCGTCGCCAGCAGTTTCTTGCGCTGCTCGGTCATGTCGGCAGGAAACATCGCCTTGACCGCGGGCGCGACCTCGAAGAGGCGGTCGTAGAACATCACCGCTGCCGCCTCCGAGATCGGCACGACCTTGGCAAAGCTCTGCTGCACGAGTGCCACCTGTTCTGACGTCATGTCGTTCTTCCTTCGCGATGGTTGCCTCTCCCCGCAAGGTGCGGGGAGAGGCCGGAACAATTACACGCGCGCCTCGGCAAGGCTGGTCGCACCCGCAGCTTCCGGGCTGCGGCGCAGGTAGTACCACCAGGTCAGCGCCAGGCAGGCCGCGTAGAAGCCGAGATAGATGACGAGCGCGAGCTGCGGGCCGCCGGTGATCGCGATCGACTTGCCAAAGCCGCTCGGGATCAGATAGCCGCCGCAGGCACCGACCGCGCCGATGAAGCCGAGCGCGGCGCCGCTCTCGATTCCAGCCGTCTTCAGCGCGGCGGCGCGCGCGGCATCGCCCGCACCACGCACCTTTCGCAGGTTTTCCTCGCGGAAGATCGAGGGGATCATCCGGTAGGTCGAGCCGTTGCCGATGCCGGTGGTGACGAACAGGATCAGGAACATCACCAGGAAGCCGGCAAAGTCCTTATTCCCCACGAAGTACAGCACGCCGATGGTGGCCGCCGCCATCGCGATGAAATTCCAGAACGTCAGGATCGCGCCGCCGATCTTGTCGGCGAGCAGGCCGCCGACCGGCCGCGCCAGCGAGCCCACCAGCGGGCCGAGGAAGGCGATGCCGACGGTGATCGCCGGGAACTGGGTCTTGATCAGCAGCGGAAACGCCGCCGAATAGCCGATGAAAGAGCCGAAGGTGCCGATATAGATGATCGACATCACCCAGGTGTGCTTGCGCTTGATGATCGCGAGCTGGTTCTTGATCGACGACTTGGCCGAGCTCAGA
>NZ_JAFATE010000665.1 GCF_019244115.1 Bradyrhizobium sp.
ATCTGGCCGGTGGCTGACGGCGTCGCGGATCCGCGGCTACAGCCTGATCCTGCTCGTCCTTGGCATCGTGACTGCCGTGGCGTGGGTTGCGCTGTCTGATCGAATGCTCGATCGCAACGGCAAGCCGATCGGCACCGATTTCTCCAATGTCTATGCGGCAGGACGGCTGACCTGGCGGGGCCAGGCGCAAGACGCCTATGATCCGGTGCTGCAGCACCAGGCCGAGAAAGCGGTGTTCGACGACCGGGGCGTGCCGTTCTTCGGCTGGCATTACCCGCCCTTCTTCTTTGCCGTCGCCTTTGCGGTCGCGGCGCTCCCTTATGCTTGGGGCCTGCTCCTGTGGCTGGTCGCGAGCATGGCCGCCTATCTCGCCGCGATCCGTGCAATCCTGCCGCGTCGTGAGACGCTGCTGGTCGCCTCAGCCTTTCCCGCCGTGCTGGTCAATATCGGCCACGGCCAGAATGGATTCCTCACCGCTGCGCTGCTCGGTAGTGCACTGCAGTTGATCGATCGCAGGCCCGCCATCGCGGGCGTCCTGATCGGACTCCTCGCCTACAAGCCGCAGTTCGGCGTGCTGATCCCGATCGCACTCGTGGCCGGACGGCGCTGGAGCACGATCGGCGCCGCTGCCGCAACCGTGATGGCGCTGATTGCAATCAGTATCATCACGCTCGGAGCTGAGGTCTGGCATGCTTTCGCGGCTTCATTCGGCTTCACGCAGACCGTGGTGCTCGAACAGGGCGGCACCGGCTGGGAGAAAATCCAGTCGGCCTTCGCAGCCGTCCGCAACTGGGGTGCCGATCTCGGCACCGCTTATGCAATCCAGACGGCATTGGCCATTGGTCTCGCCGCTACGCTGGCCTGGCTGTGGCACGGCACAAGCGCTTTCGAACTGAAGGCCGCGGCGCTTGCCACCGCAAGCCTGCTCGCCACGCCTTACGTGCTCGACTACGATCTCGTCGTGCTCGCCGTCGCCATCGCTTTCCTGGTGCGGCACGGTCTCGTCAGCGGCTTCCGCGATTTCGAGATCAGCCTGCTGGCCGCAGCGTGGATCGTGCCCCTGCTGTCACGCAGCATTGCCGCCGCCACTGGCATACCATTGGGACTCGTCGTCCTGCTTGCGCTTTACCTTTCGATTCTTCGCCGCGCGGCAATCGATCGCAAGCTCGCGACGTCGTTTGCGATAAAGATCGCGCAAGCGTGAACTTGATTGTGGCTGCGTGTGAGAAGGAACTTCTCCACGTTTGCAGTGCGGAACATGTTTTCGACTTTTTCCATTGCGCAGCACTTGCGGCGTTTGCCTATCGGCATCATTGTTTAGCCGCTTTGCGCAACGACGACAGGCTCGTCAGCGCAACGAAAGATGCAATTCGAAAGCGGTCGCATGTACAAACTCTTCTCGATGCAGCGTTCCGGCAACAGCTACAAGGTCCGCCTTGCGCTCGCGCTGCTGAATGCGCCCTATCATGCGATCGAAGTCGATATACTGCGCGGTGAGAGCCGGACGCCGGATTTTCTCGCCAAGAATCCGAGCGGGCAGGTGCCGCTGCTCGAAGTCGGCGAGGGCCGCTTTCTCGCCGAATCGAATGCGATTCTGTGGTACGTCGCCGGCGGCACGCCGCTGGCGCCGGAGTCGCGGATCGAGCGCGCCGAGGCGCTGCAATGGATGTTCTTCGAGCAGCACGCCATCGAGCCGAACATCGGTGCGGCGTATTTCTGGCTGTCGCTGGTGAAGGGCGGCCGCGACCTGCAGACCCATGCGCTGGAAGACTGGATGGAGCGCGGCTACGCGGCGCTGCAGGTGATGGAGAATCATCTCAAGCACCACATCTATTTCGCCGCGAACCAGCTCACCGTCGCCGACATCGCGTTATACGGCTACACCCATGTCGCCGACCGCTGCGACTTCGACCTCGAGCCGTTCCCGGCGATCCGCAGCTGGCTCAGGCGAATGCAGGAGACGCCTGGCTTCGTGACGATGGACTGGAAGGCGGTGGAAATCGACGACCCGGCCAGCATCGCGGCGGGTTGAGGGCGCGTTCCCGACGGCGCTGCCGACCCCCCAATCGTTAATATCGGTTAAGACGTGTTAACGCCGGTTAACGCGTGCGGCGCCATAGACTCACAACCGCCGCAATCCTGCCCGTCATGCCTGCAACACATCCTCCAAGTGATTCGTCCCCATTCGAAGGATGTTTGGACGCCATGACAGTTTCTTCCGCCGCGCCCGGCTTCCGCGGCCACGGCAAACGCGTCGCCTCGTCGCAACTGATCGATGCCGTGGTCGCAACGCTTGCGGTCAGTTCGTTCTCCCTCAGCATCGCGATTACCATCACGTTGCTGTCGAGCAGCATCAGCATGGCGATGCCGGGCTGAGCCACCGGCCGTGCCCGAAGGACGATCTCCTCAACGACGGCCGCGTAAGCTACGCTGCAAAGGATGCAACGTGCTGAGGAGTCACGAATGTCCGGCGAACTCATCATCCGCGCGGCGAGGCGAGGCGATTACGACCAGTGGCTGCCGCTATGGGACGGCTACAATGCGTTCTACGGGCGATCCGGCCCAACCGCGTTGGCCCCGGAAATCACGGCGACGACCTGGCGGCGCTTCTTCGATGCCTATGAGCCGGTCCATGCCCTGGTCGCGGAGAGCGATGGCCGTCTGCTCGGCCTCACGCATTATCTGTTTCATCGCAGCACCACGGCGATTGCGCCGCTCTGTTACCTGCAGGATCTGTTCACCAGTGAGGCCGCGCGCGGCAAGGGCGTCGGACGCGCGCTGATCAACGGCGTCTATGACGCGGCGCGCATGGCCGGCTCGCCGCGTGTCTATTGGCAGACCCACGAGACCAATGTCGTCGCGCAGGAGCTCTACGACAAGGTCGCGGAACGCTCCGGCTTCATCGTCTATCGCAAGGCGATCTGAACACCCGGCCCGCAGCGCCGGCCGCGCGATGGCACGTGACGTTGCAATTGTGGACAAATCCGGCTGTCACCGCGGCGTAACAAAGCAAGGCTAGGGTTTATTGGCGCCTGATCAGGCCCCCCGTCACGGATCATGCGCCCCCAGCGGTCCCCGTCAGTCGCCGCGTCTGACCGGGGCCGCGTCTTTTTGGGACCCACTTCTCGATAACAGCGATCCGCCAGATCAGATCACCTTGCCGCATCAATTGCGAATAGGTCCATTCCGCGCGGGTGCCTTGCAGCGCATCTGCGGGCGGGCCACAATGGTAACTCGCTCTTCTGACAGGACCTTTCCATGGAAATTCGTAATCTCGGCAGCTCCGGCCTGCGCGTGTCCGCCGTCGGCCTCGGCTGCAACAATTTTGGCCAGCGCATCGACCTCGAGGCCTCGCGCAAGGTGATCCACAAGGCGATCGATCTCGGCATCACGCTGTTCGACACCGCCGACATCTATGCCGGCCAGGGCGGCTCCGAGACCGTCCTCGGTATCGTGCTCGGCGACCGGCGCAAGGACATCGTGCTCGCAACCAAATATTCAAAACCGATGGCGGCCGACGGCACCAAGCAGGGCGCCTCGCGCCGCTACATCATGAATGCGGTGGAGGCCAGCCTGACGCGGCTGAAGACCGACTATATCGACCTCTATCAGCAGCACGACTACGATCCGTTGACGCCGCTCGACGAAACCTTGCGCGCGCTCGATGACCTGATCCGACAGGGCAAGGTGCGCTACATCGGCAATTCGAACTTTCCGGCCTGGCGCATCGCCGAGGCCGAGTTCACCGCGCGCGCGATGAACGTCAGCCGCTTCATCTCCTGCCAGGACGAATACAGCCTCGTGGTGCGCGGCATCGAGAAGGACCTGCTGCCGGCAGCGCAGGAATATGGGCTCGGGCTGCTGCCGTTTTTTCCGCTCGCCAGCGGGCTTCTCACCGGCAAATACAGGCGCGGCGAAGCCGCACCCGAGGATACCCGCTTCGGCAAGGTGCCGCGCCTCCGCGATCAATACGTCACGCCGCGCAACGAGGAGATCGTCGAGAAGCTGAAGATGTTCGCAGAAGCGCGCGGGCACACCATGCTGGAGCTCGCCTTCTCCTGGCTCGCGGCACGCCCGCAGGTCTCGAGCGTGATCGCCGGCGCCACCCGCGTCGAACAGGTCGAGCAGAACGTCAAGGCGATCGCGTGGAAGCTGAGCGCCGAAGACATCGCCGAGATCGACCAGATCACGAAGTGAAACTTCTCCCTCTCCCCGCTCTTGCGGGGAGAGGGTCGGGGTGAGGGGCTCTATCCACGAAGCGCATCTTGAATGGTGACCAAGACTCCATCCAAATTGCCCAGAACATCATTGTTCCAAAACCGTAGCACCCTATACCCGTCAGCCGCCAAAACCCGATCTCGGATCGCATCTGCCGCAGACTCGTTGTGCTGTCCCCCATCCACTTCAACGACGAGCAATTTCTCGCGACAGACAAAGTCACAGACGTAACGGTTGATCCGTTCCTGCCGAACGAACTTGTGTCCATCAATCTGCCGATGCGAATCCGATTCCAGAGCACCCTTTCCGCATCTGTTTGATCGATGCGCAAGCGCCGTGCGATTCGGACGGACTTTTGATCTGGGCCGCGCACTGCCCTGCCCCTCACCCGGAGCAGCGCTTACCGCTGCGCCGACCTCTCCCCGTAAAGAACGGGGAGAGGTTACGACAATCGCAAGGCGAGTGCTAGGAGCCACGCCTTCTCACCGGCCGCATGGTCTAACGAAACTACCCGAAGCGGGAGTCCTGCCGAACTTGACCTGCGTGGTCATGGGCGTTGTGCGGCGAGGCTGCTACTCCGGGTATCGACGCGAGCCGCCTTGGACGGCTATGCGCACGGACCCGGAGCAGCGCGATGGACGAGCAGCCCGATCATTCGACCAAGACTCCGCCTGGAGGCGACGCAACACGGGCACAGCATGGCTGGATGGAGCGGCGCGCGGCGATGAAATTAACGGCTGCGATCACGGCCTTGGCCGCGGTCAATCTGGGCCGCGCCGAAGCACAACCGGCCGCGCATGTGCCGCAGATCGCGCGCGGTCCGTTCCTCGCGGGCGCAGACGGCGTCAGGCTGTTCTATCGCGACTGGGGCACAGGCAAGCCCGTTCTGTTCTGCCATCCCTGGGGGCTCAATTCCGACATCTGGGAATACCAGCTCGTCGCACTGAGCGAGCAGGGCGTGCGCTGCGTTGCCTATGACCGCCGGGGTCACGGCCGATCGGAGGACCCCGGCCATGGCTATGATTTCGGCACGCTGGCCGCGGATCTGGCGGCCGTGATCGAACAGCTCGACCTTCGCGACGTCACGCTGGTCGGCTACTCCATGGGAAGTGCGGAAGCCATTCACTACATCTCTCGCCACGGCAAGGACCGCATCGCGCGGCTCGTGCTCACGAGCCCGGTCGCCCCATTTCGCGAGGACCGGTCGATGTTCGACGGCATGATCGCCGCGTTGAAGAAGGATCGGCCCGCCTTCCTGGCGGGCGGCCTTGCGTATTTTCTTGGCCGGGACTCGCAAGCATCCCCCGCGATGACGCAATGGGTGCTGGACCAGTTTTTGAGCGCCTCGCCCAAGGCCATCATCGAATGCCAGCGCAGCATCGCCGGCAGCGATCATCGCGCGCTGCTCGGCAGTCTGCAGCTCCCGGTGCTGATCCTGCAGGGCGATCGCGACGAGCTTGCCCCGCTGGAGCGCACGCGGCAAATGCTCGCGCAGGCGATTCCCGGCAGCGAGCTCAGGGTTTACGAAGGCGCGCCGCATGGCATTGCGCTGACCCATCGTGACCGGTTTACCCACGATCTGCTCGGCTTCATGAGCAGCGGTTAGAGTGCGCGCTGCACTGTAGAGGCTCTGACTTGCCATGATGAGTTTAGGTCGAGCTGTTGCAGCATCGGCGCTGCGCTCCCTCTCCCCGCTCTTGCGGCTGGGATGAGGGGCATTCTTTGGCTCCTCGCGGAGAGTCCCCCTCACCACGCACTTAGCGATGAAGGCATCGCTCTTGGCGCGGCGTCCTCTCCCCGCGAGCGGGGAGAGGTGAAGCAGGATCACGCCAGGAGCTTGCGCCGCGCGCGGAGTTCGCTTTCCTCGACCATGCTTCTTACGATTGCGATGGTCTCCTGGTCGGCGGGAAACAGCATTTCGAGCGCGAGTTCGGCGAGCGTCACGTCATTCGGCGTGCCGAACACCGTGATGGTGTTCAGGAAGGAGGCGACGCCAAAGCGCGTCGCCACCTTGAACGGCGTCACCAGGCGCTCCGCGCCCTCAAAAGCTCGCGGCTCCTCGCTGGCATCGGGCACCGGATAGCTGACCACCTCCGCGAGCAGCTGCTTGATGACCGGGTCGCCATGCGCGTCCAGCTGCTGCCGCAGCATGATGACCGTGTAAGCGCGCCATGCCGCAAAGTTGACGATCCGTGGTCCCATGCCTTCGGGATGAAGCATAAGGCGGACGGCGTTGACCGGTTTGCGCAGCAGCGCCTCGGAACATCCCTCGTAGAGCTGGGGAAGCGCGGCATTCGACAGCACCACATTCCAGTGCCGGTCGACCGCAAGGGCGGGAAGCGGATGATGCGCCCGCAACAGGGTTTCGATGGCGGCCTTCGCTGCCTCCAGTCCGTCCAGCGAACGTTCTGAGAAGGCAGGCGCGAAGCCGGCTGCGAGCAGCAGCGTGTTGCGGTCGCGCAGCGGGATATCCAGGTATTCGGCAAGACGGATGACCATGTCCCGGCTGGGCTGGGCCTTGCCGGTCTCCAGGCAGGACAGATGCCGCGTCGAACTCTCCGCCGCCGCAGCGAGATCCGTCTGGGTCATGCGGCGCCGTTCGCGCCAGCGCCGCAAATGAATCCCGAATGGGACGACATGGGCATCCATGCGACCAGCATAACGGCTGGCGCGGCCGGATTCCATGACCTCCGAGGTCAAACTCCAGGTTGCGGCGGAAGTCCCCTTTGTTGTTACTTTCGACCCCCGACGGTCTGGCGCACCTCAAAGCCCTCGAACTGCGGATGGCCGAGATAAAGCGGCTTGTTGTCTCCCGCCTTGTGATGCGCGGCGCGGAACGCTTCCGATTTCGTCCATGCCTCGAACGCGGCGTGGTTCGCCCAGATCGTATGTGAGGCATAAAGCGTGTGGTCCTCGGCCTCCGGCCCCCTGAGCAGATGAAATTCGATGAAGCCCGGTACCTTGTCGAGATGACTGTCGCGCGACATCCAGACCTGCTCGAAGGCCGTCTCCGAGCCCTTGGCGACCCGGAAGCGATTCATGGCAATGTACATCAGTCGATCTCCTGAGGTGGATGGCGTCGCAGTCGATGACCGCGGATTGCGACCTCGATAAGAACGATGTCGAAACGGGATCAGGCAATCAATCCCCTCATCGGCTTGGCCGTCGCGCTGCCCGGAAACACGCGCTCGGCGAGCACGCGTTCGCCGAGACCGAGATGATCCGCCAGCACGCCCTTGAGCACGGCGCGGAGATCCGTGGTCGGCGCGAGATCGCGGCCGTCATAGAGGCGCGCAGGCTTCAGCGACGGCCAGTCCGAAATCACCCGCCCGCCCTGCACTGCGCCGCCGGCCAACAGCGCGATCGTGCCGGTGCCGTGGTCGGTGCCTTCGGTGCCGTTGATGCGCGCGGTGCGGCCGAATTCCGTAGCGACCACCACGACGGTGTCGCGCCAGCGTTCGCCCAATCCGTTTTCGAATTCCGCGAGCGCGCCATCGAGACCGCCGAGCAGTTGCGCCAGCCGCCCGACCGGGCCGCCTTCATTGGCATGCGTATCCCAGCCGTCGAAGGCGAGCGCGCCGATGCGCGGTCCGTCATCGGCGGCCATCAGCTTGGCCGCGCCGCGCGCCACCTGCCGCATCGCGGCCGCGCCATTGGCCCCGGACTTCGGCTTCATGTCGTCGCCAAGCGCAGCCTTTTCCAGTTGCAGGCCCTGCGACAACGCGGAGGC
>NZ_JAFATE010000717.1 GCF_019244115.1 Bradyrhizobium sp.
ATGCGGTTGACGATGAAGGCGGGAAAATCCTCCGAAACCGCGACCTGCTTGCCAAGCTTGCTGACGAACTCCTTGGACGCGTCAAAGGTCTTGTCGTCGGTGGCGATCCCCCGGATCAGCTCGACCAGTTCCATCAGCGGCACCGGATTCATGAAATGAATGCCGATGAACCGCTCTGGCCGGTCGGTCGCGGCGGCAAGCCGGGTAATCGAGATCGAGGAGGTATTGGAGGCGATGATCGCGTCCGGCTTCAGGACGGCGCAGACCTCATGGAAGATCTTGCGCTTGACCTCCTCCTTCTCGGTCGCGCTCTCGATCACGAGATCGCAGTCCGCAATCCCGTCCAGCGTGTCGGTCGAAGCGATCCGGCCGAGCGCCTGGGCCCGTGCATCCTCCGAAATGACCTTCTTGGCGACCTGCCGCGACAAGTTGCCGTTGACCGTGGCCAACCCGGACTTGAGGCGATCGGCGGACACGTCGTTGAGCACCACGTCAAAACCGGCCAGCGCCGCCACATGCGCAATCCCGTTGCCCATCTGGCCCGCACCGATCACGCCGATCTTCTTGATCATCGAAGTCATCTCGTCATTGTCGGCGGTCAGCGCATGTCGCACCCGCCTGGCCCCCAATATATGACCGGCCGGAGCGAGTTGCATCCGGCCGGCGGTCTTAACGTTATTTTCCGAGCTTGCCGAGCGCCTCGGTCAGTTCGGGGACGACCTGGTAGAGGTCGGCGACCAGACCATAGTCGGCGACCTGGAAGATCGGTGCGTCCTCATCCTTGTTGATGGCGACGATGACCTTGGAATCCTTCATGCCAGCCAAATGCTGAATTGCGCCGGAGATGCCAATCGCGACATAAAGTTCCGGTGCGACCACCTTGCCGGTCTGTCCGACCTGCCAGTCATTCGGCGCGTAGCCGGCGTCGACCGCCGCGCGCGAAGCACCGACGCCGGCGCCGAGCTTGTCGGCCAGCGGCTCGATATATTTGGCAAAGTTTTCGCGGCTCTGCATGGCCCGACCGCCCGAGACGATGATTTTCGCCGAGGTCAGTTCGGGACGGTCGCTTTTGGCGACCTCCTCGCCGAGGAAGCTCGACAGCCCGGGATCCGCCGCCGCGGTTGCATTCTCGACCGCGGCGCTGCCGCCCTCGCCGGCCGCGGCGAAGGTCGAGGTGCGCACGGTAATGACTTTCTTGGCGTCCTTCGACTTCACAGTCTGGATCGCATTGCCGGCATAGATCGGCCGCTCAAAGGTGTCGGGCGCGATCACCTTGATGATTTCGGAGACCTGCATGACATCGAGCAGCGCCGCCACGCGCGGCATCACATTCTTGAAGCGCGAGGTCGCGGGCGCCACGAAGGCCTCATAGGTCGGGGCGAGCGACACGATCAGCGCGGCCAGCGGCTCTGCGAGGTCATGGGCGTAGACAGCGTTGTCGGCCAGCAGCACCTTCTTGACGCCCGACAGTTTCGACGCGGCATCCGCCGCGCCCTTGGCGTTCTCCCCGGCGACCAGCAGATCGACGTCGGCACCAAGCGCCAGCGCCGCGGTCAGCGCCTTGTTGGTCGCGTCCTTGATCTGCGCGTTGTCGTGTTCAGCAATCAAAAGCGTAGTCATTTAGAAAACCCCGGCTTCAGTCTTGAGTTTCGCAACGAGTTCGGCGACGTCCTTGACCTTGACGCCGCCCTTGCGGCCGGGCGGTTCGGCGGTCTTCAGGATTTCCAGATGCGGCGTGAGATCGACGCCGTAGTCGGACGCGTTCTTGTCCGCGATCGGCTTCTTCTTCGCTTTCATGATGTTGGGCAGCGAGGCGTAGCGCGGCTCGTTCAGCCGCAGGTCGGTCGTGACGATAGCCGGCCCCTTGAGCTTGACGGTCTGCAAGCCCCCATCGACCTCGCGCGTCACCTTGAAATCCGATCCGTCGACTTCGAGCTTGGAGGCGAAGGTGGCCTGGGACCAGCCGAGCAGCGCGGCAAGCATCTGGCCGGTCTGATTGGAATCGTCGTCGATCGCCTGCTTGCCGAGGATGATGAGGCCCGGCTTCTCCTCGTCAGCGACGGACTTGAGGATCTTCGCCACCGCCAGCGGCTCGACCGCACCCTCGGCCTTGACCAGGATGCCGCGATCCGCGCCCATGGCAAGGCCTGTCCGGATCGTTTCGGACGCCTGTGCCGGCCCGATCGAGACCACCACGACCTCGGTCGCCTTGCCCGCCTCCTTCAGCCGCAGGGCTTCCTCGACGGCGATTTCGTCGAACGGATTCATGGACATCTTGACGTTGGCGAGTTCCACGCCCGACCCGTCGCTCTTGACGCGGACCTTGACGTTGTAGTCGACGACCCGCTTTACCGGTACAAGAACCTTCATCGATCTTCTTTCGCTAAACTAAGTGGGATTGGCCTGCCTCGCTTGTCGGCTTTGCTCTTAGGCTTGGGCGCGGAACCTAATGGTCCTGCCACCCCCGGTCAACGCGCGCTGCGGCCAAAAATGGCCCTGCAGGCCGGTCCGGAGCCGGAGAGCGGGACGTTAACGGTTCTGGCCGGGCACCCAAAGCACGTCGCCTGCGCCATGATCATTGGCCGCGCGGCTGGCCACGAACAGGAAATCAGACAGCCGATTCATGTACTGGATCGCGGCGTCGCCGACCGGCTCGTCCGGCTTGGCCGCCAGTTCCACCATGATGCGCTCCGCTCTACGGCAAATCGTCCGCGCCAGATGCAGATGGGCCGCGCCCGCCGTGCCGCCCGGCAGCACGAAGGACGTCAACGGCGCAAGATCTGCGTTGAGCGCATCGATCTCGTGCTCCAGCCGCTCGGCCTGACTGGACAGCACGCGCAACCGCTCAGCCTTCCCTTCGCGCTGGGGAACCGCGAGGTCCGCGCCGAGATCGAACAGATCGTTCTGGATACGGCCGAGCATTGCGTCGAGCTCGCCCTGCTCTTTCAGATGCAGCCGCGCCACCCCGATCGCCGCGTTGGTCTCGTCGACGGTTCCGTAGGCGGTCACGCGCAGATCGTATTTCGGGCGGCGCTCGCCGCTGCCGAGCGCCGTGGTGCCGTCGTCGCCGGTGCGTGTGTAAATGCGATTGAGGACCACCATGGCAGGCTTTCCTGTCCCTCGATATACCGTTCAGCGGCCCATCGCCCAGACCGCGAGCATGGTGATGACGATGGCGACGAACTGCAGCAGCACGCGCATCCGCATCAGCTTCTGCGAGGTGTTCGGCGACCCGCCCCGCATCATGTTGACGAGGCCCATCAGGAGCACCAGCGCAACCGCGGCAACCGCGATGGGAAGCAATATCTTACTGAGAAAAACCGTCATCGTCGCTACATAACACCGTGCGGCCTGCAGCGCCATCGGCGATGAGAAGGTTGAGTTTCAAGCGGCGTACGGGCTTTGTATCCATTATGATCGATGTTGACCGCTCTGCCGGCCGAGGTGAAAGGTGAGGCAGCTTCGCTATATCTTCGATGTCAGCCTGGATGCGTTCTACACCTTCCTGGCCGACGACGGCTGGGCCATCGCAAGCCACATCGCGCTGTCGACGCTGATGGCGATGTTTCCGTTCCTGATCGTGCTTACCTCGCTTGCCGGCTTCTTCGGCTCCAAGGAACTGGCCGATCAGGCGACGGCGCTCATGCTGGAGACCTGGCCGAAGCAGGTGGCGGACGCGCTGTCCGGCCAGCTTCACGACGTGCTCACCACGACCCGCACCGACGCCTTGACCATCGGTGGCGTGCTTGCGGTCTATTTCGCCTCCAACGGCGTCGAGGCCCTGCGCGTCGCGCTGAACCGCGCTTACGCGGTGGTCGAACCGCGCCGCTGGTACTGGCTGCGGCTGGAATCGATCGGCTATACGCTGGTGGCGGCGCTCGCCACGCTGCTGATGTCCTTCCTGATCGTGCTCGGGCCCCTCATTCTCGAAACGGCGCGGCAATACATCCCGCTCATCGTCGAGACCAACGAGCAGTTTCTCAACTGGTCGCGCTACTCGACGGCGATCTCGGCGATGATCGTCGCGCTGTTCATCCTGCATGCCTGGCTTCCCGCGGGCCGACGCGGCTTCCTGCAGATCCTGCCCGGCATCGTCTTCACGCTGATCGGCTCACTGGTCTCGGGCATCATCTTCGGACAGTATCTCGCGCGCTTCGCCAACAACTACGTCACCATGTATGCGGGCCTTGCCTCGGTCGTGATCGCCTTGGTCTTTCTGTATTTCATCGCCGCGATCTTCGTGTATGGCGGTGAGCTCAACGCGGCCATCATCAAGTCGCAGCTGCCGCACGGCGTCTCGCTTCAAGCAGCGCAGTCGCTAGGGCACGCGGAGAAACAGGCTTGACCAGGAAGGCATCGGCGCCGGCCGCGCGCGAGGCCGCCTCGTCGTCGCCGCGGCCCGACAGTCCGATGATCGCGATCGCCCCATGGGGCGGCGCAAGGCCGCGAATGCGCCGGATCGCCTCGATGCCGTCTATGCCCGGCAACACCATGTCCATCAGCACGGCATCGAAGGCGCCCTGCTCGATACGCTCAACGGCGGCTTCGCCCCGTCCGACGAACTCCGCCTGATGGCCGAGTTCGCCGAGGATGGTATTGAGCACGACACGCCCGAACGGATTGTCCTCGACGCCGAGGATGCGCAGCCTTGCCGCGGGCTGGCGCGCATCATCGTCTTCGCCGTTCGCGCCCCGAGATGGCGCCGCGTCGGCCCGGCTTAGGGCAACGGTCAGCGTGAACACGGTCCCCCCGCCCGGGCGCGGCCTGACCGCGACGTCTCCGCCCATCGCGCGCGCGAGCTGCTTGACCGACGACAATCCGAGCCCCGCGCCGCCGAACCGCGAGGCGATCGAGACATTGGCCTGCGAGAACGGCCGGAACAGCCGCTTGATTTCCGCAAGCGTGAGGCCAATGCCGCTGTCGGACACCGCAAAGGCAACGCCGATTGCGCCCTTCGCAGCCCGCGCCGGCTCGACCTTCAGCGCGACGCTGCCTGTTTCGGTGAACTTAATCGCATTGTCGATCAGGTTCTCAAGCGCGGCGCGCAGCCGTACCGGATCGCCGGTCACCAGCGAGACCAGCTTTTCCGAAATCTCAACCGCTGATTGCAATCCCTTGGCGGCGGCGCGGCCAGCCAGCGAGTCGCCGGCATTCTGCGCCAACGCGCGCAGATCGAACAGATCCTGACGCAGGTTGCTCGGCGCAGTCGTCTGCTTGGCGGCGTCGACGAACAGCGTGGCAAGGCTCGCCAGATGCTCCGCGCCCGCCTTGATGGTATCGACCCAGCGCCGCTCGCGCTCGCCGAGCTCAGAGGTCGCCAGGAGATCGCTGATCGCAAGAATACCGGTCAGTGGCGTGCGAACCTCATGAGCGAACACCGCAAGCGCCGTTTCAACCATGCCGGGCACACTGCCATGCTTGCGTGCTTTGCCTGCCAGCACGCGTTTTTTCACAGGCCGTTTTTTCGCTGGCGCTGCCTTGCGCCGCAAATGCGATTTTGCCGCCATGCTCCCCCTTAGCCTCAAGCGATCACAGCATGGCACGGCAGGGCCGGTGGAGTCACTTGGGCGTTTCGAGTTGTTCCCCCGAGGAATCACGGCAAATCTACCAGGAGGCGAATATCGGCTGGCCTGGCGCCGGCAGCCCGCAACTCCCGCAGCCCGGTCGAACCCGTCGATTTGGACAGCTTGCCGCCCAGAGCATCGCGAATCAGCCGATGATGCCGGTAAATCGGCACGGGCAGGCCGAGCAGATGCTGCAACAGCCGGTGCACGGCGGTTGCATGGAACAGGTCCTGCCCGCGGACCACCTCCGTGACGCCCTGCAGGGCGTCGTCGATCACGACCGAGAGATGATAGCTGGTCGGCACCTCCTTGCGGGCGAGGATCACATCGCCCCAGGCTTGTGGATCGGCGACGACAGTGCCGGTCTCACTTCCCGGTCCCTCGCCCCGCTCGATCCAGCTGAGTTCGCCGGCCGCCGCGCACGCCGCGGCCATATCGAGTCGCAGCGCATAGCGCGCGCCCTGTTCGATTCGGCGGGTGCGCTCATCTGCTGACATCAGCTTCGCAGCACCAGGATAGAGCGGCGCGCCGTCGGGATCGCGCGGCCAAGTGCCCGCCGTCTCGCGCTGCGCGACCAGCCTTGCAACCTCGGCGCGACTCTCGAAGCTTGGATACACCAGGCCCTGCGCCATCAATCGATCAATCGCCGCGCGGCAATCGTCGAGGTGCTCCGATTGCCGTCGGACCGGCTCTTCCCATGACATGCCGAGCCACGCGAGATCCTCGTAGATCGCAGCCTCGTAGTCCGGCCGGCAGCGCGCCGGATCGATATCCTCGATGCGCAGCAGGAAGCGGCCACCGGTCTCGCGCGCCAGGTCGAAATTCAACAGCGCCGAGTAAGCGTGGCCGAGATGAAGATAGCCATTCGGGCTTGGCGCAAATCGGAAAACGGGTGGCATCTTCAACACTCGTCATGTCCGGACGCCCGATCCCGAGGAAATCGAGAGGCCGGCAATCCGTGCTTCAAGAGTCTGCTACGATATGACATGCATGCTCGGGCCAAAACCGCGCACGCCGAATGAATGACGCAATGACCGTTCACCTCGACAGCCAGGACGACCTGGAAGACGCCATCCACGCGCTCGTAAAACAGGATACACGGCTGAAGCCGATCCTCGAGATCGCCGGGATGCCGGCCTTGCGGCGGCGCGAGGCGGGCTTTGTCGGCCTCGCCCATATCGTCTGCGGCCAGCAATTGTCCACCGCCTCGGCCGCCGCGATCTGGGCGCGCCTCTCCGCCGCCTTCGATCCGTTCGACCATCATGCCTGCCGCCGCGCGCGCGCCGAGCGGCTCGGACGGCTCGGGCTCTCCGCCGCCAAGATCAAGACGTTGAAGACCATCGCGCGCGAACTCGCGGCCGAGCGGCTCAACCTGGATGTCCTGGCCGAGGAAGATGCCGACGCCGCGCATCGTGCGCTGACCTCCCTGCACGGCATCGGCCCATGGACCGCCGATGTCTATCTGTTGTTCTGCCTTGGACATGGCGATGCCTGGCCCACCGGCGACCTTGCCGTGCAGGAAGCGATCCGCATCGGGCTCGGCCTCGAGACCCGTCCGAACCCCAAGCAGATGGCCTCGATCGCCGAACCGTGGCGGCCGCGGCGCGGCGCCGCGGCACATCTGTGGTGGAGTTTTTATCGCGCGATGAAGAAGCGCGAAGGCGTCATCGGCACGTAACAAAGCTAACAGCGTTTCAAACTTTGTTGCCGTTGCCAGGCGATGCGGCATGCGCGAAGAGATCGCACGACACAACGGCGAAGCACGGACATGATCTCCAGGGATTTTGTAGTCGCGCGCGATGCACTCGAACAATGCAAGACCATCGAGACGGAACTGCCCGATGCCGATGCCTTGCCGTCCGAGGCGTTGCTGGTCAAGGTCGAGCGTTTCGCCTTTACCACCAACAACATCACCTATGCGGTGGCCGGCGACGAGCTGAAATACTGGCAGCTGTTTCCGGCGCCCAAGGGTTTTGGCAACATCCCGGTGTGGGGCTTTGGCGAGGTGATCGCCTCGCGGCATCCGGGCGTCGCCGCGGGCGAGCGGCTGTTCGGCTATTTCCCGATGGCGACGCATCTTTTCATCGAAGCGACCGACGTCTCCAAACGGGCCCTGCGCGACGGCGCCGCGCACCGGCAAGTCGCGGCGAGCGTGTACAACACTTACGCCCGCGTTGGTCATGACGCCGCCTTCGCCGGACGGCGGGGCGATCATCAGGCACTGCTGCGGCCACTGTTCATGCTGTCCTTCATGGTCGACGACCATCTTGCCGAGAACGATTTTTTTGGCGCGCAGACGGCGATCCTCTCCTCGGCGTCCAGCAAGACCGCGTTCGGACTGGCGCACCTGATCCACTCGCAGCGCGACAGCGTCACCGTGATCGGGCTGACGTCGGCTTCCAATGTCGATTTCGTCAAATCGCTCGGCTGCTATGACGAGGTCCTGACATACGATCAGGTGACGTCGGTCCCTTCCGTAACGCCCGTCGTCTACGTGGACATGGCGGGCAACAGCCGCTTGCGCGAGATGCTGCACCGGCATTTTGGCGAAGCCATGCGATATTCGGGGCGGATCGGTCTCACGCATCGTGCGACCTCTCCGGATGAGCCGGACCTGCCGGGGGCCAAGCCAAGATTCTTCTTCGCACCGGACCAGATGCGCAAGCGCGCCCGGGAATGGGGACCGGGCGGTATCGATCAACGTTTTGGCACGGCCTGGGCCGGCTTTGCGCCAAAGCTCGACAAATGGATCGATGTTGTCGAAAGCCGGGGAGCGGAGGCCGTGCAAAAAGTCTACCTCGACACGCTCGCGGGGCGCATTCCGCCCGCTCAGGGCCATATGCTCTCGCTGCTCGACTAAAGCGCTTTTGGCCGCACCGCGAACAGTATAGCGTCGTCCCCCGCAATGGCCGCACAGACGGCCACGGGAAACGCCGATGCTCGACAAGACGGACGACATTTCGCTTCAGGTCGAATGCTGGCTCGCGCAATTCGAGCATGCGCTCACCGACGCCGGCGACCTCACATTGCTGTTCCATCCCGACAGTTTTTGGCGCGACGTGCTGGCGCTGAGCTGGACCATCAAGACCCTCAATGGCGCCGACGCCATCCTCAGGGAACTGCCGGGCGATGCAAGGAGCGCCCGGCCAATTGGCTTTGCGATCGCGCCCAACCGCGCCCCGCCCCGCCGGGTGACGCGTGCCGGCATATGCGCCATCGAAGCAATCATCAACTTCGAAACCGCGCTCGGCCGCTGCAGCGGCATCATTCGCCTGATCGGCGATGCCGCCGCCGACAATCGGCTGAAGGCCTGGACCCTGCTGACCGCACTGGACGAACTGAAAGGCTTTGAAGAGCAAGTTGGCGCGATGCGCCCGCGTGGAGATTCCTATTCGCGCGATTTCCGCGGCCCCAACTGGCTCGATCAGCGCGAGGCCTCCGCGGCCTACGCCGATCGCGATCCGACCGTCCTTGTGGTCGGCGCCGGGCAGGCCGGACTTGCGATCGCCGCACGGCTGACGCAGCTCAAGGTCGATACCCTGATCGTCGAGCGCTGGCCGCGGATCGGCGACAACTGGCGGCGCCGCTATCACGCGCTGACGCTGCACAACCAGGTGCACGTCAACCACCTGCCCTACATGCCGTTCCCGCCGAACTGGCCGGTCTATATTCCGAAGGACAAGCTCGCCAATTGGTTCGAGGCCTATGTCGATGCCATGGAGTTGAATGCCTGGACCGGCATCGAGCTCGAAAGCGGCAGCTACGATGAAGCGCAAGGACGCTGGACGGTGGTGCTGCGACGCGTGGACGGCACGACGCGCACGCTGCATCCGCGCCACATCGTGATGGCGACGGGCGTCAGCGGCATTCCGAACCTGCCCGACATTCCCTCGCTGAAGAAGTTTTCCGGCCAGGTGCTGCATGCGAGCCAGTATGACGACGGCGAGAACTGGAAGGGCCGGCGCGCGCTCGTGATCGGCACCGGCAACTCCGGCCACGACATCGCGCAGGATCTGCATTCCTCCGGCGCCGAGGTCACGCTGGTGCAGCGGTCCGCGACGCTGGTGACCAATATCGAACCGTCTGCGCAGCTTGCCTATGCGAACTACGGCGACGGCACGCTCGAAGACAACGACCTGATCGCCACATCGATGCCGCTCGCGCTGGCGAGGCGCTCCCACCAGATGCTGACCGAGCAATCGAGGCAGCTCGACCGGGTGCTGCTCGACGGCCTGACGCGGATCGGCTTCAAGCTCGATTTCGGTGAAGACTCCACCGGCTGGCAGTTCAAATACCTCACCCGCGGCGGCGGCTACTACTTCAACGTCGGCTGCTCCGATCTCCTGGTCGAAGGGGCAATCAGGCTCGCACAGTTCTCCGATATCGAGAGCTTCGTTGCAGAAGGAGTGCGAATACGGAATGGCGAGACGATCAAGGCCGATCTCATCGTGCTGGCGACCGGCTACAAGGGCCAGCAGCACCTTGTGCGCAAACTGTTCGGCGACGACGTTGCTGATCGCGTCGGGCCGATCTGGGGCTTTGGCGATGCCCAGGAGTTGCGCAACATGTTTACGCGCACGGCGCAGCCCGGCCTGTGGTTCATCGCCGGCAGTCTCGCGCAGTGCCGCATCTATTCCAAATATCTGGCGCTGCAGATCAAGGCGATCGAGGAAGGGCTGCTGCCCCGCGCCACGGACTGACGGGAGAGAGACATGATGGACCAACGCGTGCAAACCGTCCTCGGCACAGGCGAACATCGCTACCGCGTGGTGCAGAACTGGGCAAAACTGCCCGCTGGCTGGCAACTCACTGACGTCGCTTCCGTCGCGGTCGACAGCAAGGACCGCATCTACGTCTTCAACCGCGGCGAACACCCGGTGATCGTGTTCGACCGCGACGGCAATTTTATCAAGAGCTGGGGCGAGGGCCTCTTTGCCCGTGCCCATGGCCTGCACATCGATGCCGACGACAATCTCTATTGCACCGACGATGGCGACCACACCGTGCGCAAATGCTCCCCGGATGGCAAGGTGCTGCTCACGATCGGGCTGCCGCACAAGGCGGCGCCTTACATGAGCGGCGAGCCGTTCCATCGCTGCACCCACACCGCGCTCTCGCCGAAGGGCGAGATCTATGTCTCGGATGGCTACGGCAATGCCCGCGTGCACAAGTACACGCCCGACGGCAGGCTGATCGCGAGCTGGGGCGAGCCGGGCAGCGATCCCGGCCAGTTCAACATCGTGCACAACATCGCAACCGATGCTGATGGTTTCGTCTATGTCGCCGACCGCGAAAATCACCGCGTGCAGGTGTTTGACGGCAACGGCCGCTACGAGACGCAATGGAACAACCTGCACCGGCCCTGCGCGCTGTGCCGCTGCGGCGGCAGAGCGCCGAGCTTCGTCATCGGCGAGCTCGGCCCGGGCATGTCGGTCAATCTCAAGGTGCCCAATCTCGGCCCGCGCCTCTCCATCGTCGATGCGAGGGGCCAGCGCATGGCGCGGCTCGGCGGCGAGTACGGTCCGGGCCTCGAGGCCGGCAAATTCCTCGCCCCGCATGGCCTCGCGCTGGATTCCCGCGGCGACATCTATGTCGGCGAGGTCGGCGTGACCAACTGGAAGACCAGCTTTCCCGACACCGAGATGCCGGCCGAGGTTCGCACCCACCGCTGTCTGCAGAAACTGGAGCGGCTTTCGGCATAAGCGCCCAATGTCGTCATTCCGGGGCAATGTCATCCGGTCTGCGCAAGGCGCGGACAGATGACATTGAACCCGGAATCTCGAGATTCTCTGGTGCGCAATTGCGCACCATAGTTCGCGTCTTCGACGCGCCCCGGAATGACGTAAGTTGAATTGGATTGCTTCGCTTGGCTCGCAATGACTCAACTGATCAATCCACCTTGATGCCCGAGGCCTTGATGATCAGCCACCAGCGCGCGGCCTCGGATTTCTGCAGGGCCCGCAGCGCGTCCGGCGCCTGCTGATCGATCGCTGAGATCTGGATGCCGAGTTCGTCGAAGCGCTGCCTGACCTGAGGATCGAACAGCACCCGCGTCATGGTCGCGTTGAGTTCCGCAACTACCTCCTTCGAGGCGCCCTTCGGCACCCACAGGCCGTACCAGAGCGAGGCGAAAAACCCTTTCAAACCGGCTTCGTCCGCGGTCGGAATTTTCGGCAGAGACGGCAGCCGCGCGCGCCCCGTGATCGCGAACGGCTTGACGCTGCCGGCCGCGAGCAGGCCCCTGAAATTTGAGGCCGGCTCGATCATGAAATCGATCTGCTCGGCCAGAAGGTCCTGCATCGCCGGTCCATTGCCGCGATAGGGCACGAACTGGAATTTTGTGCCGGTCTCCTTCTGGAACGAGATGCCCGCAAGATGGCCGGTGGCGCCGACCCCAGCGATGCCGACCGAGGCCTTGTCCGGATTGGCCTTCAGCCAGCCAATCAGCCCGCTCAGATCATCGGCCGGCAGGTTCTTGCGGCCCACGATCAGGAGCGGCTCGCTGCCGATCAGGATGATCGGTTCCAGGTCGTTGATGAGATCGAAAGACAGCGGATAGAGCCCGCCGGTCAGCATGTGCGTGGTCGAGGTTCCGATCGAAAGCGTATAGCCGTCGGGCGCAGCGCGCACGGCGCGGGCCACGCCGAGGCTGCCGGCGGCTCCCCCGACATTCTCGATGATGATCGGCTGCCCCAAAATCGCCCGCATTCGCTCAACCAGATAGCGCGCCAGCGTGTCGGTTGCGCCGCCGGCCGGAAACGGCACGATCATCGTGATCGCGCGCGCCGGATAGTCCTGGGCGACCGCCGCCGGTCTAGCGAAAAGCCCCGTCAGTGCGACAGCCGCCGCTGTCAGCAATCGTATCATGATGCCCTCCTCCTCCCCCTCCTCCGGCGCCGTTTTCGGCGCTCTGGCGTGCACCGCACGCGGGACCCATGTGCGGGATAAGCTCTTCTCAGCTCTTCACAATCCCGTCACGCTGCATGTAGTATGTCAACTCATGCTGCTTCGCAGCCGTGAGGGTCAGGAGCGTTATTTGAACGCACATGTCTCGCAAGGCGGTTGGCCGGTGTTGGTGCTGAATGCGGACTTCCGGCCGCTGAGTTATTACCCGCTGTCGCTCTGGTCCTGGCAGGACGCGATCAAAGCGGTTTTTCTCGATCGCGTGAACATCGTCGAATTCTACGACCGGGCAGTGCGAAGTCCGAGCTTCGAAATGCAGCTCCCCAGCGTGGTCTCGCTGAAGTCGTTCGTCAAACCGTCCACCCACCCCGCTTTCACCCGTTTCAACGTTTTCCTCCGCGACCGCTTCGTCTGCCAATATTGCACCTCGCCTGACGATCTCACCTTCGATCACATCATCCCGCGCAGCAAAGGCGGCCAGACCACCTGGGAAAACGTCGTCGCCGCCTGCTCGCCCTGCAATCTGAAAAAGGGCAACCTGACGCCGCAGCAGGCGAAAATGTTCCCAAGGCAGGCGCCCTACGCGCCCACCGTGCACCAGCTGCACCGCAACGGCCGGCTGTTTCCGCCAAATTATCTGCACGACAGCTGGCTGGATTATCTCTATTGGGACACCGAACTCGATCCGTAGCCGCTCGTGCTTTTTCGTTGTTTTTGCGGCGGTTGGTCGGGACAAGATCAGTGGACGTAGCTTCGCGTTCTCGCGGCGCCTGATGCCCGAGCTTTGCGTCGTTCGCCGCCCTCCAAGATCGGAGGGCGCAGGGAAGGCCGCATAGGCGTTAAGTTTGGTCTTGCGTATTGGAAACGCTCGTGATTCCAACACGAGATGAGTCACGAATCACTTGTAAACGAAGACTGGACGAGAGTGGTTTCCCGGCTTGGCGGGGCTTCGCAGCTTG
>NZ_JAFATE010000042.1 GCF_019244115.1 Bradyrhizobium sp.
TCGAGACCAGACTGGACGGACTGAAGGATTTCCGGCCAAAGCCGTGGCCGGAGCGCTTTCGCGAGATCCAGGCGGCCGGCGGAAAGGTCGAGATCGTGCGCTCGCGCATCCAGCAGGGCGACACGATCGCGGTTGCCGCCGGCTCGCTCGGCCTCAACGCCAATGGCCGCATCGAGGGCGAGCTGCAGATGACGGTCGCCGGCATCGAGAAGGTGATCCCCGCGCTCGGCCTCGACAAGATGCTGGAGCAGGGCGTGCCGCAGTCGACGCTCGACCGCGTCGCGCCCGGCGTGAAGTCGCAGGACATCAACAAGCTGATGGGCGCGCTCGACCGCGCGCTTCCCGGGCTTGGCAATGTGGTCCGGCAGAACGCCACGATCGGTGTCGCGGCCGGTCTCAATGCGATCGGCAAGGAGGCCGTGCTGGAAGGCAGGAAGGCACGGACATTCCCGCTGCGCTTTGCCGATGGCGCGGTGTATTTCGGGCCGTTCAAGGTGGCGCAGATTCCGCCGCTGTTCTGATCTAGGCGCTTCCCTCCGCCTTCTTCGGACGCTTGCATGATCCGCGCGTGCGCGCGGATCGCCTGTCGCGTGCAAAAATTCCCGCACATGGTTGCGAGTAAAACGTGATGCGATCGCGTGAGCGCGATCGCGAATATCCGCCTGCCATGACAGGTCTCTCGCTTCACCGGGAAGCACGCACGCGCCCGAGATCGGGCGAGGTGCGAGGGCGAATGGGCTTCCCCTGGGGGAATTGGGAGGTTCTCGTGAGACTATTCAATTGGGTACTTGCCGTTGGCATCCTTGCATCGGCGAGCCGGGCCTTCGCGCAGGACGATACGGCCGCGCAGATCGAACAGCTCAAGGCCAAGCTCAAGCTGCTGGAGCAGCGCGTGGACGACGAGGCCCGGGTGCAGAAGCGCATCGACGCGCAGGCCAAGGAAACTGCCAAGGCGAACGCGCAGGCACAGGCCGCCTACAAGGCCGCGCCGCCGGATCTCTGCCCGCCCGGCAAGGTCTGCTACAAGGGCGTCACGCTGACATTCGGCGGCTGGGTCGATCTCACCGGCATCTATCGCTCGCGCAATCTCGCCTCCGATACGGGCTCGGTCTACAACTTCATCCCGTACCGGCAAGCTAAGAACTTCTTCACGCCTGAATCGCGTTTTTCCGCGCGGCAGACGCGCTTCAATCTGCTCGCCGAAGGCAATGTCAACCCGGAGACGCACCTCGCTGGTTTTGGCGAGATCGACTTCGAAGGCGCGGCGCAGACCGCCAACTCGGTTGCGACCAACTCGTTCAATCCACGCATGCGCCAGCTCAGCCTGGAGATCGATCGCACCGATCTCGGCTTCCATGTGCTCGCAGGCCAGTCCTGGTCGCTGAATGCGCCGAGCAAGCTCGGCATCGATCCGCGCGGTGTCGACGCGCCGGGCGTGATCGACTTCGAATCGGTGCCCGGCTTCCTCGCCGCGCGCCAGCCCGGCATCCGGATCTGGCAGGACATCGGGCCGGAGCTCAAGATCGCGGCCTCGGCGGAAAATCCGCAGACCTCGTTCTTCGGCGGCAACACGCCGGCCGTGGGCACGCCGGCGGCAGGACCCCAGGGCGTGCTGAATCCGAATCTCCTGGTCAATTTGACCGGTCCGGGCGGCAGCTTCTTCAACAACGCCAACAATCTCAGCCTGAACCAGGTGCCCGACGTCACGGTGAAGGTGGCCTATGATCCGCGGCTCGGGCCTTACCGGCTGCACCTCGAAGCATGGGCGCTGTACCGGCAGTTCTTCGATCGCTTCAACTTTGCCAACCACACCTACGACACCGGCAGCTTTGGCGGGCACATCAATGCCGAGATCGTGCCAAAGACGCTGGAGCTGCAGGTCTATGGCGCGCATGGCGCACTCGGCCGCTTCACCGCCGCGCCGTTCCCGGACGCGACATTGGCGCAGGATGGCACCATCCTGCCGCTGACGATCACGGCCGCGGCGGTCGGGCTGATCTGGCACGCGATGCCGACACTCGACGTCTACACCTATGCCGGCTTGGAGAAGACCAAGGCCGCTTTCATGGACGTCGGCACGGTGCCGTTCGGCTATGGCAACCCGCTCTACAACAATCTGGGCTGCAACGTCGAAAACTCGCCGGCCGCGACCTGCAACGGCAACACCAAGGAGGTCAGGCAATACACCGCCGGCATCTACGACACGGTCTATCAGGGCAATTACGGCACGGTGAAAGCCGGCGTGCAGTATTCCTACAATCAGCGCTTTGCGTTCCAGGGCGTCGGCGGCGCGCCGAAAACCGACGACAACATCGTGATGACCCAGATCCGCTACTACCCGTTCAACTGAGAAGCGGAGACATCAACGATCGAAGGTTCGGGGCCTCATGGTTCGAGACGCCGCGCGAGAGCGCGGCTCCTCACCATGAGGGTTTAAGTCCGAAAAACGCCTGGTCCCGAGGAGCATCGCATCAGCGCGATGCGTCTCGAGGGGTGGGCCCAGAGCTCGCTTTCAAATCCAGTCGATACAAAGAAGCGGGCTGACGGCGGCGTCAGTCCGGCTTCTTCGCAAGCTGCGGATGCGGGCGGCCGAAGTCGGGCGCCGCGGAATCCTGACCCGTTTCGACGATGCCGCGGCGGATGGCGCGGGTGCGCGTGAAATGATCGAACAGCGCCTCGCCATCGCCGCGGCGGATCGCCCGCGTCAGTTTCGACAGATCCTCGTTGAAGGTGCCGAGCATCTCCAGCACCGCCTCCTTGTTGGCCAGGAAGACGTCGCGCCACATGGTCGGGTCGGAGGCCGCGATGCGGGTGAAATCGCGAAAGCCGCCAGCGGAGAATTTTATCACCTCGGACTCCGTGACCTGGGCGAGCTCCTCCGCGGTGCCGACAATGGTGTAGGCGATCAGATGCGGCAAATGGCTTGTTATCGCGAGCACCAGATCATGATGCTCGGGCGTCATGGTCTCGACTCGCGCGCCGAGGGCGGCCCAGAACCCGCGCAGTCGTTCCACGGCGTGCGGATCGGTCCCCTCGGGCGGCGTGAGAATGCACCAGCGGTTGATGAACAGCTCGGCGAAACCGGAATCCGGCCCGGAATGCTCGGTACCAGCCACCGGATGCGCCGGCACGAAATGCACTGACTTCGGCAGATGCGGCGCCATGTCGCGCACGATCGCCCCCTTCACCGAGCCGACGTCGGAGATAACTGCGCCCGGCTTCAGATGCGGCGCGATTTCCCTGGCGACCGGACCGCAGGCGCCGACGGGAATGCAGAGAATGACGAGGTCTGCGCCTTCGACCGCCGCGGCATTGCCGTCCAGCACGGCATCGACGATGCCGAGCTCCTTCACCCGCGCGCGCGTCTTCTCCGAGTGCGCCGTGGTGACGATCTCGGAGGCGAGGCCCTGCAGTTTTGCGGCACGCGCGATCGAGCCGCCGATCAGGCCGAAGCCGATCAGCGCAACGCGCTTGAAGAGGGGCGCTGCGTTCACTTTGAGCCGGCCATGAATTCGCGCAAGCCCTCGACGACGAGGCGGTTGGCCTCCTCGGTGCCGATGGTCATGCGCAGCGCATGCGGCAGGCGATAGTTTTTCAAGCCACGCAACACCAGGCCACGTTTGGTCAGGAAGGCGTCCGCCTCATCGGCCGTCCTGCCCTTCTCGGTCGGGAAGTGGATCAGCACGAAATTCGCCACGCTCGGCGTCACCTTGAGCCCGAGCTTGCCGATTTCGTCGGCCAGCCAGTTGCGCCATTGTTCCGTGAACGCCTTGGACATCTCTTGATGCGCGGTGTCCTCGATCGCTGCGACGGCTGCGCGCATCGCCGGCGTCGAAACGTTGAACGGCCCGCGGATCCGGTTCACCGCATCGACGATGTGGGCGGGCGCGAACATCCAGCCGATCCGCAGGGACGCGAGCCCGTGGATCTTCGAGAAGGTATGCGTCATCACCGTATTCTCGGTAGTTGCCACCAGCTCCAAGCCCATCTCATAGTCGTTGCGCGAAACATAATCGGCATAGGCGGCGTCGAGCACCAAAAGCACATGCGATGGCAGGCCGGCGCGCAGCCGCTTGACCTCGTCGAATGGCAGATAGGTCCCGGTCGGGTTGTTCGGATTGGCGAGCCAAACGAGTTTGGTGCGCGCCGTGACCGCCTTCAAAATCTCGTCGACGTCGGCGGTGAAATTGCTCTCGGCCGCGACCACGTTCCTGGCGCCGTTCGCCATGGTCGCAATCGGGTAGACCAGAAAGCCGTGCGCGGTCGAGATCGCCTCGTCGCCGCGGGCCAGATAGGTGTGCGCGAGCAGATTGAGGATCTCGTCGGAGCCGGCGCCGCAGATGATGCGGTCGGGATCCAGCCCGAAGGCGCGGCCGATCGCCTCGCGCAGCACGCGCGAGGTGCCTTCGGGATAATCCTCCAGATGATCGGCCGCGTGCCTGTAGGCCTCGAGCGCTTTCGGCGAGGGCCCGAATGGCGTCTCGTTGGCGGACAGCTTGAACACCTTGCGGCCCGCCTCGGGCACCGGGCTTTTGCCGGGCGTGTAGGGCGCAATATCGAGGATGCCGGGATTCGGCACGGGGCGGTTCATCGTCATCTCCGGAAGGTACGGGCGGCTTTTACGGCGTCGCGGCGCCGTTGGGAAGCGCATAACGGCTTGCGTGGCTGCCGACGAGGGCCGTCGAGCGTACCGAGGCGCCTGCCGCGATCAGGGCGGCCCTGATGTTGTCGAGGCTCGCCGGTGCCGCAATCGAGACCAGCAGCGCGGCGCTGTCGAAGGCGGTGTCCGGCACGGCCAGGATCTCGGCCAGCGGCGAGAGCGCGCGGGCCACCTCGGCGTTCCAGCCGGACACGCGGATGCTCCAGGTTTCCACCTCGGTCACCATCGCGCTGTCGGCAACCCGCGACACCACGAACACCGGCAGCGCCGCCGGATGATCGACCCGCTCGACGAAGGGCATGCGCGCGATGATCTTCGGCGCCCCGTCCTTTTCCAACGCGATCCACCAGGGCGTGCGGCTCGAAATGGCCGAGACCATCGCCAGATCGCCCTTCGAGCTGGCGACCGCCTCGACCGCGGCAGTGGCGGAAAAATGCGCCACGAAGGGCTCGATGAAGCCGAAGTGAAACCGCGCGGAATCCCGCATCGCGGTCTCACTGATCGAGACGTCCGCATGCACCGAGAACGGTGCCTGCACGTAGGTGAAGGTCGAGATGATGACACGCCAGATGCTCTCGACGGTGTCGAGCGGCAGGATGCCGCGATGGCGCTGCACCAGCCGCCGCATCATGTCGGCCTCGCGCGCCGGACGAAAGGCCGAGCCGACCTCCTGCGTCT
>NZ_JAFATE010000105.1 GCF_019244115.1 Bradyrhizobium sp.
CGATCGAGGTCGGCAAGAGCTTCATCCGACCATTCAAGCCTCATCGATCTCGCCAGTTTCGGAACGCCGGAGTTCCCCAGGTCTCGAGCCAACGTACGACCTCGTCATTCGAGGCGACAGATTTTTGGGCCTCGAATGCCTTCCAGCGTCGGTCCAATTCGGCGATCTCGTCGCTGTCCGCCCGAACTGAACCGGCTTCAAGGACCAGCAACTCCGCCAACAATTCGGGAACACTAACGCCGCGCTCGTCCGCTCGCTGCCTGAGCGCGTTTGCAGTCACGTCATCGATTTCGATGGTCTGGGTTTTCATGGATCGGAGCATAGCTGAAAACGCGCCGATGATCCATAAAAGCGCGTATTGCCGCCGATCTGAGGTCCGACCATCCAACGGCAAAAGCTCCTGACCGACGATGGATGCCGATCCGAAGCCGTCCTTCGAGGCCTCAATACGACGACCTGAGCGTGCCGAGATAGTCCGACAGGTTGGTGGGATCACCCTTCGTGCTCTGCCGCAATGGCTGGCCGCTGAGCAGCACCCCGGCCTGGGTCTTGTAGTCGGGCGACGACGTGGTCGACGTCAGCGGCAGGTTGACCATCTGGCGGTAGCGGTCATAGGCCAGTCGGGTCCCGACGAAGACGCAGACGCAGCGCTGCGGCTCGGCATAATAATAGCGCATGGCCTCGCCGACCCCTTCGGTGACGAAGCGGTGCGCCGGCAGCGCGCGCATGGCTTTTTGCCCGGCGGGATCGTTGGCGACCTGGATGCGAAACCCGGCGGACGACAGATAGAAATTGTTTCGTTCCAGGACCGGCCTGCCCGGCGCCTCCACGGCCGCCGAGACCGAGGCGCAGAGCAACAGCATGGCGGCCGGAGCGAGTCGCGCGATCTCGATGCCGTGACTCCGAAACAGGTGCCGATGGCCTGCCGCGATCGGCCAGATGGTCAGTGCTGACATTGCAAGTTTTCCAGCGCGGGTTTTTCCTGTTGGCGTGGACCATAGACCGCGAACAGTGCGCCAAGATTGTGGACCTCGAGCGGCATACAGCCGACGAGTCCAGGACGACTGTGCGCCTGAGCCGCAATCTCATGCAGACAGCACCTGCATGCCGGGGTCAGGCCGATGACATTGCAATCATTCCCCCCACTCCCGCGCCATGGCCGCGAGCGCGCAGCCTTCGCAATAGCGCGCGTCCTTGAAGTCGATCCAGTTGTGCGCATAGACATGATCGAGCGGGATTTGGTAGCGCGCGCGCAGCACGCGGACCAGAATGCGCCACGCGGCGATCTGCGCCTCGGTCGGACCGCGCGTCACGTCAGGATAGTTGCCGGCAAATTCCACGCCGATCGAGCTGTCCTTGTTCACCTGGTGATAGGTCTTGCTGTTGTCGACATACTTGTCGTCGGTACGGTTGGCGCCGTCGGTATGGGTCGGAACGAGCGTCTCGCCGACCGCCCAGTACACGGTGCCGTCGGTCTCGACCCAGACCATGACGCCGCGCCGCGTCGGGTTTTTCGCCTGCTCCTGCGCCCCGCCCCGCGCCGAGCCGGCCGGCCCCTCGGTCTGGTGCACGATGATGTTCTTCCAGGGATGCGACTTGGCAACGTCCCCCCAACGCGCGAGCCAGACCATCTTCAGCCCGGGAATCTCGGGCGTGCCGGAGACGCGCGCGATCGTTTCAATGTCGCCCTGCTGGGCGGACACGGAAACGGACAGCGCGCCGGCCATCAATGCCGCCGCAAGCGGACGTGGACTCATGAACTGAGGCCCCTCGTGGAGGGCTCAAGATAGCATGTCAGACGCGCTTCAGCAGCCGCTCGGCCTCGCCATCCCCTTCCGGTGACACCGGCGGCGCGGAACTATAGGCCGCATAGCGATTCTTGCCTTCCTTCTTGGCGACGTAGAGTGCCTCGTCGGCGTGCAGGATCAAAAGCTCCGGAGACAGGGCGATCTCGGAGGTCCATTGCGCGATTCCGATCGACACCGCGATCGGAATGTCGAGGCCGCCGCTCGCCTCCGCATCGTCGCGGCAGACCTGCAGCACCCGGCGCGCGATGATTGCGGCCTCGCGCAGGGTCGACGCCGGCAGCACGATGCAGAACTCGTCACCCCCGGAGCGCGCCAGCATGTCCCCCGGCCGCAGCCGCGTTTGGGCCATCAGCGTGAAATGCTGCAGGCAGGCGTCGCCGGCGGCATGGCCGTAGGTGTCGTTGATGGCCTTGAAGCCGTCGAGATCGATCACCAGCAGCGAGAACGGCACGGCGCTGCGTTCCGACCGCGCGCACTCCTCGGTGAGCCGCTGCATCAGGTGCCGCCGGTTGGCGACCCCGGTCAGGTCGTCCAGCAGTGCGAGTTCGGCGACCTCGCTGCGGAGCCGTTCGACCGCCATCAGCAGCAGGCCGAAATTGATCGACATCGACAGGAACATCACCATCAGCACGGTCGCGGTGGCGGCCGGGCTGGACTGGCCGAATTTAAAATTCATGCCCAGCAGGCTGCCGACGATGCGCGCGGCGTAGATGCAGACGAAGAGAATGATGAGAACCGCGGCAAGTCGTGCGCCCGGACTATGGCGTCCGTGCTCCGGCGCCAGCAACAATCGCAGCATCAGCAGCATCGGCAGCGACTGTGCGACCGAATAGGCGGTGATCCGCATCAGCCGGCTGTCATAGCCATAGATGAAGAAGAGCAGGATTCCCGCGGTGACGGCAACGAGCGCCAGGCTGGTACGCCAGGACGCTGCGCGGCCATAGAAGCGCTGCGTGCCCATCCAGGCGAGACAGGCGGCGAACACCATGAAGGCGCCGGCGATCAACAGCGGCAGCAGCGAAGAGACCTCGTTGCGCAGCAGCGCCAGCATCGCCCCCACGATGGCGGCGAGCGCCGTGCCGGCCCAGTAGCGGGCCGCCACCAGCTTGGGATAGGCGTGAATGACATAGGCCCAGATCAGGCCGAGCGCGAAGAAATTGACGACGAACACCGTCCAAAGCGTCGGAACGCTCAGCATCGCGACCCTCGGATACGCATTGGCCTGTCCCTCGCGCGGCCGGTGTGTGCCGGTCATCCCTGCTCTTGGAGCCGCACAATGGGAGAATGGCAATTAACGGAATCTCAAGGCGCGGCCGTGAGATCACGGCGTGGTTTTAAAATCATAAAGAGGGGATTCGCGACACATTAACGCTGGTGGAGTGGATAGACGAGATCCGCCATTGCGATGCGGTCGGTCTGATTTTGCGAGAAAACGCATCAAAAGTGCATAACAGTTGTGGATAACGCAATGACACCGGTGTGACAGGCCACGGCAGGAGCCAGCGAATCTGCTTTCGATTACAATCGAGGATGTTGCGAGGCTGGCCCTCCGCCGAGCATGCCTCTCGTGTCGCGTTTCAATCCATTAAACCCTGAGAGGATACTATGGCTAAGAAAGCGAAGAAGGCAAAGAAGGCGAAGAAGGCCAAAAAAGCCAAGAAGATGAAGTAATCCTTCTGGTCCGGGTGGGGCCTTGCTCCGCCCGGGCCGTCCGACGAGGACGGCAACCAACCTCTCTCAGAAGCAGGCGGGCTGTATCAGCCCGCCTTTTTCTTTCCCTCGTTCTCGAGCGTACGACAGCGCTTCCCGGTCATATTGGATCACCCAGTAATCCACTTCGCCGGGACATGCGCTAGCGATCCGCAAGGGCCAGCCGCGCGCCGAGCCCGGCAAAGCCGCAGGCGAAGGCACGCCGCATCCAGGCCATGACTCCTGGCCGCGACACCACCCTCTCGCGCACCGCGGCCGCGAACAGGCCATAGAGGACGAACACGGCGAAAGTCATGGCCATGAAGGCGCCGCTCAATTCCAGCATCCGCGCCAGCACGCGGGTCTCGCCGGCATCGATGAACTGCGGCAGGAAGGCGAAGAAGAAAATCGACAGTTTTGGATTGAGAATGTTGACCAGGATCCCCCGCACGATCACGCGCGCATGCGATCGCGGGCTCGGGCGTTGGTCGATCGATAGCGCACCCGTCTCACGCAGGGTCTGCCAGGCCATGTAGAGCAGATAGAGCACGCCCAGCCATTTCAGCGTGGAAAATGCCAGGGCGCTGGCGTGCAGGACGGCGGCCAAGCCCAGCATCGCCGCCAGCATATGCGGCACGATGCCGAGCGTGCAGCCGAAGGCCGCGGCGACCGAGGCCCGCGCCCCACCCGTCAGCGCCGCCGCCAGCGTATAGAGCACGCCGGTGCCGGGCGAGGCGACGACAATCAATGAGGTGATCAGAAATGCAAGTGACATCTTTCCCTCCGACCAGTCCACTCCGCATCATGCGTCAATTGCCGAGGCTGCACCACCCGTTTCCTTGACCGCCGATGGCGCCAGATTGCAGAACGCGGGGGCGCGTCAGCGTAAGCTGGGATCTCGCGCCGTCATCTCGAGATTCCGGGTTCACTCATTTCATTCGCGCCACGCAGTGGCAGGCTTCACCGCCCGACCAGCTGGTCGGCGAAATAGCCGATCGTCTTGCGGTAGATGACCGCGTGATTCCATTCGCGCATGGCGTCGAAATTGGCGCTGCCTTCACCGTAGCCGCCGCCCATCTCGAAACCATTGGTATGCAGCAGGTTGGCGGTGGAGGCGAGCACATCGGGCACGCTGTGGCGCAGGTCGACGCGGCCGTCGCCGTCGAAATCGACCCCATATTTGATGTAGGACGACGGCAGGAACTGGGTCTGGCCGATCTCGCCGGCGCCGGCGCCGATCAGGTCGCGCAGCGGCAGGTCGCCGCGCTGCACGATCTTCAGCGCCGCCAGCAGTTCTGCCTGGAACAGCTCGGAGCGGCGGCAATCATGCGCCAGCGTCGCGAGCGTCCGGATCACCGGCAGTTTGCCCATGTCGCCCCGGCCGAAATCGGTCTCGAGTCCCCAGATCGCAACCAGAATCTGGCGCGGCACGCCAAAACGCTGCTCGATGCGCGCAAGCAGCGCGGCGTGCCGTTGCAGCATGGCGCGCCCGCCATTGATCCGGCCGGGACCGACCCGGGTTGCGACATACTGCTCAAAACTCTTGTTGAATGTGTAGCGCTGGCGGCGATCGAAGGCGAGCGTGGCCGGATCCTGCGTGAGCCCTGCGAGGGCCTCGGAGATCACGGCCGGCGAAACGCCGGCGGCCTGCGCCTCGCTGGAAAAGCTGGTGATGAAGGTGTGGAAATCGCCGCCGCAGCGGGCGGCGTGTGCAGAGCCGGTCACAAGAAAGGCAGCGACAACCACTGCCGGACCACGTTTGAGCATCGCTTGATCCCTTTGATTCCACCGGGCGGGTCGCCGATCATGCCACGGGAGAATCCCGCAGGTCAAAATGACGACCTTGGCGAAACGAAGGCTGCACGATCTTGCTATGCCGCCGCGCGCTCCGGCTCTGCCGCTGCCTCCTCGCGTCCCCTCGTGATCTCACGCGGCGGGTTGACCAGGCTGACCAGCGTGTAGCTGATGATCAGGAGCAGAAACCACGAGCCGAGCTTGGCGATCGACACCAAGGCCCAGGCATGCTGTTGCGCGGGATACAGCCAGGTCTTGGTGTAGGTCCCAATGTTTTCCGAGAACCAGATGAACAGCGACACCAGCACGAGGCCGAGCAGAAGCGGCATCGAGCGGTGGACGTGCCAGACCTTGTAATGGACGGTGGTGCGGCCGAAAGCGAGCGCGGCGGCGGCGAACAGCACGATCCGCAGATCGAGGCCAAAATGGTCGAGAAAGAAATTGGCATAGGCGGCGAGGCTGAGCGCGACCAGGCTTGCGCGCGGCGGATGGCGGGTGAAGCGGAAGTCGAACAGCCGCCAGACCCGGCAGAGATAGCTGCCGATGCAGGAATACATGAAGCCAGAAAACAGCGGCACGCCCGCGATCCGGAAAAAGTTCGGCTCGGGATAGATCCAGGACCCGACCGCGGTCTTGAAGATCTCCATGACCGTGCCGACCAGATGATAGATCAGGATGACTTTTGCTTCGTCGAACGTCTCCAGCCGCGTGACAAGCAGGATCGCCTGGACCGCGAGCATGGCGACAAACAGGGCATCGTAGCGCGCGAGCGCGATGCTCGCGGGATAGAAGCTGAAGGTGCCGATCATCAGCGCCACCGCGATGCCGCCGAACAGGCAGGCCCAGCCCTGCTTCACACCGAAGCGCAGAAACTCGTAAAGTACCGCGGTCCAGTGCCGCCTCGCCATGGCGCGGCCGAGCCGGGCCTCGCCCGCGATGAAAGGTTTTAAGGGCGCCCAGAGCGCGGCGGCGCTGTCCGCGGGCTTGGCGAGGTCATTGCGATCATTCATGGCTATCGTTCTTGATCTGTCCCATGGCAAATCCTGGACACGCCTCAGCACCGCTCGGACAGATCTTCAGCAGATTCCGTGCAGGTTCACCAATGGCCCTTGCGCTTGTTCCAGGAAAACAGCGCGTCGGCAAAATGGTCGTAGGCAAAGCGCGTGACCGGCCGCGTCGCCGGATTGCCGAGCAGCGCGGCGAGCCAGCCCTGGCCGGGCGTCATCTTCCACAACGCGACCGCGACGTCGGCGCCGACGATCAGCTTGCCGTCGGCGTCGGTCGCATGCAGGCGGCGGCGCACGTCGTCCAGCGAAGCGCCGTAGGCTTTGAGCGCATCCGGCTCGGCGTTGATGTCCTTGAACGCAAGGCGGCCCTCCTTGACCAGTTCGATCAGCTTGCGCCGCTGCCAGTCGATGCCGTTGTCGCAGACCGGACAGCGTGTGTTGTACCAGACGGTGAGCTCGGGTGCGCTCATGCTTGCCTCATGCGCCGGCGATGCGCCTCGTGCGATCATCGCCGCAGCCTGGAAGGATCGCTGCAATCATTGTCAGCCATGGGGCATTTTTGCGATCAGGGCGCGCTGCCCATCCTCCCGAGGCTGGCCGCAAACAGTTCGATCGCGGCGGCTTCGCGCTCTAGGTCGTCCGATCCGGCCCGGTCCGCGACCGACCCATCGAGCCGCAGCATCGCGAGGCCATGCACCAGGCCCCATCCGGCATGCGCGGCCGCCTCGCGCGTCGCCGACGGCGTTGCTGCGCCGAGATAGTCCGCGAGCACGGCGCGGGTCGGTTCGAACGCCCGGTGCTTGGCTTCTGCGACCGCCGGATAGGCGCACCAGTTGGCGACGCCGACCCCGAACATCAGGCGGTAGAGCTGCGGATGGGCGATCGCAAAGGCGATGTAATCCATGCCGAGGCTGATCACCCGTGACACGCCGGTGCCCGCACGCTCGGCCGCCGCGATTTGCGCGGCTTCGAGGGCGCGAAATCCCTGTTCGGCCACGGTCGCCAAAAGCTCCTCGCGTCCGGCGAAATGGTTGTAGGGGGCGGCCTGCGACACATTAGCGGCGCGCGCCACGGCCCGGAACGACAGCGCCTCTGCGCCGTCGCGCTCCAGCAGTGCGGCCGCGGCGCTAACCAGTGCGCTCCTGAGATCACCGTGGTGATAGGCGCGCGCGGGCGCGGCCTTTCGCGTCGCCGTCCGATTTCCGTTCCGGGTCTTCTTCGCATTCATGTTGACAGTGTTAATATTCGTGCTAGCCTGATGTTGTCAGTGTTAATATCATGCTGGCGAAAAACTTACAGGGCGGAAGATCATGAGCGAGGCGAAAAATCTCGACAATCCACCGCGGCGGCACTGGCTTCGCGCCGCCGGGGGAGCAAGCCTGGGCGCCGCCGCCGGCTTTTTCGGCGGCATCGCGATGGCGCGCGCGAGGCGCGCCCCCACTCCCACCATCGTCGAAGCGCCGACCCGCTTTGCCGGAAAGGTCGTGCTGATCACCGGCGCCACGTCGGGGATCGGCCGCGCCGCGGCGATTGCCTTTGCCCGGCAGGGCGCGGCGGTGGCGTTCTGTGGCCGGCGCGAGGCGCTGGGCGCCCAACTCGAGCAGCAGATCAAGGCGGCGGGCGGCCGCGCGCTCTATGTCAAGGCCGACGTGCGCGACGAGGCGCAGGTGAAGGATTTCGTCGCCAGGGCGGTGGAGACGTTTGGCGGCCTCGACATCGCGCTCAACAATGCCGGCATCACGATCGAAAGGCCCCTGCACGAATTCTCGGCCGCGGAATGGAACGATGTGATCGACACCAA
>NZ_JAFATE010000258.1 GCF_019244115.1 Bradyrhizobium sp.
AATGGCCGGATAAATCGCGATGCGCGAGTACGAGTTCCTCGATTTGGCTGGGGAACACGTTGACCCCGCGGATGATCAGCATGTCGTCGGTCCGCCCGGTCACCTTTTCCATCCGCCGCATGCTGCGGGCGGTGCCGGGTAGGAGCCGGGTCAGGTCGCGGGTGCGGTAGCGGATCGCGGGACTGGCTTCCTTGGTGAGCGAGGTGAACACCAACTCGCCCAATTCGCCATCCGGCAGCACCTTGCCGGTCTCCGGATCAATCACCTCGGGATAGAAATGATCTTCCCAGATGTGCAGGCCGTCCTTGGTCTCCAGGCATTCCTGCGCGACGCAGGGACCGATCACCTCCGACAGTCCGTATATATCTGTCGCGTCCATGTCGAACGCGTCCTCGATTTCGGCGCGCATCGCGTTGGTCCACGGCTCGGCGCCGAAAATGCCGATTTTCAGGGAGCATTGGCGCGGGTCCAGCTTCTGGCGCCTGAACTCATCCAGGATCGCCAGCATGTAGCTTGGCGTCACCGTGATGATGTCGGGCTTGAAATCGTTGATGAGCTGCACCTGCCGCTCGGTCATGCCGCCGGAAATCGGCACCACCGTACAGCCGAGCTCTTCGGCGCCGTAGTGCACGCCGAGGCCGCCGGTGAACAGGCCATAGCCATAGGCGTTGTGGATGACCATGCCGGAGCGCCCGCCCGCGGCGCGGATCGAGCGCGCCATCACGTTCGACCACGTCGCAATGTCGGCCTTGGTGTAGCCGACCACGATCGGCTTGCCCGTCGTGCCCGAGGAGGCATGCACGCGCACGAGTTTTTCGCGCGGTACCGCGAACATGTTGAACGGGTAATTGTCGCGCAGGTCCGTCTTCACCGTGAACGGAAATTTCGCCAGATCGGCGAGCTCCTTGAAGTCGTCCGGATGAACGCCGGCCTTGTCGAAGGCGTTCTTGTAATGCGCGACATTGTCGTAGGCGTGCCTGAGCGACCACGCAAGGCGCTTGCTCTGCAGAGCCATGATGGCGTCGCGCGAAGCGCGTTCGGTGTCGTCCATCTCGGGTAAGTAGCCGTCCGTGGACTTGAGTCTTGGTGAAGCCATGGTGTTGTCTCTTGGCGTTTCCACTAGGTCGTTTGCTCTGATCGGTTGTTATTATTGTCCCATGTGCCCGGTACCAGCGTGCCCCCGATGATGCGCGAATGGCCGCGGAACTCGGCGATCACCACATCACCAGCGGTGACGCGGACATCGTAGATTCCGGAGCGGCCAGATTTCGATACTTCGCGCGCCGTGGCAACGAGCCTGTCACCGAGCTTGCCCGGACGGATGAAAGTGATGCTGCCCTGCGCTGCCACCGCGCGCTCGTTGTGCGAGTTGCAGGCAAAGGCGAAGGCGGAATCGGCGAGCGTGAATATGAAGCCGCCATGCGCGATGTTGTGGCCGTTGACCATACCCGGCCGGATGGTCATCGCCAGCGTCGCCTCGCCGCTTTTCACGTCGACGATCGTCATGCCGAGCCCCTGGCTCGCTTGATCGTCCTTCCACATCGCCTCCGCGCAGGCGCGCGCCAGATCGTCAGACGACGGACTTGTCGTGACGTTCATGGCTCGCTCGCGATCGCGGGGGATTTTCTTACCTCACGCACGTCTCTCTCCCCGGTTCGGTCGGACCCTTCAACGGGCCTCTTGCGACGGCAAAAACCCCTTCCGCCAATCCTCACATGTGATCGTAGTCGACGACGACCCTCTCCGTGATCGGCTTGGCCTGGCAGGTCAGGATGAAGCCGGCTTTTAACTCCCACGGTTCCAGCGAATAGTTCAACTCCATCTCCGCCCTGCCCTCCACGAGCTTGGCGCGGCAGGTCGAACACATGCCGCCCTTGCAGGCAAAGGGCAGATCGACGCCGCCGCGCAGCGCCGCGTCCAGGATTGCCTCGCCCTCGGCGACCGGCACCTCGCGCCGCTTGCCGTCAATGATCAGCGAGGCAAACGCCTTCGCCGGCGCAGCGACCGGAACGATCGCCTTGGGGCGCGGCTTGCCTCCGAGCCCAGACACGAAACGCTCGACGTGAATCCTGTCTTCGGCGATGCCAAGCGTACGACAGGTCGCTTCGATCTCCTCGCTCATCCCGGTCGGTCCGCAGACGAACACATGGTCGATGGTTTCGGCCGGCACCATCGCCCGCAACAGCACTTTCACCTTCTCGGCGTCCAGCCGGCCTTCGAGAATCGGGATGTCCTGCTCCTCGCCGGAGATCACGTGAAACACCGAGAGACGGTCGAGGTAGCGGTCCTTGAGCTCTTCCAGCGCTTCGCGAAACAGCATGCCCGCGGTGGTGCGATTGCCATAGAACAGGAAGAAGCGGCTGTTTGGCTCGCGCGCCAGCACCGTCTTCACGATCGACAGGATCGGCGTAATACCGCTGCCCGCGGCAAACCCCACATGAATGCGCGCCTCCGCAGGCCTTGGCGTCACACCGAAGCGGCCGGTCGGCGTCATTACGTCGAGTTCGTCGCCGCACTTCAATTCGTCCGCGGCCCAGCTCGAAAACGCGCCGCCATCGATGCGCTTGACCGCAATGCGCAGTTCGCCGTCGTCGGGACCGGAACAGATCGAATAGGAGCGCCTGACCTCCTCGCCGTCCATGGTCGTGCGCAGCGTCAGATACTGGCCGGGCGCGAAGTGATAGTCATCGGCAAGGTCTTTTGGGATCGCAAAGGTCAGCGACACCGCGTCGGCCGATTCACGGCGCACGCCGTTGATCTTGAGACGATGAAAGCGGGGCGTAAGGGACATCAGTGCTCCCCCAACGTCATTGCGAGGCGCGAAGTGACGAAGCAATCCAGAATCTTTGCCGCGGAGACAGTCTGGATTGCTTCGCGGAGCCCGTCATCCGGCCGCGCTTTGCGCGGACCGGGTGGCTCGCAATGACATGTCTTCATCATCATACGTCCATTAATGGCACTTGAAATAATCGAATGGCTCGCGACAGCTCTTGCAGCGCCATAGCGCCTTGCAGGCGGTCGAGCCGAACTCGGACAGCAGCTCGGTCTCCTCTGAACGGCATCGCGGGCAGCCTACCTGCTGCACGCCGAACAGCGCGCGGCGTGAGCTCGCGGCACGCGGCGGCGCGATGCCATAGGCGGCGAGCTTGCGGCGTCCCTCCTGGCTCATCCAGTCCGTGGTCCAGGCCGGCGACAGCACGGTCCGCACCTTTGCCTCGGCAAAGCCGGCGTTCTCCAGCGCGAGGGCGATTTCCACCGCGATCATGTTCATCGCCGGGCAGCCGGAATAGGTCGGCGTGATTGCGATCTCGACGCGCCCGTCTTTGACGTCGACCTCGCGCAGCACGCCGAGATCGGCGATCGTGAGAACCGGGATCTCCGGATCGACCACAGCAGCGGCGGCGTCCCAGGCGCGCTGCCGAAGCACGCTGTCACTCTCGGCCGCGATCACCATGAGACACCCGGAAAGGTCCGCTGCATGTATTGCAGCTCGCTCAGAAGATGGCCGAGATGCTCGCTGTGGCGGCCGCTCCGCCCGCCCTGCTGCATCCAGTCGCTTTGAGGCAGGCGCAATGTGGCTTCGTCAATCACGCGCGAGACGGTCGCCAGCCACACGTCTTTTAGAGTTACAGGATCGATGACGGTGCCGCCGTCAATCAGGCTGCGCTCGCCGTCGTCGACGGCAAACATCTCGCCGGTGAAGGACCAGAGATCGTCGATCGCCGCCTGGGCCCGTGCGTGACTTTCCTCGGTCCCGTCACCGAGCCGGATCACCCACTCGGAGGCATGCCGCAGGTGATATGCGCTCTCCTTCTCGGATTTTGCCGCGATCGCGGCGAGCGTCGCATCGTTCGACGCCATCATCGCGCGCCAGTAGGGATCGCCGAATGCGGAGTAGAAGAGCTGACGCACGATTGTATGGGCGAAATCGCCGTTCGGCTGCTCCGCCAGCAGCAGGTTCTGGTACTGGCGGACATCGCGGAGATAGGCGAACTTGTCCTCGTCATTGCCCCTCCCTTCGACCGCAGCCGCATAGGCATAGAGCTCGCGCGCCTGCCCGATCAGGTCGAGCGCAATGTTGGAGAGCGCCATGTCTTCTTCCATGGCAGGCGCATGCCCGCACCATTCCGACAGACGGTGAGCGAGGATCAATGCATCGTCGGCGCGCCGCAGTGTGTAGAGCACCAGCGGTGTTTCGGAAACCAGGATTGACGGCGTTGCCATTGCTTCACACCTGCTGCGTGGGCGGTCGTTCGTCATTGCGAGCCAGCCGGTCCGCGCAAAGCGCGGCCGGATGACAGAATCCGCGAAGCAATCCAGACTGCCTCCGTGGAAAGATTCTGGCTTGCTTTGTCGCCTCGCTCCTCGCAATGACGGTCACATATGTCCGACCTCCTCCGGCACGTCGTAGAACGTCGGATGCCGGTAGATCTTGGATTCCGCGGGCTCGAACATCATGCCCTTCTCCGCCGGGTCGGACGCGGTGATCGCGCTCGACGGGACCACCCAGATCGACAGGCCCTCGCCGCGGCGCGTAAAAATGTCACGCGCGGCCTGCAGCGCCATGGTGGCATCGCTGGCATGCAGCGAGCCGCAGTGCTTATGAGCGAGTCCGTTGCGGCTGCGAATGAAGACTTCCCACAGCGGCGTATTCGGTGTGGTCATTCCAACTCTCCTGACCCTATTCAGCGGCCTGCGCGGTCTGTCGAAGCTTGCGCTTGGCTGCATAGGCGGCCGCCGCCTCGCGCACCCAGGCGCCCTCGGCGTGAGCCTTGCGCCGCGCCGCCATGCGGTCCCTGTTGCACGGGCCGTTGCCGGCCAGCACCTGCTTGAACTCGGTCCAATCGATCTCGCCATAGATCCAGTGCCCGTCAGCATCCTGCTTCAGGGCAGGATCGGGAATGGTGAGGCCGAGATACTGCGCCTGCGGCACCGTGGCATCGACGAACTTTTGGCGCAGCTCGTCATTCGAGAAGCGTTTGATCTTCCACCGCGTCGAGGTGTCGGAGTGCTGGCTCGTCTTGTCCGGCGGGCCGAACATCATCAGCACCGGCCACCACCAGCGGCTCAGGGCGTCCTGCGCCATCGCCTTCTGCTCGGCCGAGCCGCGGCACAGCGTCAGCATGATCTCGTAGCCCTGGCGCTGATGAAACGATTCCTCCTTGCAGACGCGGATCATTGCGCGCGCGTAAGGCCCATAGGAACAGCGACACAACGGAATCTGGTTCATGATGGCAGCGCCATCGACCAGCCAGCCGATCACGCCGATATCGGCCCAGGTCAGCGTCGGATAGTTGAAGATCGATGAATATTTGGCCCTGCCGGCGAGCATCGCGTCGACCAGTTCCTCGCGCGAG
>NZ_JAFATE010000334.1 GCF_019244115.1 Bradyrhizobium sp.
ACGGGAATGCCGAGCCAATCGTCACCGAGCTTGCAAGTCTTGGCCGCCGCATCGGTCCAGCCGCCATATTTCTTGCCGAGGTAGTCGGCAACGTCGTTCATCTTCAAAACCTTGGTCGGGAACAGCTGCGGCAGCGTGTGCAAGCCCCAGGCGAGATCGAGACCGGAGCCGGTATTGGCGGCCACGGACGCCTTCGGCTGCACGTCCTCGAACGATTCGCTGAAGACGTTCATTTCGGTGCCGGTCGCCTTCGAGAACGCGGCGATGATGGCGTTGAAGGCCTCATCCTCGGAGGGGACGAAGCGCTTCCAGCGCATCACGGTGAGCTTGGCGCCGGACTCGGCCTTCCACGGCGCAGTATCGGCCCACGCCTTGGCGAAATCAAAAAGTGCAGGTCCCGTCAATGCACCGGCCGCCGCCAGTGCAGTGCCACCCTGAAGTAGGGTGCGGCGGGTCAATCCATTCATACAATCCTCCCTTGGTGCTTTTCTGTTCTTGGTAACCTAACCGTTCAGCCGCTTGCCCGTACTCTCATCAAAGAGATGCACGAGCGACGGATCGGGTTTCAACCGGATCTTGTCGCCCGGATTGAATTGATGACGCTCGCGGAACACGGCCACCACCTGCTCGCCGCCAAGATTGGCGAACACCTGGGTCTCCGAGCCCGTGGGCTCGACCACGATGATCTCGGCCTCCGCGCCGTCGTCGGCGATGGTGAAATGCTCCGGGCGGATGCCGTAGACCGCCGGTCGCCCGTCGGAATTGGCCGGCGCCGATTTGAGCGGCAGCTTGACCCCCTTCGGCCCTTCGAAGTTGGCGCTGCCATTTGCGACCACCTTGCCTTTGAGGAAATTCATCGCCGGCGAGCCGATGAAGCCCGCGACGAACTGATTCTCCGGCCGGTCGTACAGATCGAGCGGCGAACCCATCTGTTCGACGATCCCGTCATGCATGACCACGATCTTGTCGGCCATGGTCATGGCCTCGATCTGATCGTGCGTCACGTAGACGGTGGTCGTTTTCAGCCTTTGATGCAGTTCCTTGATCTCGGTGCGCATCGCCACGCGGAGCTTGGCATCGAGATTGGACAGCGGCTCGTCGAACAGGAAGACCTGAGGGTCCCTGACGATGGCGCGGCCCATGGCGACGCGTTGGCGCTGGCCGCCGGACAATTGCCGGGGGTAGCGGTCGAGCAGCGCGGTCAGCGCCAAAATGTCCGCGGCGCGCTTGACCCGCTTGCTGATCTCGTCCGCGCCGGCGCCGCGCAGCTTTAGGGAGAAGCCCATATTGTCGGCGACCGTCATGTGCGGATAGAGCGCATAGTTCTGGAACACCATGGCGATATCGCGTTCCTTGGGCTGCACGTTGTTGACGACGCGGTCACCGATGGAAATCGTGCCGGAGGTGATATTTTCGAGCCCGGCGAGCATCCGCAGCAAGGTCGATTTGCCGCAGCCGGAGGGGCCGACCAGGACCACGAACTCCCCGTCTTCGATCGGAATCGTCACGCCGTGCAGGACTTCGAATCCACCGAACGACTTGCGCACGTCGCGAATTTGCACCGAAGACATCTATCTCCCTCCCAAATAGCCAGCCGACCGCGGGGCTCAAGCCTGCGCGGCCTTGTTGTTGTGTTGCAGGCGGTCATATCAGACTTTTATGGCGATGTCGTTGGATCAAAGTGGTAAACACTCCCAGATGCCGCCGCGATTGCGAAGCAGAGCTTGACGTGCAAACAAGTCAGGATTTACGAACAAGGCGCCCGAAAATTGGGCGTATGTGTGCGCTGCGGGAGAAATCATGAACAAGCCGCTAACGGGCGTCGGCAGGCGCAAGCTCCGCTCGACCGAGTGGTTCAACAACCCTCACAACCCGGGAATGACGGCGCTCTATCTCGAGCGCTACCTCAACTTCGGGCTGACCCGGCAGGAGCTGCAATCGGGCAAGCCGATCATCGGCATTGCGCAGACCGGCAACGACCTGTCGCCCTGCAATCGTCATCATATCGAGCTCGCCCACCGGGTCCGGGAGGGCATCCGCTCGGCCGGCGGGATCGCCATGGAATTCCCGACCCACCCGATCCAGGAGACCGGCAAACGGCCGACCGCGGCGCTCGACCGCAACCTGGCTTATCTCGGCCTGGTCGAGGTGCTCTACGGCTATCCGCTCGACGGCGTGGTGCTGACCACCGGCTGCGACAAGACGACGCCGGCCTGCCTGATGGCGGCGGCGACCGTCAACCTGCCGGCGATTGTTCTGTCAGGCGGCCCCATGCTCAACGGCTGGCACGAGGGCGAGCGCACCGGCTCCGGGACCATCGTCTGGAAGGCGCGCGAGCAGCTTGCGGCGGGCAAGATCGACTACGAGGGCTTCCTGGAGCTCGTGGCCTCCTCGACGCCCTCGGTCGGCCATTGCAACACCATGGGCACCGCCTCGACCATGAACTCGCTGGCCGAGGCGCTCGGCATGTCGCTGCCGGGCTGCGCGGCTATACCCGCTCCGCACCGCGAACGCGGCCAGATGGCCTATGAGACCGGACGCCGGATCGTCGACATGGTCTGGGATGACGTCAAGCCGTCGGACATCATGACGCGCAAGGCGTTCGAGAACGCGATCGTGGTCAATTCCGCGATCGGCGGCTCGACCAACGCGGCGATCCATCTCAATGCGCTGGCCCGGCATATTGGAGTCGAGCTTACGATCGACGACTGGCAGAAATACGGTCTCGACGTGCCGCTGCTGGTCAACATGCAGCCCGCCGGCTTCTATCTCGGCGAAGAATATCACCGCGCCGGCGGCGTGCCTGCGGTGGTGCGCGAACTGATGAAGCACAAGCGCATCCACGAGGATGCCAGGACGGTCAACGGGCGCAGCATCGGCGAGAACTGCGCCGATGCCCCCGCGGTCGATGGCGACGTCATTTATGCCTATGACAAGCCGCTGGTGAAGGATGCCGGCTTCCTGGTGCTGCGCGGCAATCTGTTCGATTCGGCGATCATGAAGACCAGCGTCATCTCCGGGGAATTCCGCGACCGCTATCTGAGCAACGCAAAGGACCCGAATGCCTTCGAAGGCCGCGCCGTCGTGTTCGAAGGCCCCGAGGATTATCACGCGCGGATCGAGGACCCCTCGCTCGATATCGACGAAAACTGCATGCTGTTCATCCGTGGCACCGGTCCGATCGGCTATCCCGGCGGCGCTGAGGTCGTGAACATGCAGCCGCCGGCGGCCCTGATCAAACGCGGCATCCTGTCGCTGCCCTGCATCGGCGACGGACGGCAGTCCGGCACATCGGGCTCGCCCTCGATCCTGCATGCTTCGCCGGAAGCGGCCGCCAATGGCGGGCTCGCCATTCTCAAAACCGGCGATCGGGTCCGCATCGATCTCAACAAGGGATCGGCCAACATCCTGATCTCGGATGAGGAGTTGAAGGCGCGCTATGCCGAGCTGAAGGCCAAGGGGGGCTTTCCGCATCCGGTCAACCAGACGCCCTGGCAAGAGCTCTATCGCAACACCGTCGGCCAGCAGGAGACCGGCGCGTGCATGGAGCTCGCCACGCGCTACCAGAACATCGCTGCGCAGTTCGGCGTTGCCAGGGATAATCACTAGTCGTCATTGCGAGCCATCCGGTCCGCGCGAAGCGCGGCCGGATGACAAGCTCCGCGAAGCAATCCAGGGCCATACGGGCAGTCTGGATTGCTTCGTCGCTTCGCTCCTCGCAATGACGGAAGAAACGGGGGAGGACAAATGTCAGACCGCCTGAAGGGCAAGCGCGCCTTCGTGACTGCAGCTGCGGCGGGAATTGGCCGCGCCTGCGCGATCGCCTTTGCGCGCGAGGGAGCGACGGTGTTCGCCACCGACGTTGACGAAAAGGGACTGGCTTCGCTCGCGCAGGAGGGCATTGCCGACGTGGCAAGGCTCGATGTCCGCGACACCGCGGCGGTCAACGCAGCCGCCAGCCGGGTCGGCAATGTCGATATCCTGCTCAATGCCGCGGGATTCGTGCACAACGGCACGATTCTCGGCTGTTCGGACGAGGACTGGGATTTTTCCTTCGACCTCAACGCCAAGTCGATGCACCGCACGATCCGCGCCTTCCTGCCCGGCATGCTTGCGGCCGGCCGCGGCGCCATCGTCAATATCGCTTCGGCGGCCGGTGTGGTGAAGGCCGCGCCCAATCGCTACGTCTATGCCGCGACCAAGGCCGCGGTTGCGGCGCTGACGCGCTCGGTCGCGGCCGATTTCGTCGGCAAGGGCATCCGCTGCAACTGCATCTGTCCCGGCACCATCGAGACGCCGTCGATGTTGGAGCGCGCCGCCGCCGCGGGTCCCGGCGGACGCGAGATGTTCGTCTCGCGCCAGCCGATGGGCCGGCTCGGCACGGCGGACGAGATCGCAGCGCTTGCACTCTATCTCGCCAGCGACGAAAGCGCGTTCACGACCGGCGTCGCCCATGTGATCGACGGCGGTTGGACGCTGTAGAAGACCACTCCGTCATTCCGGGGCGCGCAAAGCGCGAACCCGAAATCTCGAGATTCCCGGCCTGGTCCGTCGGACCATCCCGAAATGACGGCAGTCAACATGACGAGGAACCTTCGCATGAACAAGATCGATCTCAACGGCCGCTGCGCCGTCGTCACCGGCGGCGCGCAGGGCTTTGGTCGCGCGATCGCCGAACGCTTTGCCGCCTCCGGCGCCAAGGTCGCGATCTGGGATTTTGATCAGCCGCTCGCCGAAAAGACGGCGAAGGAAATTGGCAGCGCCGTAACCGCGTTCAGGGTCGACGTGTCGGATCTTGCCGACGTCGAAAAAGCCCGCGATGCGACGATCGAGGCGCTCGGCAAGGTCGATATTTTTGTGAATAATGCCGGCGTCGCCGGCGTCAACAAAACGGTGTGGGAGACCGACCTCGAGGAATGGCGCAAGGTGCTGCGCATCAATCTCGATGGTCCGTTCATCTGCTGCAGGGTGATCGTGCCGCACATGATCGCGCAGAAATATGGGCGCATCGTCAACATCGCCTCGATCGCCGGCAAAGAAGGCAATCCCAACGCCGCGCATTATTCGGCGTCCAAGGCCGGCCTGATCGCGCTGACGAAGTCGCTCGGCAAGGAACTTGCCGCGCATGACATTGCGGTCAATGCGGTGACGCCGGCCGCCGCGAGAACCGCGATCTTCGACCAGCTGACGCAGCAGCACATCGACTTCATGCTGTCAAAAATCCCGAAGGCGCGGTTCGTGCTAGTGCAGGAACTGGCAGCTATGGTGGCGTGGCTTTCGTCCGAGGACTGCTCGTTTTCGACCGGTGCCGTGTTCGACATTTCCGGCGGCCGTGCGACATACTGAAGTTTTTTGGCGAAGCGGCATCCCGGCACAGGAAACGAACCTTGAACATCACTCCCTATACCCTGTCGGTCTGGGTGATGCCCCTCCTCATCGCGATCACCTTCCACGAGGCCGCCCATGCCTTCGTCGCGTATCGGCGCGGCGACGACACCGCCTGGCAGCTCGGACGCGTCACCTTCAACCCGCTGATGCATATCGACCCGGTCGGGACGGTGTTCCTGCCGGCCATGCTGCTGCTGTCGCACTCGCCGTTCCTGTTCGGCTATGCCAAGCCGGTGCCGGTCAATTTCCGCCGCCTGAACAACCCGCGCTTCGACATGGTCCTGGTCGCCCTGGCCGGCCCCGCCACCAACATCCTGCTCGCGTTGGCCGCCGGGCTTGGTTTTCATCTCCTGCCCTTCGTTCCCGGCAATTGGGCGCTCTGGGTGGCCCACAACCTGGAAAACGCGATCGTGATCAATGTGGCGCTGGCCGTCTTCAACATGATGCCGATCCCGCCCCTGGATGGCGGCCGGGTCGCCGTCGGCCTGCTGCCGCGGCCCTTGGCTATCCACCTGGCCCGGCTGGAGCCGTTCGGAATGCTCATCCTGATCGGAATTTTGATCGTCCTGCCGCTTGCAGGTTCGCAGTTCGGTCTCAATCTTGATGTGATATCGGCCTTGCTTCGAACAGCGACCGATTTCATCACGACGCTACTCCTTACTTTAACCGGTAACGCCTGATCTGCGCGTTTTGGGATCGGCGAGAAACCACTCCGAGGCCGTTTACCTTGGTCAAAGCTGCCGACATGATGATCGCGCGACGTGCCGATACGCGGGCGCGTGCCGATTTTGCCACCTGGAAGATGATTGCCAAGCTCAACGGCGCATCCTCCCTGTCCGCCGAGGCCCAAAATTTCCTGGCGAGCTACAAGACCCTGCTCGAGGACACCTCGGAGGATGAGGCGACCGAAGCCACCATCCGCTTGATGTACAAGACCTACTATGCGGAAATGGGCGGCGTCGGGAAGCCGCCGGAAGTCCGATCCGTCCCCAGCGAACCCAAGCTGGAGCCCAAGACGGATAACGTCACCGCCTTCCGCCGCCCGGCCGCCCGCCTGGCACGACCGACCACCTTTCCCGGGGCATCGGCGGGCGGCAAACAGCAGCTGCCGGTCGCCCTGATCTTCGCCTGCCTGATCGTCGTCTATGTCGGGATCCGGTATTTTTGGCGGTAACGCGCGGGCCTGGAACCGGGTCACAGCTTTCGATCGTTCGAACACCCCGGCAGGCTGTGAAACCCACCAGGCGCATCCGGCAAGCTGCTCTGCACGCTCAGGCTCGAAGAACGTTCGGCCTGCTCGGATGCACGCACCTCCCCACCACGAGGCGCTCTTGTGACGCAGCCGAATGAGGACCCCCGATCATGCGCCACTTGGCAGGCGAGGTCGATCGCGCGAACTTTCTGTCTCACACCGTGAACCGCCGGACTTTCTCTCTCGCGCAATGACCTGCTTGCTGTCGACGGCAGATTCCGGTCAGCGCCCGCCGACCGAAATGCCTCGAGATCAAAGCGATTCTAAAGCGCTGCTTGCAGGCATTCTGAGCGGAGCGCGAGAATTAGCTGTGGCGCAATGGTCTCCGCAATTCTCGGAGAGAGATCTGCTCGGAGAAATTGGCTTGATCGCGCGCGACAGCGCGTCGAGAATCACCTGCGCGAATTGACGCGCGCCGTCGACGTCTTCGCAAGCGATGATGCGGATTTGTGCCGGCAGCGCATGATCCGTGCAGAAGCGCGAATACGACATTCGATCGTCGGACGATGCATGTTTTGCGCATGCAGGCTACGTTGAGTGAACGACATCAGCTGACTGCGGAAACTGCATCTGTTGCAGTCGCGTGCAGCTCGCGGCGACGATCACTTCGGTGACAGAGAGCATGTGTTGCGGTGCGCTGTGTGGCGAGATCGACCGCACTCGACGGCTTGCAATTTGAGCGAAGGCCTTGCGGATAGGCAAAGCTTGCGAATTGTTTAGGATTCTCAAGCCATAGTGTGTTTACACGCGAGCGAGGCGCATATTATACCAGCCTGTCCTCGGCCTTCGGGAGCGTACGAAACGCTCCCCTGTCTTCCGGCGAATGAGCCCTATGAAAACTCGGTGGATCGCATGGGTCTTGCTGATCGGAGTGGCCGCGGGCGCCGGCTATTACGGCTGGCAGCGATATTACGGTGCTGATGCGGCCGCGAAGACTGCAAGCGCACAAAAGGCCGCCAATCGTCCGGCCGCCATCCGCGTTTCGATCGCGCCCGTCGAGAAAGCTGCCTTTCCGGTCTACCTGACCGGGCTCGGCACCGTTCAGGGCTTCAACACGGTCCAGGTCCGCACCCGTGTCGACGGCCAGATCGACAAGATCGCCTTCCAGGAGGGCCAGCTGGTCAAGGAGGGCGATCTTCTTGCCGAGATCGATCCGCGTCCGTTCCAGGCGGCGCTCGATCAGTCTAAGGCGAAGAAGGTGCAGGATGAAGCCAACCTCGCCAACGCCAACCTCGATTTGCAGCGCTACACCAAGCTCGGCGAATTCGCGACCCGGCAGCAGCTCGATACCCAACGTTCCACCGTCGCGCAATTGACTGCTCAGATCGCCGCTGACGATGCGGCCATCGCCAATGCCCAGACCCAGCTCGACTACACGCAAATCAAGTCGCCGATTACCGGTATCGTCGGCCTGCGCCAGGTCGATGTCGGCAACATCGTCAATGCATCGAGCCAGACCGGGATCGTGACCGTCGCCCAGGTCGAGCCGATCGCCGTCATATTCACCGCCCCGGAAGACCAGCTCCCCGACATCAGCGAAGCCCAGGCCTCCTCCCCGCTCAAGGTCATCGCGATCACCACTGACGGGAAGAGGCCGCTTGCCGAGGGGGCGCTCGCCGTTATCAACAATCAGGTTGATACCACCAGCGGGACTATTCGGCTGAAGGCGGTGTTCGACAACAAGAACCATGCCCTTTGGCCGGGCCAGTCGGTCTCGACGCGGCTCCTGGTCAAGACGCTGAAGGATGCGACGGTGGTCCCGGATGATGCGATCCAGCATTCGACCAACGGCCTCTATGCCTACGCGGTCACCAGTGACAACAAGGCCGAACTGCGCAAGGTGAAGGTATCCCAGTCCAACGACGGCCGTTCGGTGGTCGACGACGGGTTGAAGCCGGGAGAACAGGTCATCACGGGCGGACAGTTCAAGGTGCAGCCCGGAAGCCTGGTCACCACGGCGGTCGCCAGTTCGGCCCCGTCACCACAAGGCGGGGTCCGGCAGGAATGAACGGGGGCATTTCAGCACCTTTTATCCGCTACCCGATCGGCACCTCGCTCCTGATGGCGGGGATCCTCTTCGTCGGACTGGTTGCTTATCCGCTGCTGCCGGTCGCTCCGCTGCCCCAGGTCGACTTTCCGACCATCCAGATCACCGCGAACCTGCCCGGCGCCAGCCCCGAAACCATGGCGACGTCGGTGGCACAGCCGCTGGAGCGGCAATTCGCGCAGATCCCCGGCGTCGCCCAGATGACCTCGACGAGCTATCTGGGCACGGCAGCGGTCACCATCCAGTTCGACCTCAACCGCAACATCGACGGCGCCGCCAACGACGTCCAGGGCGCGATCAATGCGGCCAGCGGTCAATTGCCGAAAAACCTGCCCTCGCCGCCGACCTATCGCAAGGTCAACCCGGCGGATTCGCCGATCCTTTTGCTGTCGGCCACCTCCGAGACGTTGCCGCTGACCACGGTCAGCGACGCGGTCGACGCCCAGCTTGCCCAGCAGATCAGCCAGATTTCCGGCGTCGCCCAGGTCATAATCGGCGGCCAGCAAAAGCCCTCGGTCCGCGTCCAGGTCGATCCGGCCAAACTCGTCGCCAAGGGCCTGTCGCTGGAGGACGTCCGCAGCCAGATCGCGATCACGACCGTCGATGCCCCCAAGGGCAATATCGATGGACCCAAGCGCGCGTACACGATCTACGCCAACGACCAGATGCTGAATGCGAAGGACTGGAACGACGTCATCATCGCCTATCGCAACGGTGGTCCTTTGCGGATCAAGGACATCGGCCAGGCGGTGACCGGCCCGGAAGACGCCAAGCAGGCGGCCTGGGCCAACGGCAAGCGCGGCGTGTTCCTGGTGGTGTTCAAGCAGCCCGGCGCCAATGTCATCGAGACCGTCGACAAGATCAAGGCGATGCTGCCGCGCCTGGTGGCCGCAATCCCGCCGTCGATCAAGATAGAACTCATCAGCGACCGCACCCAGACCATCCGCGCCGCGGTGCAGGACGTCCAGTTCACACTGCTCCTGACCATTTTCCTGGTGGTGATGGTCATCTTCGTGTTCCTGCGCAGCTTCTGGGCAACCGTCATTCCGACTGTCACCGTACCGCTGGCGCTACTCGGCGCCTGCTCACTGATGTGGGTGTTCGGCTATACGCTCGACAATTTGTCGCTGATGGCACTGACGATTGCGGTCGGCTTCGTGGTCGACGATGCCATTGTGATGCTCGAGAACATCTCGAGGCATATCGAGGAGGGTGAGAAGCCGATGGCCGCGGCCTTCAAGGGGGCCAGCGAAATCGGTTTCACCATCGTATCGATCAGCGTTTCGCTGGTGGCGGTGCTGATCCCGCTGCTGCTGATGGGCGGCATCATCGGCCGCCTGTTCCGCGAATTCGCGGTGACGCTGGCAATGACCATCTTCGTGTCGATGGTAGTGGCGCTGACCCTGACCCCGATGATGGCGTCGCGCTTCCTGCGCGCGCACGGCGAAACGAGGCACGGCAAGCTCTACCAGCTCAGCGAGCGCGGCTTCGATGCCATGCTGCGCGGCTATGAGCGTGGTCTCGATCTCGCGCTGCGCTGGAAGTTCACGACCCTGCTGATTTTCTTCGCGACGCTCGGACTGTCGGTCTATCTGTTCGTAACGATCCCGAAGGGATTTTTCCCACAGCAGGACAACGGCCTGATCACTGCGACGTCGGAAGCCTCGCAGGACATCTCCTTCGAAGCCATGAAGAACAAGCAGGAGGAACTCGTCAGGATCGTCCTGTCGGATCCCGATGTTGCGACCGCGGCGATGGCGGTTGGCGGCAGTGGCCGGGCCGGCAATAACGGCAACATGTTCATCACGCTGAAGCCGCGCGACGAGCGAACGGCAACCGCCCAGCAGATCATCGGTCGCTTGCGCCCGAGGCTCGAGAAGGTCGAGGGCGCGCGGCTCTACATGCAGGCGGCACAGGACGTGCGGCTCGGCGGCCGGCCGACGCGGACCCAGTTCGAGTTCACCCTACAGGACGCCAATCTCGACGAGCTCAATGAATGGGCGCCAAAAATCCTGGCGAAGATGCAGACGCTGCCGCAATTGCGCGACGTCGCAACCGACCAGCAGACCAACGGCACGACGCTCGAGCTCAAGATCAACCGCGACACCGCCTCGCGCTACGGCATCTACCCGCAGCTGATCGACGATACGCTCTATGACGCCTTCGGCCAGCGCCAGGTCACGCAGTACTTCACGCAGCTCAACAGCTACCACGTGATCCTGGAGATCCTGCCCGAACTGCAGGGCAGCCTCGACACGCTGAACAAGATCTATGTCAAGTCGCCGACCACAGGCGATCAGGTCCCGCTCGCGACCTTCGCGACGTGGACCAGCGTGCCGGTGCGCCCGCTCTCGATCAGCCACCAGGGCCAGTTCCCGGCGATCACCATCAGCTTCAACCTCGCCCAGGGCGTTGCGCTCGGCCAAGCCACCGACGCGGTGCAGGCGGCGATGACCGAGCTCGGCGCGCCGGCGACACTGAATTCGAGTTTCCAGGGCACTGCGCAGGCGTTCCAGCAATCCCTCGGCACCGTGCCGCTGTTGATCATGGCTGCGCTGGTCGTGGTGTATCTGATCCTCGGCATTCTCTACGAGAGCTACATCCACCCCATCACCATTCTGTCCACCCTCCCCTCTGCGGGTGTCGGCGCGCTCGCGATCCTGATGGCGTTCGGCTACGATTTCAGCCTGATCGCGCTGATCGGCATCATTCTTCTGATCGGCATCGTGAAGAAGAACGGCATCATGATGGTCGACTTCGCGATCGCGGCCGAACGCGACCAGCACATGACGCCGGAGCAATCGATCCGGCAGGCCGCGATCCTGCGTTTCCGTCCGATCATGATGACGACCATGGCGGCGCTGCTCGGCGGCGTGCCGCTGATGCTCGGCACCGGAACCGGTTCGGAAATCCGCCAACCGCTCGGCTATTCGATGGTCGGCGGCTTGATCGTGAGCCAGGCGCTGACCCTGTTTACAACTCCAGTGATATACCTGTATCTAGACAAGCTCTCCAACGCATTCTCGCGCTGGGGCCGTTCAAACAAGGCCACCGGCGACGAAGCAGATGCGGAGCATGGCTCGGTCAAGGAAGCGGCCGAGTGATTGTCTGGCGCGCCGCCCTGGCGCGTCGATCGAGTTTGTCCAGCGCTGGTCTCCCGTGAAAGCTATATCAACGTCATTCATCGTCATCGCGACCGTCGTGATCGCCGGGCTCGAGCCGGGCGCCGCGCAAACCGCGCCGAAGTCCAAGGGTCCGGCAACGACCGCACAAAGCGCGCAGGCACCCGCGGCGCCACCGGTCGAGTCCGCCGCACCGACCAATGCGCCGCCTCCCGGCTGGCTTGCCCGCTGCAGCAGTGCGAGCCGCGATGCGCCGCTGGAATGCGCGATCGAGCAGCAGGCCGTGCTGACCCGGACCGGGCAGCTCGTCGTGCTCGTCAACATCCGCGTGCCCAGCGACACCCACGCGCCGGTCGCGCTGGTGCAGCTGCCGCTCGGAATGAACCTGCCGGCCGGTGCAAAACTACAGGTCGATGACGGCAAGGCGACCGACCTGCAGATCCAGACCTGCGAGAGCAGAGGCTGCTACGCCAGCGCGCCGGTCGCGCCCGACATGCTCGCGGCCCTGAAAGGCGGCAAGCAGCTGAACGTGTCGTTCCAGACGCTCGCCAAGGAGACCATCAAGGTCCCGATGTCGCTCGCCGATTTCGCCGCGGCTTACGACAAGATCAAATAGAAAGTCCGTCATCAATCTCGTCGTGACGGCTCCGGATCCGCGGCTCGCCAGGCCGACATGGCCGTCATCCGGTTCCGAGATAGGCGTGCTGCACCTGTGGATCGGCGGTGAGCGCGGCGGCCGTGCCGGCGAGCACACTCTTGCCAACCTGCAGCACGGTTGCGAAATCCGATACTTCGAGTGCGAGTTCGATCGACTGTTCGGCAAGCAGGATCGTCAGTCCCTCCCGGTGCAAGCGCCCAAAGGTCTCGTACATCGACTCCACGACCGCTGGCGCCAGCCCCAACGAGGGCTCGTCCAGCATCAAGAGCTTCGGATCGCTCATCAGCGCGCGGCCGACCGCCAACATCTGCCGCTCGCCGCCCGACATCGTGCCGGCCCGCTGGTTGCGCCGTTCCTTCAGTCGCGGGAAGATCGCGTAGACGCGCTCCAGCAGTGCGGCGACGCGTTTGCGGTCGCGGAGCGGCGTCGCGCCCAGCAGCAGATTGTTCTCCACGCTCTGCTGCACGAACAGCCGCCAGCCTTCTGGCGAGAGCGCGAGCCCCCTGCGCACGATCGCAAACGCGCTCTCGCCAGTGATCTCCAGCCCTTGAAATTCGATGCGGCCCGCGTACACCGGAATCAAGCCAGCTATGGCGTTGAGCGTCGTGGTCTTGCCGCCGCCATTGGAGCCCAGCAGCGCGACCACGCTGCCTTCCGGCACATCGAAGGAAACGTCGGAGACGCCGATCAGGTCGCCATAATGCACTTCCAGGTGCTCGACCCTGAGCAAGGGAGCTGTCATGGCGCCGGCCCGCCCATCAATTCGACCGGTGTGTGACCGGCAGCGGCCTTGGCAGCCCGGGTGCCGAGATAGGCCGCGATGACGGCCTGGTTGCTTGTCACCTCGCGCGGGCTGCCGCGCGCAATCTCCCTGCCCTGATGAAACACCATCACCCGGCTTGCCAGCGACATGATCACTTCCATGATGTGCTCGACGATCACGAGCGTGATGCCGCTGGCGTGGATGTCCCTTACCAGCGCGATGGCGCGCTTCACCTCCTGCTGCGTCAGCCCAGCCATCGCCTCGTCGAGCAGCAGCAGCTTTGGCTCGGTCGCCAGCGCCCGCGCGATCTCGAGCCGCTTGCGGCCGGGCGTGCCGAGCGAACGCGCCGGCGCGTCGGCAAGCGCGGCCATGCCGACCCGCTCCAGCACGGCGCGCGCCTTTGCCTCGGCCGCGGTACGGTGCGAGCTGCGCAGGAACGCACCGATCATCACATTCTCGAGCACCGTCATGCCCTCGAACGTCTGCGGCACCTGGAAGGTGCGCGCCAGGCCCAGCGCAGCGCGCGCCTCCGGCGGCAGCCCTGTCATGTCGCGGCCCTCGAACAGCACCTGACCCGAGGTGACGCTGAGATCGCCGGTCAGGCAGTTGAAGAAGGTGGATTTTCCGGCGCCGTTCGGCCCGATCAGGCCGAGGATGTCGCCCTGCTCCAGCGCCACACTTGCAGCGTCGACCGCCTTGAAGCTGCCGAACGTCTTGGTGATCTCGCGTGCCTCAAGCAGCATGGTCCGCTCCCGCTGCGGGGCGCTGCTTGCGCAATTCCCGGGCCTTCGTGCGCCGCTCGATGTATCGCGTGATCAACGCGATACGGCGCGTGATCAAGGTGAGAATGCCGCTGGGCTGAAAGCGCGCGATCAGGACGATGATGGCGCCATAGACGACGAAGGTCAGCCCGGCGCCCTTGCCGCCGAGCCAGCTGTTGGAGAGTTCTTCCAGCGGCACGAGGATCGCGGCGCCCACCAGAGGGCCGAACAAGAGCCCTGCGCCGCCGAGCGCGGCCATGATCAACATTTTTACCGAGATCAGAATGCCGAGGCCGGATTCCGGATCGACGAAACCGACCATCATGGCATAAAACGCGCCTGCCACGCTGGTGAGCCCGGCGCTCAGCATATAGGCCTGCAGCTTGATGCGACTTGCTGGCGCGCCGAGCGAGCGCGCCGCGCGCTCGGAATCCTTGATCGCCCGCAGATAGAATCCCATCCGGCTCTCCGCGACCCACCAGGTGATCAGGAGCGTCAGGCCGAGCACGACCAGGAAAAGATAGTAAAAGGGCAATGACGAGACGAAGGAGAGATCGAACACGTTGCGCGGCACGGTCGGACCGGAAAGACCCACCGCCGCGCCGAGATAGTCGGTGTTGGTAACGACGAGCCGCACGAGTTCGGCAACCGCGATCGTCGCCATGCTGAAATAATGTCCCGACAGACGCAGGGTCGGCACACCGATGACGGCGGCAATCACGACCGCCAGCACCATGCCGGCGGGAACCCCGACCAGCGGCGGCAAGCCGAAATGCGCGTACGCGCCCATGGCGGCATAGGCGCCGCAGCCGAAGAACACGACATGGCCGACAGAGACCTGCCCGGCATATCCCCCGACGATATTCCAGGCCGACGCCGCGATCGCGTAGAGCAGCACCAGCGCGCCGAGCCGCTGCTGGAACGGCGTCGACAGCACCAGCGGATAGACGATGACCAGTGCGAGCAGCACCGCGGGCCATATGAAGCGGCGCATCAGGTTTGGCCCATCAGGATTTCCCCATCAGGCCTTGCGGCCGGAACCAGAGGAACGAAACGAACAGCGCGTAGACCACGATGTCCTTGTAGACGGCGCCGATCAGATAGCCCGACAGGGATTCGATGACCCCAATCAGAAGGCCCGCGACCAGCGCGCCCGGCACGCTGCCGAAACCGCCGAGCGACACCGTGACGAAGGCGACGATGGCCAGTGTCTCCCCGACGGTCGGCACGATGTAGAAGAAGGTGGCGATCAGGGCGCCGGCAAGACCGGTGGCGCCGGCCGCGATCGCCCAGGCGATCGCCTGCATGGTGTCGGGGCGAATGCCCATCAGTTGCGCCGCTGTCGCATCCTCGGCTACGGCGAGCATTTTTGATCCGAGCGCCGTGCGCGTCAGCAGCAGATGCAAAGCGAGTGTCACGAGCAATGCGACCGCGCCGGCAAGCAGGCGGGCGGCCTCGATGCGCAGGCCGAACGCGGCGATGGTGCCGCCGACGATGTTTTGGGGCAGCGACAGAAAATTCGCCCCGAACCACCAGAACACCGAATAACGGAGCAGCAGCGCGAGCCCGAAGGTGCCGAGGATCTGGGCCAGCATCGGCCCTTTCATGATGTCGCGGATCAGCGCGAAATAGACGATCACGCCGAGTGTCGCCAAGAACAGCGTCGCGAGCGGCGCGCCGATCAGCGGCCCTGCGCCCAAAAGCGTGTACACGACATAGGCGACATACATGCCGAGCATAACAAAATCGCCATGGGCGAAGTTGACGATGTTCATCATGCCCCAGACCAGCGTCAGACCGGACGAGAACAGCGCGTAGACAGCCCCGAGCAGCAGTCCCCCGACGATCACCTGGACGAGAACGAATGACATGCCGCGCGCCGTTGCGTGGGTTCGCTAGGTGCGAGCGAGGAGAAGGGGCGCCGCGAGAAAGGTGCGCCCCCTCTCCCCCGCTTGCGGGGAGAGGTTGCAGCGAGTGCGTGGCGAGAGCAAAGTTCGATCAATCCGCGCCACGTCTCAGCCCGATTGCATGATGCACGAGCCCATCACCACCCCTTGTACGGCAGCGCCGGCGGTTTTTCGGCATTGGCCTTCGGCCAGACCGCGACGTAGTTCTCGCCATCCTGCAGCTGGATGATGACGCCGGAGGCCAGGATGTTCTGGCCCTTGTCGTCGAACTTGACGCCCTTGTAGCCCATCATCAGTTGCTCGGGCTTCAAGTCGGTTGCGCGCAGCGCCGCCTGGATTTTGGCCGGCTCCGTCGAGCCGGCGCGGTCGATCGCATCCACCAGCACGAAAAAGCCCTGCATCTCGCGGCCCGCGGTATCGTCCATGTCGTCGCCGCTCTTTTTCTTGTACAGGTCGGCGATGACGGCGGTTGCCGAGCCCTGAGGTCCGACGCTCCAGGACGAGCGGTTGAATGCGCCTTGCGAGATCTTGCCGACGGCCTTGATGAAGGACGGATCGGAATAGCCGGCGTCGTCGGCAAGCAGGATGGCGGGCTTGTAGTCCTGCGCCTGCATGGTCTTGGCGAACAGGATGGCGTCGGAGGTGTAGCTGATCATCAGCACGACGTCGGGCTTCTTTTCCTTGAGCTGCAGCACCTGGCTCTGCACGTCGGTGGCGTTGGAGGCGTAGGAGATGTCGAGGATGTTTTGGCCCTTTTCCTTGAACGCCGTGGTCAGCGTCCCCGCGACCGACGTGCCGTATTCGGTGTTGTCATGCACCAGCGCGATGCTCTCGGTGCTGGCGCCGGCGGCCTTCATGTCGGCCAGAAAATCCGTGTAGACCTTTGCAAAATCGGTCGCGATCGGCGTGGTGCGGAAAAACCATTTAAAACCGCGCTCGGTGAGATTGGCGGCGACCGACTCCGGCGTCAGGAAGGGAATGCCGTATTTCTCGGCGATCGCGCTCGTCGTCAGCGTGATGCCGGACTGATAGGCGCCGATCAGCGCGGCGACCTTCTCCTCGGTGATCAGCCGCAGCGCCTGGTTCTGACCGGTCGCCGGGCTGCCCTGGTTGTCGGCGAACACGACCTCGACCTTGGCCCCGCCGAGGCCCGCAAGGCCGGCATTTTTCGCCAGCGGAAAATTGCCGAGCTCGGGATGCGCGTTGTTGATGATGTCGAGAGCGACCTCAAGAGCGGCCTTGGCATGAATGCCGGCCGAGGCCGCATTGCCGCTCATCGGAAGGATCGCGCCGATCTTGACGACCTTGTCCTCGGCCGATGCGCCGGCTGTAAAGGCCAGTGTCAGGGCGGCCGCCGACACCAGACCCAAAACGTTTTTCAATCTCATCCCTTCCTCTCCCGAACGGCGGATTTTTGAGCCGGCTCGCCGGGCTGCCTTCGTGCAAACGGAGCAGCCGTTCTTCTCTTTATTGGAACCAGCATTACATGGCGGCCCCGGGGCGGCAAGTTGCACGCCTTGGGCATCGCGCCGAACAAAGCGTCAGCCCCGCAACCGGCGCGTGCTCCGATGGCGCTCGCCTCACCGCCACTGCAGCCGACGCTCCCGGGACAGCCGTGCTGTCGGTGCTTGCCAAGATGCCGGGGATGCGGGTAGAAAGGACGCACATAAGCGATTTGCGCCGCGGCCGCGCTGCTGCAAGATGCCCAGTTAACACGCTGAATCATCTAGCAAATCGCCTCGTTCCTTGGGGAATGGTGTAACGGTAGCCTATCGGGTTCTGGGCTAAGCCGTTGATATCTCTAACCCGGTTTCGCAATCCCACCCCATTTTGATCCGGCTGTTTCCGGGCACTTCTGAGCCGTTTGCAAAACTCGCAACAGTGCTCGTTCGGGTTAGGCCCATGACGCCGCATAGGCCGCCTCCTGCGGTTGCGATGGTGATCATCAGCCTGTTCGTCCTCCGCTACCATTTCCCGCACTGATCGGCTCATACGCCGAGTGCACCAGCGCCTACGACCAGTGGCTTGGATCGTGGCGCGCGCACGCCACGTCGAGGCGCCGCAGCTATTCTGATCGCCGACAATACGAACTTGCCAGGAGTTGCATGCGGACCAGCCGTGGCCGGGGTTTTTGTCAATGCTAATGTCCCCGATCAAAAGCGATTTGGAGGCCTTGATGGCCCGTCGTCCTGCCAACCCGACACCTCAGCCGCCGATCCTGACCCCGGATCAAATACGTTGGCAAAGGTCCATTGAGGAGCTTGAGGCATTCGATCCCCCGCAAGTCCAGAAGCGCGCTCAATCGCCGAGCATTGCCGTCACGACAAATCGCACTTCAAGGCGGCTCCGATCGCCTCCAACGCCCAGTCGACCTGTTCGCTCGTGATCACAAGCGGCGGGGCGACGCGGATCGTGTGTCCATGGGTATCCTTGGCAAGAATCCCCCTGCCCTGCAGTGTCTCACAATAGCGACGCGCTTCGCCTGCTTCCGGATGAAGTTCAACCGCCAACATCAGCCCACGCCCCCGCACCTCGCGGATGATATTGGAGCGGATGCTTCTTAGACCATCGAGGAATCTCGCCCCCTGCACCGCCGCGTTCTCGATCATCCCTTCCTCGACAAGCACGCGCAGGGCTGCCCGCGCCACCGCACAGGCGAGCGGGTTGCCGCCGAAGGTCGAGCCGTGCTGGCCGGGTCTCAGGGTGCCGGGCACCGCGTTGTTCGAAAGGACCGCCGACACCGGATAGAAACCTCCCGACAATGCTTTGCCGAGCAGCGTCACATCTGCCTCGATGCCGTCGTGCTGCTCCGCGAGCAGCTTGCCGGTGCGGCCGAGCCCGGTCTGGATCTCGTCGAGCACAAGCATCAAATTGTTGGCCGTGCAGAGCTCGCGCACTTCAGCGAAATAGCCGGCCGGAGGAATGATGACACCGGCCTCGCCCTGGATCGGCTCGACCAGAAAGCCGACAGTGTTTGGCGTGATCGCCGCCTGGAGGGCGGCGGCATCGCCGAACGGGATGATCTTGAATCCCGGTGCGAACGGCCCAAAGTGCTTGCGGGTCTCGG
>NZ_JAFATE010000409.1 GCF_019244115.1 Bradyrhizobium sp.
GGCACGTTTGCGAATGTTTGAATCGAAGGACCACCCGCAAGCGATTATGGTGGTGGGACTTCGGATTGGCGTTCGCTTCGAGGGCTCGCGGAAATGGTTGAGCGAACGTCAAATCCGCTCCATCACCGAAGCGGGGGCGTATCTAAAATCAGTGGCACGATCGTGAACGACATGTCTCAAGCGGGCGCACGTGCGGCAGCCGCACGCGCCGCCTTTCCTCGTGGTCTAAGGCCTGCACATGCGGGTTCCGGGAACAGGGCCGATCGCGCCTTGTACAGCCGGCTGCGGAGCGCATCATGAACCTGATGTCCTCGATAGACGACACGGACCTGCCGGTCGCCTCCCTCGACAGGGACGAGCTCTGGTACAAGGACGCGATCATCTACCAGCTTCACGTCAAGGCCTTCGCCGACAGCAACAATGACGGCATCGGCGACTTCGCCGGCCTGACCGAGAAGCTCGATTATCTGCAGGAGCTCGGCGTCACCGCGCTGTGGCTGTTGCCGTTCTATCCCTCGCCCGGCCGCGACGACGGCTACGACATTTCCGACTACGGCACCATCAATCCCGACTTCGGGACCATGAAGGATTTCAAGCGCTTCATCCAGGAGGCGAAGAAGCGCGGCCTGCGGGTCATCACCGAGCTCGTCATCAATCACACCTCCGACCAGCACGACTGGTTCAAGCGGGCCCGGCGCAGCGACAAGAAGTCGAATGCGCGCGACTTTTATGTGTGGAGCGATACCGACCAGAAATACCAGGGCACGCGGATCATCTTCACCGACACGGAGAAATCCAACTGGACCTGGGATCACGAGGCCGGCCAGTTCTACTGGCACCGCTTCTTCTCGCACCAGCCGGACCTGAATTTCGACAACCCGCGCGTGGTCAGCGCCCTCATCAAGGTGATGAAGCGCTGGCTCGACACCGGCGTCGACGGTTTCCGGCTCGATGCGATCCCCTATCTCTGCGAGCGCGACGGCACCAACAACGAGAACCTGCCCGAGACCCACGCCATCATCAAGAAGCTGCGCGTCGAGCTCGACAGCTACGCCAAGGGCAAGATCCTGCTGGCCGAGGCCAATCAATGGCCGGAGGACGTGCAGTATTATTTCGGCGACAGCGACGCATGCCATATGGCCTATCACTTCCCGCTGATGCCACGCATCTACATGGCGATCGCGCAGGAAGACCGTTTTCCGATCACGGACATCCTGCGCCAGACCCCGGATATTCCTGCGACCTGCCAATGGGCGCTGTTCCTGCGCAACCATGACGAGCTGACGCTGGAGATGGTCACCGACGTCGAGCGCGACTATCTGTGGTCGACCTACGCCCACGATCCGCGCGCCCGCATCAATCTCGGCATCCGCCGGCGCCTCGCACCGCTGATGGACAATGACCGGCGCAAGATCGAGCTGATGAACTCGCTGCTGCTGTCGTTCCCGGGCACGCCGATCATCTATTACGGCGACGAGATCGGCATGGGAGACAACATCTATCTCGGCGATCGCAACGGCGTGCGCACGCCGATGCAATGGACGCCCGACCGCAATGGCGGCTTCTCCCGCGCCGACCCCGCGCGGCTCTACGCCCCGATGATCATGGATCCGGTCTACGGCTATGAGGCCGTTAATGTCGAGGCGCAGTCGCGCAGCCTGTCGTCGCTGCTCAATGCCACCAAGCGGCTGATCGCGGTGCGCAAGTCGACGCTGGCGTTCGGTCGCGGCAGCATGACCTTTATCCGCCCGGCCAACCGCTCGGTGCTCGCCTATGTCAGGGAACACGACGGCGAGATCATTCTTTGCGTCGCCAACCTGTCCCGCTCCGCCCAGGCCACCGAGCTCAATCTCTCACGATTTAGCGGCCGGGTGCCGATCGAGATGCTGGGTCGAACGCGTTTTCCGGCGATTGGCGAACTGCCCTACATGATCACCCTCGCCCCTTACGGCTTCTACTGGTTCCAGCTGAAGGAGCGCGACAAGTCGGAGCCGGCGCCGCCGACGGTGCCGGAATTCGAGACGCTCGTGGTGCCGCTCGGCTCGACCTGGGTGTCGCTCGCCCGCACCCGCGGCGTGTTCGAGCGCGACGTCTTGCCCAACCATCTGGCGCGAACCCGCTGGTATCCGGAGCGTTCAGCGGAGGCGATCCATCCGACGCTGACCTCGGCGATCCCGTTCTGCGATATCGGCGACAACCGGCCGTGGCTGGCCTTCTTCCAGACCAGGCAGCACGGGGTGACCTCCCGTTACGTGTTGCCGATGCAGATCGAATGGGTGCGCTTCGACCGTGAGCGCTACGATCCGAACGCGCTCGCGGCGGTGCGCCAGGGCGCGCGCGAGGGCACGCTGCTCGACGTCGCCACCGGCCAGATCTTCATCGCGCTGTTTCAGCGTAATCTGCGGCAGTCGCTGACCGTCAGAGAAGACGCGCAGCGACTGGAGTTCAAGCCGACCTCCAAATTTCCGGACCGGCCGGTCCACCAGCCCGAGCATATTCGCGTCATCGAGACCGAGCGATGCAGCATGGCGCTGGTGGACAACGACTATGTCGTAAAAATTTATCGCAAGGTCGAGCCTGGCATCCATCCGGAGATCGAAGTCGGGCGTTTTCTCACCGATGTCGTCGGCTTTTCGAATGCGCCGCCGCTGCTCGGCAACGCCGAGCTGGTGGAAAAAGAGGCGACGCATGCGATCGCCAGCGTGCACGGCTATATCGAGAATCAGGGTGATGGCTGGACGGTGTCGGCGGCCTATCTCGACCGCTTCGTCGACGACCAGCGCCTGCTGATGTCGAGTGACCAGCCGCAGGAGAGCGAGCAGCAATCGCTGTATCTGCGCTATATGACCCAGGCCGGCCGGCGGGTGGCAGAACTGCACGCGGCCCTCGCAAGCGGACCCGAGTTCCCAGACTTTGCGCCCGAGCCGATCCTTGCCGATGACGTCGGGCGCTGGACGCGCGATCTCCTGGAACGGGCCCGCGGCATCTGCGAGGCCTTGCAGGCGAGGCGTGACGCCGGCAAGGGGGCCGACGTGGCCCTGATCAACCGGTTGCTGGCGCAGCAGCCTGGCCTGCCCGACCGCCTGCACGCGCTGTTGCCCGAGGCCAGCGAGGGTCTCAACATCCGCCTGCACGGCAACCTCGATCTCCGCCAGACCCTCGTGGTCAAGGACGATATCTTCGTGATCGGCTTCGACGGCGATCCGCGCCGTCCCCTGGCCGAGCGGCGCTTGAAGCAGCCGGCGGCGCGCGACGTCGCCGACGTCATCTGCTCGATCAACTATTCGGCGGCAGCCGCCCTGGCACGATACGAGAAGATCGCTCACGACGAGCACGGCAGGATCGCAGGTGCGCTGTCCCAATGGCGCGCCCGGTCTGCGTCGGCCTTCCTGTCCGCCTATCGCGAGACCCAGCCGAACCAACGCCTGTGGCCGTCCGATCCGCAGGCGGCGGAGGCGATGCTTGACTTCTTTCTGCTGGAGAAATTCTTTGACAAGATGGAATATGAGCTGAAGCATCGACCCGAATGGCTGCAGGTCCCGTTGATCGAGATCCTAAATATCCTGTCCAAGCCGGTTAACGAGGCCTGATGACCAAATTGTCCGCAGAGGCCTACGCGATCGTCGAAGGTCGCCATGGCGATCCATTTCACTATCTCGGCCCCCATGACGAAGCCGGCCGGACCGTGGTCCGGGCGTTCCTGCCGAATGCCGTCACCGTGGAAGCGATCGCCGAGCACGGCAAGGCCGGCCCGCTCAGCCGGATCCATGAAAACGGACTGTTTGCCGGCGACCTGCCGAGCGGCGCCGGGCGCTATCAGTTGCGCGCCCGGTTCGGCGATCAAATCGTCGAACTGGAGGATCCGTATCGCTTCCCGCCGGTCCTGAGCGATTATGATCTCTATCTGCTCGGCGAGGGCACGCAGCGGCGGCTCTACGACAAGCTCGGCGCGCATCCGCTGCAACTCGACGGCGTCGCGGGCGTGGCCTTCGTCGTCTGGGCGCCGAATGCGCGCCGGGTCAGCGTGGTCGGCGATTTCAACGGCTGGGATGCGCGGCGCCATCCGATGCGCCGGCGCGGGCCTGGCTACTGGGAATTGTTCGTTCCGCATGTGACGGGCGGCGACCAGTACAAATTCGACATCATTGGCCCCAAGGGCGAGCACCTGCCGCAAAAATCCGATCCGCTGGCATTTGCCACGGAGATGCGACCGAAAACGGCGTCGGTCGTGTTCGACGAGGCGAGCATCCCGCGCCCGCGGCCTGCGCCGGACGGCATCAACGCGCGCTCTGCGCCGATCTCGATCTACGAGGTCCATCTCGGCTCGTGGCGGCGCAACGGCAGCAATGAGTGGCTGAGCTACCGCGAACTGGCCGAGCAGCTTCCTGCCTATGCCCGCGACCTCGGCTTCACCCATGTCGAATTTCTCCCGGTCAGCGAGCATCCGTTCGACGGCTCGTGGGGCTATCAGCCGACCGGCCTCTACGCGCCGACCAGCCGCTTCGGCAGCCCGGCCGATTTCGCCGCGCTGGTCGATGCCTGCCACGCGCACGGTCTCGGCGTGCTGCTCGACTGGGTGCCCGGCCATTTTCCCGACGACCCGCATGGGCTTGCGCAGTTCGACGGCACCGCGCTCTACGAACACGCCAACCCGCTGCAGGGCCGTCATCTCGACTGGGGCACGCTGATCTACAATTACGGCCGCACCGAAATCGCCAATTTCCTGGTCTCCAACGCGCTGTTCTGGCTCGAGCGCTTTGGCGTTGATGGACTGCGCGTCGACGCCGTGGCCTCCATGCTCTACCTCGACTACAGCCGGCCCTCCGGCGCCTGGATCCCCAACAAGTTTGGCGGGCGCGAAAATCTCGAGGCCATCGCCTTCCTGCGCCGCTTCAACATCGAGCTGTTCGGCCATTTCCCGCAAGCCACCACGGCGGCCGAGGAGTCGACAGCCTGGCCGCAGGTGTCGCAGCCGGTCGACAGCGGCGGCCTCGGTTTCGGCTACAAGTGGAACATGGGCTGGATGCACGATACGCTGCGCTATATCGGCAAGGACCCGATCCACCGCAGATATCATCACGGCGACATCCTGTTCGGCCTGCATTATGCGTTCTCGGAAAATTTCATCCTGCCGCTGTCCCACGACGAGGTCGTGCACGGCAAGCGTTCGATCCTCGGACGGATGCCCGGCGACGACTGGCAGCGCTTTGCGAATTTGCGCGCCTATTACAGCTTCATGTTCGGCCATCCCGGCAAGAAGCTGTTGTTCATGGGCTGCGAATTTGGTCAGGAGCGGGAGTGGAATCACGACATCTCGCTGGACTGGCATCTGCTCGACCAGGCGAGGCATGCCGGCATCCAGGCGCTGATCCGCGATCTCAATCGCCTCTATCGCGAACAGGGCCCGCTCCACGAACTCGATTGCGAGCCGTCAGGTTTCGAATGGCTCATCACCGAGGATGCGAGCAGCAACGTGTTCGCCTTTCTGCGCAAGGGGCGCGATGCGCGCTCGCGTTGCGTCGTGGTGGTGAATTTCTCGCCGAACGTCTACTATAGCTACCGCGTTCGCGTGCCGCTTGCCGGCAAGTGGCGGGAAGTCTTCAACTCGGATTCCCAGCACTACGGCGGCAGCAATGTCGGGAACGTCGGAGAAGTTGCCACATTGCCCGGACCCGAGCCCGCGCTCAACCTCACCATCCCCCCCTTGGCTGCGATCTTTCTGGTCCCGGAAGGCTAGAGCATGCGCCTGTCCGCCGGAAGTTCTGCGCGTCTCGGCGCGACCTGGGACGGACGCGGCACCAATTTCGCACTGTTCTCGGCCAATGCGGAGAAGGTCGAGCTGTGCCTGTTCGATAACCAGGGCCGGCGCGAGCTCGAGCGCATCGAGCTGCCCGAGCGCACCGAGGATGTCTGGCACGGCTATCTCAATGACATCACACCTGGCCAGCTCTACGGCTATCGCGTGCACGGCCCCTACTCGCCCGAGCACGGCCACCGCTTCAATCCCAACAAGCTCCTGCTCGATCCCTACGCCAGGCGCCTCGCGGGCCGGCTGATCTGGAGCGATGCGCATTTCGGCTTTCGCATCGGCTCGTCGCGCGAGGATCTCTCCTTCGACCGGCGCGACAATGCCCGCGGTATGGTGAAGGCCGTCGTGATCGACGAGACCTTCAACTGGGGCCGCCGCGAGATGCGCCCCTCCATTCCCTGGGAAGACACCGTCATCTACGAGGCGCATGTCAAAGGGTTGACGCAGAAGCGCGGCGACGTGCCGCCGAACCTGCGCGGCACCTATGGCGGGCTGGCCTCGCCTGCGATGATCAAGCATCTGAAGCGGCTCGGCGTCACCACGATCGAACTGTTGCCGATCCATGGCCTGGTCGACGACCGCAATCTGGTCGAGAAGAAACTCGCCAATTATTGGGGCTACAACACGATCGCGTTCTTCGCGCCCGAGGCACGCTATGCGCAGGACAATCCGCTTGATGCTTTTCGCACCACCGTCGCGCGGCTGCACGATGCCGGCATCGAGGTGATGCTCGACGTGGTCTACAACCACACCGCCGAAGGCAATCATCTCGGCCCGACTCTGTCGTTTCGCGGCATCGACAACGCCTCCTATTATTGGCTGAAGCCGGACAATCCGCGCTACTACGACGATTTCACCGGCTGCGGCTCCTCGGTCAATCTCACCCATCCGCGCGTGCTGCAGATGGTGATGGATTCCCTGCGCTACTGGGTCGAGGTCTGTCATATCGACGGTTTTCGCTTCGACCTGGCCACGACCCTGGCGCGCGGACCGAACGGCTTTGACCGCCATTCCTCGTTCCTGACAGCGGTTCGGCAGGATCCGGTGCTGGCGACGGCAAAGCTCGTGGCCGAACCCTGGGACATCGGCCTCGGCGGCTACCAGGTCGGCGGATTTCCCTCGCAATGGTCGGAATGGAACGACCGCTATCGCAGCACGATGCGACGCTACTGGAGCGGCGAAGGCAGCCTGATCGGCGACGTCTCGGGCCGGATGACCGGCTCGTCCGATCTGTTCAATCATGACGGCCGCACGCCGCGCGCCAGCATCAACCACGTCACCGTCCATGACGGGTTCACGCTGCAGGATCTGTTCAGCTACAACGAGAAGCACAACGAAGCCAATGGCGAGGACAATCGCGACGGCTCCAACGACAATCTCAGCAACAATTGTGGCCATGAAGGGCCGACCGATGATCCGGCGATCACGGCACTCCGCCGGCAGCTGAGGCGAAACCAGCTCGCCTGCCTGCTGCTCGCACAGGGCACGCCGCTGATCCTAGCCGGCGACGAGGTCGGCAATTCGCAAGGCGGCAACAACAATGCCTACTGCCAGGACAACGAGGTCGGCTGGGTCGATTGGCAGGGCCTCGGCCGCCCTGGCGACGACCTCACCGATTTCATCGGGCTGCTGACGGGGCTGCGCCGGAAATTCGGCCAGATCCGCGCCCGCCGCTGGCTCGACGGCCGCCGTGCGGACGGCAGCTTTGGCGTGTTGTGGCTGACGCCGTCGGCGGCCGAGATGACCGAACAGGACTGGAATTTTCCGGAGGGACGCTTCCTTGCCTATGTGCTCGGACCGACACAGGAGGGGCAGCCGCCGCTCTTCATCGTGCTCAACGCAGCGCCCGAGGAAATCGCATTCAGACTGCCGATCCTGTCCGAGTACAAGACCTGGCAGCTGCTCCTCAACTCGGCTGACGCCCGGCAAACCGTGGTAAAGCTGCCAGCGGCCAGCGACACCAAGGCGCCGGCCCGCACCGTGCTGGCGTTCGCGGGCCTCACATGACCAAGCCCCGGTTTGGCGCGCGCGTGACTGCGGACGGCGTGTCGTTCGTCCTGTGGGCGCCGGCAGCGCGACAGGTCGACCTGCTTCTTGACAACCCGCAGCCGATGCGGCGCGACGACGACGGCTGGTTCCGCCTCGATGTCGGCGGGCTGGCGGCGGGCGCGCGCTACAAGTTCCGTATCGACGGCGCGCTTGACGTGCCCGATCCCGCATCGAGCTTTCAACCGGACGACGTCTTTGGTCCGAGCGAGGTGATCGATCACGCGAGCTATCCATGGAAGAGCGCCGGCTGGCGCGGCCGTCGCTGGGAAGAGGCGGTGCTGATCGAAACCCATGTCGGAACATTCACGCAGGGAGGGACGTATCGCGCTGTCATCGATCGGCTCGATCATCTGGTTGAGACCGGGATCACGGCGCTCGAGCTGATGCCGATCGCGGATTTTTTTGGCCAGCGCAACTGGGGCTATGACGGCGTCTTGTGGTATGCGCCCGACAGCGCCTATGGCCGCCCCGAGGACCTGAAGGCGCTGATCGATGCTGCGCATCAGCGCAGGCTGATGGTGTTTCTCGACGTGGTCTACAATCATTTCGGTCCAGAGGGAAATTTCCTGTACCATTATGCGCCGCGTTTCTTTACGGCCGCAGAAACTCCCTGGGGCAGCGTGATCGACTACGGCAAGCCGGAGGTGCGTGCGTTCGCGATTGGCAGCGCGCTGCATTGGCTTTGCGACTATCGCTTCGACGGGCTGCGGTTTGATGCGGTCAACCACATCGTCACCCCGCCCGGCGAAATTGCGATGCTGCACGATCTCAGCACCGCCGTGGGAAAACTGGCCGCGGAGACCGGCCGGCACATCCATCTCGTGCTGGAAAACGGCGACAATATCGCAAGCCTTCTTGATCCAACCGAGGAACGGCCACGGGGAAAATTCCGCGCGCAGTGGAATGACGATTACCACCACGCCTTTCATGTGCTGCTGACCGGCGAGTCCCACGGCTATTATGGCGACTATCAGCGTTCGCCCCGTGGCCACATTGCGCGCGCGCTCGCTGAGGGCTTTGTGTATCAAGGTGAGGTGGCCGCGTTCTGGGGCAACAGGCCGCGCGGCGAACCGAGCCGTGCGCTTGAGCCGACCGCCTTCGTCAGCTTCCTGCAGAACCACGACCAGACCGGAAACCGCGCGCTCGGCGAACGCCTCGACGCTCTCGCGGATCCCAAGCAGGTCGAAGCTGCGCTTGCCATCACTCTGCTTGCCCCCATGATACCCATGCTGTTCATGGGCGAAGAGTGGGGCTCGCGGCGGCCGTTCCTGTTCTTCTGCGATTTTGCCGGCGAGCTGGCCGATGCGGTCCGCCAAGGGCGGCGCCGTGAATATGACTGGGCCTACGCCAAATATGGCGATGCGGTCCCCGACCCGCTCGATCCGGAAACATTCCGCGCCTGTGTCCTCGACTGGGAGGCGCGCGATGCGGCGCCGGAGCGTGAGCGTCTGATGCTGGTCAAGCGCCTGCTCGAGGTTCGACGGCGCGAGATCGTGTCCCGCCTCGCGGGTGCCCGGCATGGC
>NZ_JAFATE010000516.1 GCF_019244115.1 Bradyrhizobium sp.
GCGAGCCGCTGCTCCTCGGGATTCATGGAATCGACGCGGGTCGCCTACGGGACATCGGTCCGCCGTTCAAGGTGATGACTCTCCCGCTGAGGTCGTTGGGCTGTCCATTCACAACGCGGGGAGCAGCCATAAGTTGATTGGAGCTCAAGGGCTCATCCAAAGCGAGCGCGTTATCCGGTTCCCCCAAGGATAGGAGGTCCCGTTCAGATTTCGATGCTGAGTTCGCGCTTGTCCGGTGACAATGTAGCCGGCGTCTCGTCCTGCCGGCGGCACTCGTCGTAGCAGCGTCGCCTGTTATCCTCGACGCTGTTCGCGGTCACAATGGATTCTGCGCGGGCTCGCGGCCCTTGCGGCCGAAAGATCCGCTGGAAGAACAACGATCAGCACGATCGCCGGCAGTCGAGCGCGGTGCAGAGCACCGCCCAAGACTCACGCGGATTTGCGGATCGCGTTGTCGACAAGCGTCTTGCCGAGCGACCAGATCGCGCCGGGCACCTTGTGGCTTGCGGCAATCACCCGGTCGAACGCCGTCTCGATCCAGTTGCAGTCCTCTTCGGTGATGGTGAGCGGCGGCAGCAGTTTGATCGTGTGCAGGCCGTGACCGGCGACCTGGGTCAGGATCTTGTGATCCTTGAACAGCGGCACCGTGATGAGCTGGCAGAACAGGCCCTTGTTGGCGGTCTCCAGCACGTTCCAGGACGCTTTCAGCCGCAGCGATTTCGGGGGCCCGAACTCGACGCCGATCATCAGCCCCTTGCCACGAACCTCCTTCATCAGCTCGTAGCCCGGTACCATCCGCGTCAGCGCGAGGCGAAGCTCGGCGCCGCGCTTGGCGGCGGCCTCGATCAGCCGTTCGTTCTTGATGACTTCGAGGGTTGCGATACCGGCCGCCATCGCAAGGTCGTTCTTGGCAAAGGTCGAGCCGTGCACGACCGCGCGGTCCATCTGGTTGAAGATCCTGTCGAAGATCGCCTTGCGCGTCAGCAATGCACCGACCGGCACGTGGCCGCCCGACAGCGCCTTCGAGAGCAGCACCATGTCGGGTTCGACGTTCCAGTGTTCCACTGCGAGAAACCGCCCGGTCCGCCCCATTCCGCACTGGATCTCGTCGGCGATGAAGATCGTGCCGTAGCGCTTGCACAGTGCGGCAGCTCCCGGCAGGTACTCGTCGGTGGGCATGTTGACGCCCTTGCCCTGGATCGGCTCGACAATGAATGCGGCGATCTGGCGCGACGATAGCGCCTGCTCCAGCGCTCCGAGATCGTTAAAAGGAATCGGCGTGCATCCCGGCAGCAGCGGTTCGAAACCTGAACGGAAATTCGGATCATCCGTGAGCGACAGCGCGCCATAGGACAGGCCGTGATAGGCATGGGAACAATAGACGACGCCGGGGCGCCCCGTCGCGCCCCGCGCGAACTTGATCGCGGCCTCGACGGTTTCCGCGCCGGAATTGGCGAAAAATACCTTGTCGAGATAGGGCACGAATTCGAGCAGCCGCTCGGCGAGCACGCCGGCCAGCGTGGAGACGTCGAGCTGCACCAGGTTAGGCAGATCGCTGTCCAGCACACTTTTCAGCGCGCTACGCAGCGCCGGATGATTGCGACCGATTGCAAAGACGCCGAACCCGCTCAAAAGATCGAGATAGCGCGCGCCATCGCGATCGAACAGGTATTGACCCTGGCCCTTCTGGAAACCAACGTCATATCCGATGGTTTTGAGCACGCGGACCATCTGTTCATTAAGATGGCGCGCATGCATGGAGCCGCGCTGCGCCTGGCGCTCCACAAACATCTCGGAAACGTCTAGATTTGAACTCAGCATCAGTTACATAGTTCGGTTGGCGGCGATTTCGTCAACTGAAAAAGTTCAATGCGGCTTTTTGCCCTTCTTTCGACCAGCAAAGCAAGCACAGGTTTTGACAATGTTGCACTGCCCACGAAACTTCTTGCGGACAGCTCTCTTCTGTTCCGCTTTCTTGCAGGCGGCCTCCCTGTCTGCCGCCAGCGCTGCCGATCCCACCGGCGATTGGCGCGTGGCCGACGGCGTCGCCAACATCCGGGTTGCGCAGTGCAACGGCAGCATGTGGGGCGCGGTTGCATGGGAAAAGACGCCTGGCGGGCGCGACACCAACAACCCTGACGTTTCAAAGCAGAGCAGGCCAACCCTTGGCATGCCGATTCTGATCGACATGAAGAAGAAGGCAGGCCTCAATCAATGGGAAGGACAAGTCTACAACGCCAAGGACGGCCAGTCCTACAGCGCCACCATCACACCTGTCGGTGACGATCAGCTTGAGATCAAAGGCTGTGTGCTCGGCTTCCTGTGCGGCGGTGAAACCTGGACCCGCGTCGCACCGCCGATTCCGTCGAGCCCCGCCAACAGCATGGCCAAGGGCGTCGCGCCGAAAACCGTCGGCGCCGCGCCAAAGACTGCAGCACCGAAGTCGCCGGCGCCACCTGCCCTCGCCGCCAAGGGCGGTCAGAAAGGCGCACAGCAGCCGGCCGATCCGGTCGGCGACATCTGCCTGCTACCCGACATTGCGGGGTTTGCCCATTAGCGCGGGCTGGAACAGCAGCACGGCGGCGAGCGTGGTGACGAGCGACAGCGCAAGCAGCTTGCCCATGCTCGAGGTTCCCGGATGACTGGACAGCCACAGGCTGCCGAACGCGGTCGCCGTGGTCATCGCGCTGAAGAAGATCGCGCGCGTCAGGCTGCTCTGCAACAGGTTGGTGCGGCCTGACCGCCACGCCGTCACATAGTAGATCTTGAACGCGACGCCGACGCCGAGCAGCAACGGCAGCGCGACGATATTGGCAAAGTTGAGCGGCAATCCGATCAGCACACAGATCTCGAGCGTCACGGCGCCCGCGACCAGCAGTGGAACCAGCGTTACCAGCACGTCGGTGATCCGCCGCAGCGTGATCCACAGCAACAGGCTGATCACGACCAGCGAATAGATCCCGGCGTGAATGAACGCCTTCACCACGGTGTCGCCGGATTTCAGGATCGACACCGGGCCGCCGATCGCGGTCGGCTCCGCCGCGAGCACCGCGTTGGCGAAGCGGCGCAGATTGTCGTTGTCGTTGGGATCGCCGCGCGGCAGCGCCTCTACCCGCATCAGCCCATCCTTGGTCTTCCAGGAGCTCACGAGGTCCGGCGGCAGCGTTTTCAGGCTGACCTGCTGCGCCTGCAGCGCGCTCTTGAGCTGATCGAACACCACCTTGAGCGGCGTGACGAAGATCGCCTGCGCTTTGTTGCGGGTGGCCTCATCGGACTTGGCGAGCCGCTCCAGCGCGTCGGCGAGCCGGCGGTTGGCATCGGCGCCCGGTCCCTTGGCCTCGCCTGCGGTCTTGCGCAGGCTGGCGACCGAGCTGTTCAGCGAATCGACATTCTCCGCGTCAGTCGGCGGCGCGTCGATGGAATCCGGATTGAGCGCCGGCTCCAGCACTTTTGCGGCCTGCGCGATCAGCTTCAGCTTGGCGGGCTGATCGTCGGGCACGAAAAAATCGAGCGACATCACGCGCAGCACTTCCGGCAGTTTCTCCAGCCTCGCCTCGATCTGCTTGGCGTCGGCCTCGGACTTGGTCATGACGTCGATGGCATTGGCGCCGGTGTTCGGGTCCTTGCGCAGATCGAGGAAGGTCGCGATCGATTCCGCGTTGGGATTGCGCAGGTTCATCGGGTTGAAGTCGAACTTCATGAAATAGAGCAGCGGCAGCCCGGCGGCGACGATTGCCAACGTCCCGACGATGATCGGCACGCGGTGCTTTTCCAGAAAATGGTCGACCGGTGCCAGAAAGGCGTAGCCGACCGGCTCGTTTTCGCCGGGCGGGTGAAACAGGCGGAGCAGCGCCGGCAGCACTGTGATCGAGGAGAGGAAGGCGATCAGCATGCCGGCGCCGGCAATCTCGCCAAGCTCCGAGATCCCCTTGTAGTCGGTCGGCAGGAAGCACAGGAAGCCGGCCGCGGTCGCCATCGCGGCGAGCGACAGCGGCACGGCCGAGCGCCGCGCCGCCTCTTCCAGCGCCTGCGGAATATTGTCGTTCTTGAATCTTTCAGAGCGGTAGCGGACGCTGAACTGGATGCCGAAATCGACGCCGAGCCCGACGAACAGCACCGCGAACGCGACCGACAAGAGGTTGAACGACCCCGCCATCATCAGGCCGACCGCCGTGGTGATCGACAGCCCGATGAACAGGTTGATGAACACGGCGAGGATGATCTTGCCCGAATGCAGCGCCATCCAGAGAATGAACAGCACGACGATGACGGTGCCGATGCCATTGACCACGGCGCCATCCTGGACGGTCGCGTATTCCTCATTGGCGATCGGCACCGGCCCGGTCAGGCGGACGCGGGCCTGATACCCGCCGGCAAGATCCAGCTCGTTTGCGGCCTGCCTGATCGCATCGGTGGCGCCCTTGCCCGGCTCCAGTTCCTGGTAGTTGAGTATGGGTTTCAGCTCGATGAAGGCGCGGCGGTCGGAGTCGGCCAGCGGCTTGTCGCTCACGAGCTGCCGCCAGGAAAACGCGGCGTTGCGCTTGTCCAGCACGTCTTCGACGGTCTGGGCGACATAGTTGAACGGCCGCGCGGTGCCGTCCAGAGTGACCTGCCCGCGCTTGACGCCGGCAAGCCCGGTCTCCAGCGCACCCGTCAGGCCGCGGATCGAGGGATCGCCGGCCATGATTTCGACCAGGGGCGCGGCCTGTTCGAATTGCGAGGTCGCCTCTCGAACCTGGTCGGTCGGCAGGAACAAGAGGCCGTTCTTCTCAAAAAATTCGCCGGAGCCGAGCGGATGCACGGAGGCGAAATGCGCTGTATCACCTCGGAGCTTCTGTTCCAGCGCTTGTTCCGCCGAACGGGTCAGTTCCGGGGTTGGGGAATCGATCACGACCAGAATGGTGCGGTCGCGATCGAAGGCCTGTTCGAACTGCTGGTCGCGCTGCCGCCAATCGAGATTGGGCGAAATCAGGGTGTTGATGTCGGTGTTGATCTTGAAATGATGCGCCGTGTAGACACCCGCGCCGACCGCGAGCGCAAGGCCAACGACCAGCGTGACGGGGGCGAACCGCGTGCAGGTTCGGACGATCGCAACAACAATGCTTGTCAGCACATCAATTCTTTCTGGTCAGATCAGAGAACATGCCGAAACGTCCGCTCGTTCCGCGGAGTTCCGGCAGGCCCATCCACGTTTTCAAGGCTCTTCAAAAGTCGGACAGGCACCGGTGAGGCGGCTCATATAGCCGGCTTTGTCAGGCGGTAAAGTGACGAAGCGATGAGCAAGCATCTTCTTCGTTTTCAATATCTTACAAGAAAGTATGATAGTACCAATATGGGCTCGCAGGAAAAAACGAACAATCTGCCGGTCCCTTCCCTCCCTGCTGAATTTTTGACACAAAGCCCTTGCTTTCCCTGTGTTCAATACCGTGCGGACGGGAACTCGCGCAATGGTGCGGATATTGCCCTGATCCGAAGGCACGGCGTTTGTTTTCAAGAATGAGAGTGAGGCAACTTGCGTACCGGACATCCCATGGAAGTGTACCTCGCGCAGCCGCGCGGTTTTTGTGCCGGCGTCGTCCGCGCCATCGAGATCGTGGAGCGTGCGCTCGAGAAGTACGGCCCGCCGGTCTATGTCCGGCACGAGATCGTCCACAACAAATACGTGGTCGAGAGCCTGAAGAACAAGGGCGCGATCTTTGTCGAGGATCTCAGCGAGGTCCCGCCGCTCGCCGTGACCGTGTTCTCCGCCCATGGCGTGGCGCGCACGGTGGAAGAGGAAGCCGCAGCCCGTGGTTTGCCGGTCCTCAATGCCACCTGCCCGCTGGTGACGAAGGTCCATAACCAGGGCAAGCGCTATATGTCGAAGGGCCGCGCCCTGATCCTGATCGGGCATGCCGGCCATCCCGAGGTCGAGGGCACCATGGGCCAGGTTCCCGGCCCGGTGCTGCTGGTCCAGAACGTCGCCGACGTCGCTGCGCTAACCCTGCCGGTCGACACGCCGGTCGCCTATATCACCCAGACCACGCTGAGCGTGGATGACACAAAAGACATCATTTCGGCCCTGAAGGAGCGGTTTACAGACATTCAAGGCCCCGACATCCGGGATATCTGCTATGCGACACAGAACCGGCAATCTGCGGTAAGGGACCTTTCCAAGCTGGTGGATGTCATCCTGGTGGTGGGGGCTGCCAACAGTTCCAACTCGAATAGATTGCGCGAAATCGGCACCGAGGCCGGCGTCGCCAGTTACCTTATTGCCGACGGCAGCGCGCTCAATCCGGAGTGGCTGAAGGATGCCAAGGCTGTCGGGATCACCGCGGGGGCCTCGGCCCCCGAGGTTCTGGTCGACGACGTCATCGAAGCGCTGCGGCGGATCGGACCGGTGAAGGTCCAGGTGCTGCCGGGCCGCGAAGAGAACATCGAATTTCGTCTGCCGGCGGAACTCGCCGCGGGCTAACCAACAGATCGGAAAGAAAACTCGTAATGGCCATACCGTTCCTGAAGGAAATCCGCATCGGCAGCTATCTCGTCAAGCAGAAGCTGATGGGCCGCAAGCGCTATCCGCTGGTGCTGATGCTCGAGCCCCTGTTCCGCTGCAATCTCGCTTGCGCCGGCTGCGGCAAGATCGACTATCCCGACGCGATCCTGAACCGCCGCATGACGGCACAGGAATGCTGGGACGCCGCCGACGAATGCGGCGCGCCGATGGTCGCGATCCCCGGCGGCGAGCCGCTAATTCACAAGGAGATCGGCGAGATCGTGCGCGGCCTGGTCGCGCGCAAGAAGTTCGTGTCGCTATGCACCAACGCGCTGCTGCTGGAGAAGAAGCTCGACCTGTTCGAACCGTCGCCCTATTTGTTCTTCTCGGTGCATCTCGACGGGCTGCGCGACCACCACGACAAGGCGGTCTCGCAGAAGGGCGTGTTCGACCGCGCCGTGTCGGCGATCAAGGCCGCCAAGGCGCGCGGCTTCACCGTCAACGTCAACGCCACCATTTTCGACGGCCACCCGGGCGAGGAGATCGCCAAATTTCTCGACCTGACGACCGAGCTCGGCGTCGGCGTCTCGATGTCGCCGGGCTATGCCTATGAGCGTGCCCCCGACCAGGAGCACTTCTTAAATCGCACCAAGACCAAGAAGCTGTTCCGCGACGTTTTCGCGCTCGGCAAGGGCAAGAAGTGGAATTTCATGCATTCCGGCCTCTTCCTCGACTTCCTCGCCGGCAACCAGGATTTCGAGTGCACGCCCTGGGGCATGCCGGCGCGCAACATCTTTGGCTGGCAAAAACCCTGCTATCTGCTCGGCGAAGGCTACGCAAAGACCTTCAAGGAGCTGATGGACACGACTGATTGGGAAACCTACGGCACCGGCAAGTATGAAAAGTGCGCCAACTGCATGGCGCATTGCGGCTACGAGCCGACCGCCGCCAGCGCCGCGATCAACAACCCGTTCAAGGCGCTGTGGGTGAGCTTGCGCGGCATCAAGACCACGGGCCCGATGGCGCCCGAGATCGATCTGAGCAAGCAGCGCCCGGCGCAGTACATCTTCGCCGAGCAGGTCGAGAAGAAGCTGTCAGAGATCCGCCGGGATGAAGCTCTCGCCGCCGAGCAGAAAGCCTCGACAGCCGCGTAGGCTCTTGAGCGCGCGATTGAAATCGATTCCGGTCGAGACCAGCGCGCGCAACAGGCGCGGATTGCGCACGACGCCCTTGAGGATCTTGCGCAGGTCGATGTCGCCATTCGGTTTGATGGCGGCTTTGGCCAGCGCCGGCAGCGTCCGGTCGGCGGGGTCGCTGATCACCCGAAGCGCCGCGAAGGGAAGGCCCGCCTTGGTCGCATAGTCGGCCGCGATATGGCTTTCCATGTCGACGGCCGCCGCCCCCGTGACCGAGCGCAGGGCCGCCTTTCTGGCCCGGGCCATCACGACCTCTTCGACGCCGGCCAGCCCCCCGCGCACGACGCGGCGGCGGCCCAATGCAAGGCCTGACAGCAGCGTCTCATTGAGGGAGAGCCCGGCGAGCCAGCGGGCGTCGCCCGCCATGACCTCGGTGGCTACCACGACGTCACCCGATTTCAGCGAAGGGTCCAGCCCCCCGGCAACCCCGAAGCTGATGACGCCGCGAATCGTGGTGGGATCGAAAACCGTGAGCAGCGCCCGCAACTGCCTGGGATCGCTACTCGAGCAGATGACCGCCATTCCCGGCCCTGCCGCGATGCGGGCCTCCTGCAACAGACCGGTCACAATCAGTATCGGCCGCGGATCGATGGGATATTCCGCGGAAAAGTCTTCCCCTTCCCCCAAATTCACATTCCGACCCCTACCACCCTGGTGTTCGTCTTCGTCAGGTTCCTGTACCGCGCTAACGCCCAGAGCGGAAAGAACTTCGGGTAACCATGATAACGCAGATAAAATACGCGGGGAAAGCCCGTCGCGGTGAAACGCTGCTCGTCCCAGAGCCCTTTTTCCGCCTGTGTTGCCATTAAGTACCCAATCCCCCTGGAAACCGCGGGGTTTTCGACCTCTCCCGCGGCCATTAGGGCAAGCAAGGCCCATGCCGTCTGGGAGGCGGTCGAGGACGCCGCCGTCTGGCCGCGGTAGTCGAGCCCATACGTCATGGCGTCCTCCCCCCAGCCGCCGTCCTGATTCTGGATGGTGACGAGCCAACTGACCGCCTTGCGGATCATCGGATCCTGGTGGCTGATCCCGGCGGCATTGAGCGCACACAGCACGCTCCAGGTGCCATAGATGTAGTTCATGCCCCAGCGCCCCCACCAGGATCCTTCCGGGTGCTGGGTGCGGCGGAGGTAATCGATTCCGGCGGCCACAGCCTTGTTCTTGTCGGCGGTCTGCCCGAGCTGGGCCAGCATCGACAGGCAGCGCGCGGTGACATCCTCGGTCGGCGGGTCGAGTAGCGCGCCGTGATCGGAGAACGGGATGTTGTTGAGGTAGTATTCCAGATTGTTGATGTCGAAGGCGGCCCAGCCGCCGTCGCGGCTCTGCATGCCCTCGATCCACTCCACCCCGCGGGCGATCGCGTGATCGTAAGCGTGGCCGCCGGTGCCGCGCTGCATACGGTCCAGCGACATCACGACAACGGCGGTGTCGTCGAGATCGGGGTAATGCGCATTGTTGTACTGGAACGCCCAGCCGCCCGGGCGCACGTCCGGCGCCTTGACCACCCAGTCGCCCTTGACGTCCAGCACCTGCCGCGGCAGCAGCCACTCCAGCCCCTGCTTCGCCGAGGCCAGCGAGGTCTCGTCGCCGGCCTCCAGCAGCGCATGCGTGGTCAGCGCGGTGTCCCACACCGGCGAAACGCAAGGCTGGCAATAGGCCTCCTCGTCGCCGATCACGAGCAGGTCCTCAAGACCCTTGCGCGTGTTGGCGCGCGGCGGATAGTCCGGGCCCTTGCCGAGCGCGTCATACATCATGACGATATTGGCCATCGGCGGGTAGATCGCGCCCATCCCGTCGATGCCGTTCAGCCGTTCCTCGATGAAGGCGAGCGCGGCATCGATCGCGCGCTGCCGCAACCTCTTCGGGAACATCGGCTCGACCACGCGCAGGACGCTGTCGAGCGCGCGAAAGAACGTGAACCAGCCGAGACTTTGATGCGGCGCCTTCCTCGTCATGCCGATCGAGCGCGGATCCTGCAGGAACAGTTCGTCGACGCCGACGCCTTTCGGATTCTTCGCGCGCGGCTTGAGCGCGCCGAGCACCAGAAGCGGCACCATCGTGGTGCGCGCCCAGTAGGAGATCTTTGCGATGTGGAACGGAAACCACAGCGGCAGGAGCATGATCTCGACCGGCAGCACCGGGACGCTCTTCCAGTCCAACACGCCGAACAGCGCCAGCGTGAAGCGGGTGAAGACGTTGCTGTGCACGGCGCCGCCGCGGCTGCGGATCGCCTCACGCGCGCGCACCATGTGCGGGGCATCTGTGGAATCGCCGATCAGCTTTAGCGCGAAATAGGCCTTGACGCTGGCGCTCATGTCGAAGACGCCGTCATGCACCAGTGGCCAGCCGCCATGCGCGCCCTGCACACGGCGCAGATATTTTGCGATCTTGGTTTCGAGGACGGCGTCGACGGGCTCGGCGAGATAATGGCGCAGCAGGATGTACTCGGCCGGAATGGTGCTGTCGGCCTCGAGCTCGAACACCCAATGGCCGTCCGCCCTTTGGTAGTCGAGCAGTGCGCGCGTTGCGGCGGAGATCGTGGTCTGCAGGCTCTTGCCGTCGACCTCTACGGTTTCAGCAACGGAAAGCATTTCGTTCACATCTCCGTCTCTGCCGCTCCGCATCACCTATCGCGGGCGGCGCAGGAAGTTCAGATCGGTGCTGCTTAGCGCAGGCCAAGCACCAGGTCGGCTGCGCGGTCTCCGGAGCGGACCGAACCCTCGATGGTCGCGGGCAACCCCGTAGCAGTCCAGTCGCCGGCGAGAAACAGGTTTTTGACAGAAGTGACCGGGCCCGGGCGCAGGGCGTTCTGCTCCGGTGTGGCCGCAAATGTGGCACGGCGCTCGCGCACGATCTGCCAAGGGGGCAATTCCTTCGACAAGTCAGCAGCTGCCTGCGCGGGCAGCCCCGCGGCGGCGCAGACGTCGCGCCAGATGGTTTGCGCCAGCTCTTCGCGCGGCGCATCGACCAAGCGGTCGCCATTGCTGATGGTGACCGACAGCCGCTGCGGAAACGCGAACAGCCATTCCACCGTGCCGCCGATCACACCGAGGATCGGCGCGGCTCCGGGCGGCGGGTCGTAGCGGAAATGCGCGTTGACGATGGCACGGAACTCGGTCGGCGTCTTCAGGCCCGGCAGCAGCGAAGCGGCGGCGCGCGGCGGAACGGCCATGATGACGCAATCGTCGGGACCGACTGCGATTTCATCGCCGCGGCCAAAATTCAGCGCGCCGACCCGGTCGGACGACATTGCGAAAGCGCGCAGCTCATGACCAAAGCGCACGCTCGCGCCCTTGTCCTGCAGCAGCTTGACCGCGGGCTCGACCAGCACGGCGCTCAAACCCTCGCGTGCGATCAGCGGGCGGCAGGCCTGCCCGCCGGCAAGCAGCGTCTCACGAACGATGGCGCCCGCAAGCCCCGCCGAGCCTTCGGGGGGATCGACATTGAGCGCGGCGAGCAGGAGCGGCTGCACCAGCCGCTGATACAGCGTCCCGTGGCAGGGAATGGCGTCGCCGACCAGCCGCTCCGTCCCGGCCCAGGTCAGCGGCGCCAGCTTTAGATAATCGCCAATTGCGGTGTCGGGCACGCGTCGGCTCTTGTCGAACAGCCAGAGCGGCAGACGGCTGTCGCCGAGATCGATCTGCCAGCGCCGTCCGTCAGCAAGATCGACGAACGGGAACTTCGCGCTGTTCGGCCCGACGAGCCCCGCCTCCGTGCCGATCGAACGCGCGTAGCTGAGCGCGTGCCGGTTGCCGGACAGCAGCAGATGATTGCCGTTGTCGATGGTGAGATTGGTCGCCGCGTCGAAATACGACCGGCAGCGGCCGCCGGCCTGTTGCGTCGCCTCGTGGACATGCACGTCAAGACCGGCATTCTTGAGCCGCACGGCCGCCGAAAGGCCGGAAATTCCAGCGCCGATGATATGAACGGTTTTGGGCATCAGATGATCGCGTAACGCAGAATGATGGCGATGCGGGCGAGCTTGCCGACGCGGACCGGCTCGCGCGGCGCGGCGAACCCGCGTGCCAATAAGAGCTCCAATATGGCGCGGTAGTATTTTTCCATGATGCGGGGTGCGCGGACCGCGCGACGCGAATTTCGCTTCATCACCTCGTCGGCCTGCTCGAAATGCCGCTTCGCCCGGTCGGCGAGCGGAAGGCAGACTTTTGGCAGCGCCCGCTCGGCCGCTACCTTGACGGGATCATCACTGGTGATGCCGGCATGCAGCAGGGCCTCGCGCGGCAGATAGAGCCGGCCGAGGCCGGCATCCTCGTCGATATCCCTGAGGATGTTGGTCAGCTGCAACGCCCGGCCCAAATGATGCGCGAGCAGGAGGCCGTCCTCTTCGGGCATGCCGAATACCC
>NZ_JAFATE010000558.1 GCF_019244115.1 Bradyrhizobium sp.
TCGGGCTGGGTCGAGCATGAGCCGGAGGACATCTGGACCTCGACGGTCATGACCTGCCGCGATGCGCTGGAAAAAGCCGGGCTCACCGCCAAAGACATCGCCGCGATCGGCATCACCAACCAGCGCGAGACCACCGTGGTGTGGGACCGCGCCACCGGGCAGGCCGTGCACCGCGCCATCGTCTGGCAGGACCGCCGCACGGCCGACATCTGTGCGAGACTCAAGGCCGACGGCCACGAGCCGATGATTTCGCAAAAGACCGGCCTGATCATCGACCCGTATTTCTCGGGCACCAAAGTCGCCTGGATCCTCGACCATGTCCCCGGCGCGCGGGCGCGCGCCGAAGCCGGCGAACTGTTGTTCGGCACGGTGGATTGCTATTTGCTGTGGCGGCTCACCGGCGGCAAGGTGCATGCGACCGATGCCACCAACGCCTCGCGCACGCTATTGTTCAACATCCACACCGGCCAGTGGGACGATGATCTGCTGAAGCTTTTGCGCGTGCCGCGCTCGCTGCTGCCCGTGGTGAAGGATTCCTCGCACCTGTTCGGCGAGACCACGGCGGACCTGTTCGGCGGCAAGATCGCGATCTCCGGCATCGCCGGCGACCAGCAGGCCGCGACCATCGGGCAGGCCTGCTTTACGCCGGGCATGATGAAGTCGACCTATGGCACCGGCTGTTTTGCGCTGCTCAATACAGGCACGACACCGGTTGCCTCGAACAACAAGCTGCTCACGACGATCGCTTATCAGCTCGGCGGCAAGCGAACCTATGCGCTCGAAGGCTCGATCTTCGTCGCGGGCTCGGCGGTGCAATGGCTGCGCGATGGCCTCGGCATCATCAAGCAGGCGGCGGAGACCGGCCCGCTCGCGGACAAATCCGATTCGATGCAGAGCGTCTATCTCGTGCCGGCGTTCGTCGGCCTCGGCGCGCCCTACTGGAACCCGAACGTGCGCGGCGCGCTGTTCGGGCTGACGCGCAATTCGGGACCCGCCGAACTCGCGCATGCCGTGCTGGAAAGCGTCTGCTACCAGACTTTTGATCTCTGGGCGGCGATGCGTGCCGACTGGCCGGACGCGAGCGCCGCGACCATCGTGCTGCGCGTCGACGGCGGCATGACGGCCTCCGACTGGACCATGCAGCGGCTCGCAGACCTGCTGGATGCGCCGGTCGACCGTCCGATGATCCAGGAGACCACGGCGCTCGGCGCGGCCTATCTCGCCGGACTCGCCGCCGGCGTCTATCCGGAGCCGCAAAAATTCGCCGACAACTGGCGGCTCGAACATCGCTTCAAGCCGAGCATGAGCGCGGCGACGCGCGAGCGGAAGCTTGCCGGCTGGGCACGCGCCGTTCGCGGCGTGCTCGCGAGCGACGAGGCGGAGGGGTGATCGCCTCAAGGGGCCGTTATCCGCTCGACATGCCCGGACTTGATTCAGGCATCCAGCAACACGTAGGAGTGTTTTACGCCGACGATGGATGGCCGGGTCAGGCCCGGCCACAAACGCGTCCGCAGCCCGGACCAGTCCGATGATCCTGCCCGACGGCTATTTTGACGTTCCTGCCGGCAAGATTGCCGCGGTCGTCACCCATCTCCAAATGCTGCAGTGTCCCCTTCTGCCGCGTCATCCAGTGGACCGCCGGACGCTGCGCCGGGTGGAAACGCCCGACATCGACTGGTTCCGCGATCTTTATCGACGCGTCGGCGAGGAATGGTTGTGGTTTTCGCGGGCACGCATGCCGGACGCGGACCTCGCCGCGGTCATCCGGGCGCCGGGCGTCGAGATCTTTGCGCTCCAGCATGAAGGCCGCGACGAAGGCCTGCTGGAGCTCGATTTTCGCGAACCGGCCGATTGCGAAATCGTCTTCTTTGGCGTCACCGAAAGCTTGATCGGCACGGGCGCCAGCGGATTCCTGATGAACAGCGCGCTCGAGCGCGCATGGTCGAAGCCGGTCAGTCGGGTCTGGGTTCACACCTGCACGTTCGACCATCCGGCCGCACTGTCATTCTACCAGCGCGCCGGCTTTCGCCCATTTCGCCGCCAGATCGAGATCGCGGACGACCCGCGCCTCGACGGCACGGCGCCGCGCGATGTCGCCAGGCACGTGCCGATCATCGCGTGAGCGTGCGACGTCGCGCCCCTATCGGCCGAAATCCACCGCGGTCGTATTGGCGCCGCACAGCAGCACCGCGACCCGCTCGCCGGGTGCGGGGCGATACTGCCCCGAGAGCAGCGCTGCGAAGGCGGCCGCTCCGCCGGGCTCGACCACCACGCGCAGCGTCGACCACAACGCCAGTTGGGCCTGCCGGATCGCGTCGTCGCTGACCAGCACGACCTTCTCGACATGCGCCTGTGCGATCGGAAACATTAGGCTGCCGACGCGGCGCGGTGCGAGACTGTCGCCGGCGATGCCGCCGGCCGGTGCGTCGACCGGCTCGCCCGCCGCGAGCGCCGCATGCAAGGTCGGCGCCTGCTCGGGTTCGACGGCGATGATCCTGGTTCGCCCGGCATACCATGCCGCGATGCCGCCGATCAGCCCGCCGCCACCGACAGCAACCAGCAGCGTGTCGGTCTCGGGCGCGTCCTGCTCGAGTTCCAGGCCGACGCTGCCCTGGCCGAGCAGCGTCTCCGCCTGGTCGTAGGCATGGACCGGCATGGCGCCGCTCTGCGCGACATGCTTCTCGCTGGCCGCGAGCGCATCGGCATAGCGATTGCCCCCGACCACCAGGCGAGCACCATAGCTGCGGATGCGTTCGATCTTCGCGGGCGAGGTGATTTCCGACACGAAGATGGTCGCGGGCACCCCCAGCCGGTGCGCGGCATAGGCGACCGCGGCACCATGATTGCCTCCGGACGCCGCAGCCACGCCGGCCTCCGGTGCTTTGCGCAGCAGGAGATTGGCGAACGCGCCACGCGCCTTGAACGAACCGGAATGTTGCAGCGTTTCCAGCTTGAAGGTCAGCGCGCCCGGCGCAAGGCCGAAATCGGCCAGATCCGCCTTCAGAAGGGGCGTGCGGCGAATATGGGGACGGATGACGCTTTCGGTCGCGGCGATGCGCTCGCGGGTGATCGGAGATGAGGGGGTCATGGCAGGGACTGATAGCGCTTTTCCGCCTTGACGGCAATTAGCTAATTGGCAAAATGCCTAAATGAAAATTGCAACTGCCCTGCGGGCGCTGGCCAACGAGCGGCGGCTGCAGATTCTTGACTGGCTGCGCGATCCCAGGCGGCATTTTCGCGACCAGGTCGACGGCGACCTGGTCGAGGACGGCGTGTGCGGCGTCCTGATCGCCGAAAAGCTCGGCGTCAGCGCGCCGACCCTGAGCGAGCACATGCGGGTGCTGACGGCGGCAAAACTCGTGCGCGCCAAGCGCATCAAGCAGTGGACCATGTACAAGCGGAACGAGGCTGCGATCGACGCGGTCAAGCGGGCCATCCGGGAGCATGTATGAGGCGCGGCGGAGCCGCTGCATGGCAGGGTCGTGATGCGCGCAGTTGATCCGGTCATCCCTGTTCCCTCTGATGACATAGTGATCGAGCCGGCGGCAGGCGCCCGGCCATGACCAAAGAGGGCACCATGTTTCTCATCGGCCAATATGATTCCCCCTTCGTCCGCCGGGTTGCGATCGCCCTCCGGCTTTACGGCATCGCCTTCGAGCACAGGCCATGGTCGACCTTTGGCGATGCGGCGAAGATCGCGCCCTATAATCCGCTGCTGCGCGTGCCGACGCTGGTGCTCGACGACGGCGAGGCGCTGATCGATTCGACCGCGATCCTCGACCATCTCGACGAGCATGTCGGACCGGGCAGGGCCATGATCCCGGAGAGCGGGCCGCAGCGGCGCAGGCATCTGCGTAGTCTGGCGCTGGCGACCGGGCTCGGTGACAAGGCCGTCAGCCTGATCTACGAACGCGTGCTGCGCAAGGAGCAATCAAAAATCTGGGTCGAACGCTGCGCGGCGCAGATTTCCGGCGTGCTCGCGGTGCTGGAGCAGGAGCGGGCCGCGGCAAAGACGTCCTATCTGTTCGGCGACCATATCGCGCATGCCGATATCGCGATCGCCTGCGTGCTGCGCTTTACGCGCGAGGCGCATCCAAACCTGTTCGATACCTCGCGCTATGGCGCGCTCGCAGCCCACGCGGACAGGTGCGAAGCGCTACCGCCATTCAAGGAGATCGTGCAGCCGCTCGCGCCGCCGAGTGGGGACTAGCTCGGCGCAAGCGCGAAGCAATCCGAAACAGGATCAATGTCTCGCGAAGGATCCACCTCGTCATGGCCGGGCAAAAGCGCGAAGCGCGACTTCGCGCGAGATGTCCCGGCCATCCACGTCCTTGTCAACGAACGAAGAGGCGTGAATGCCAGTGATTTGCCCGACGGGCAGTTTTTCAGAAATGCTGTCCAGCCCTACGGAAAAAAATATTTCGCTTTGCTGTTTTCGTAAATCAGAAGTATGGTGTGCGCATCCCGCCTCGATGCAGAGGGACGTACGCGCGATCGTCACGATACGTGAGGCGGGGATGCGATGGACGCGAGGACGATGCACGACGAGCATCGACAGCGCGGACGTGAAGTCGTGTGGTCCTGACACCCCGACGCTGGTGTCAAGCGCGCAAGATGATGATCTCGCGCGTGATGGGAGCAAGAAAGCCCGGTTCCCAGGGAGAGCGCGATATAAGCGTTAAAACCGTCGCGCAGGGAATGCCGGACTTGGCTGAACCTGTGGTAACTGCCGCCAGCTTTTTCTTTGCTGGCGGGCCATGGGTGCGGCCAGCCACCCGGCCTTCCCTGCGCCCTCTCGATTTCAGAGGGACGCGATCGACGCACAGCCCGGACGCAATCGCGCCGCGGGAATGCGACGACGTGGCTCGGGACGACCCGCATCATTCTCAACGGTCCATGCCCCGCTTTGAGCGGG